>JAHYYK010000027.1 GCA_019425005.1 Collinsella sp.
CATCGCACCTCCCGAGGTAGCCAAGCCGGAAGACCCCAAGCCCGACGAGACCAAGCCCGCAGAAAGCAAGCCCGCGGAGTCCAAGCAGAACCCCAAGCCTGAGGGCTCAAAGCCGACCAAGGCCGTTGCGGCTTCAACCACGAAAGCCAAGACTACCGGCGTGCTCGCGGCAACCGGCGACACCTCGGGTGCGGCCATCGTGGCAACCGTCCTTGCGGGAACAGCCGCTATCGCCGCAGGCACCATGGCGAGCCGTAAGCGTTCTTAGACGCCTCTGCGCACATGGCAGCTCCCGCGAAGGCCCCGAGCCCCAGCACCGTTTAACAACGCCACCGCCGAGCTCCCCTCCAGCGGTGGCGTTTTCCATATGCGTCCGCAGGGGATGCACGAGATTGTCTTTGGTCTAGCCCAACCGGCATACGCTGGCGTGCGACAATTGGGGCTGCCGATATCACAACACTGAGAGAAGCCCGTCATGGAAGCGCATCAAAAGCAGATAACCGTTTATTCGAATCATACGGAAAGCGCGCCTGTCATCTACCTTCCTGTGGTCGTGGGCGACGGCAGCGAGGTTTATAAGTGTTGCCGAGAGCTCGACTGTCCGCCATTCGCCCTCGTCACCATTGGCGGGCTCGATTGGAATCGCGAGCTGAGCCCCTGGGCATGCGACGGGACCGTACGCGATGCCGAGCCTTTCGGCGGCCAAGCTGCCGATTTTCTTGATGAGCTGCTGAATCAGATAATCCCCCAGGTCGAGTCGTCGCTTCCTCAGCCGCCCACCCGGCGCGGCATTGCCGGTTACTCGCTCGCGGGCCTCTTCGCACTCTGGTCCCTCTGGCAAACCGACGCCTTTGACCGCGCCGCGAGCGCATCGGGGTCGCTATGGTTTCCCGACTTTGTCGACCGTGCCAGCACGGCCCCTTTTGCCGGCAGCCCGCAAGCCGTCTACCTGTCACTCGGCAAAAAGGAAACCAAGACGCCCAACCGCATGATGCGGCATGTACTCGACGACACACGCGCGATGGAAGCGTTGCTCGTCGAGCGCGGCATTCCAACAACGCTGGAGCTCAACCCCGGCAATCACTTTGCCCAAACCGACTTACGCATGGCCCGCGGCATCCACTGGATACTGACACATTAAAAATGGTGCCCACACGCATATACGCATGGGCACCATATCTTGTTTTAGCTGAACGCAGCTGCTACTCAGCAGCCTCCTCAAGCTCGGAGACATCAAACTCAAAGTCGTTACCCGGCAGGATGGCGTTGAGCACAATGCCCATCAGTGAGCCCACGGCAATGCCGGACAGCGAAATGGTCACGCCGCCCAGCTCCAACACGATGGCGCCGGCGGTGCTGTACGCGATGCCGAGCGAAAGCACGAGCACCAGCGCGGCAACCAGCACGTTGCGGTTGTTCTGGAAATCGACCTGGTTCTCGATGAGGTTGCGGACGCCCACAGCGCTGATCATGCCGTAGAGCACGAGCGACACACCGCCGATCACACACGCCGGCATGGCCGCAATGACAGCCGCGAACTTGGGGCAGAACGAAAGCACGATGGCGCAACACGCGGCAATTCGAATTACGCGCGGGTCGAACACGCGCGTCAGGGCGAGCACGCCGGTGTTCTCACCATACGTAGTGTTGGCCGGAGCGCCAAAGAGCGAAGCCAGAATCGTGGCAAGGCCGTCGCCGAGCAGCGTGCGATGCAGACCGGGATCGGCAATGTAGTTGCGCTCGCAAGTCGAACCGATAGCAGAGATATCGCCGATATGCTCGATCATGGTCGCGAAAGCCAGCGGCATGATGGTGATGATGGCCGTCGTGGCAAGACCGCTATCGAACTGCGGGCCAAAGAGCGCAAACACGGTGTTGTCCCACACGACGGGCAAGCCAACCCAGGGAGCGGCCGCGACGCCCGAAAAATCGACCTCGCCCAGCGCAGTCGCAACGGCATAGCTCACCACAACGCCCAGCAAAATCGGCACAATCTTGACCATGCCGCGGCCCCAGATGTTGCAGATCACGATAACGGCAACGGCAATAACAGCCACAAACCAGTTGGTCTGGCAGTTGGCAATAGCGGAGCTCGCCAGAATCAAGCCGATGGAAATGACGATAGGGCCAGTCACCACCGGCGGGAAGAAGCGCATAACGCGCTTGGCGCCAAACGCGCGGAAGAGCGCCGCCAGCACCGGATAGAGCAGACCGGCGCAGGCTACGCCCAGGCAGGCGTAGGGCAAAAGCTCAGTCTCGCGGTTGGGCGCGATTGCGGCATAACCGGCAATAAAGGCAAACGATGAGCCCAAAAATGCCGGCACCTTACCGCGCGACAAGAAGTGGAACAGCAGCGTACCCAAGCCGGCAAACAAAAGCGTCGCCGAAACCGAGAGACCGGTGAGCACGGGCACCAGCACGGTGGCGCCAAACATGGCAAACAGGTGCTGCAGACCGAGCAGGAACATGCGCGGGCGGCCAAGCGACGATGCATCGTAGATGGCATCGGTGACGGCGGGCGTCGAGGATTGGGACATGGATGTCCTTTCGAATGGAAGGGCGATCGGGCATATTGGATAACCTGCCCGAACGATACGATCTGAACCATTGTACGCGATACGCCATGTCTCGCACGCGCCGTCACCTGCGAACGTTACCGCTATTTCCAAACGCGCTTGGCAACGCGCTTGACCAGCGCGATCTTTGCCCATTGCTCGTCCTCGGTCAGCTTGTTGCCAATCTCGCAGCTGGCAAAGCCGCACTGGGGCGACAGATACAGATTCTCGAGCGGCACGTACTTTGCGGCCTCGCGGATGCGCTCGACGATAATATCCTCGTTCTCGAGCTCTGCCGCCTTGGTGGTCACCAGGCCCAACACGACCTTCTTGCCCGGGGCAACGTACTTGAGCGGCTCAAAACCGCCGGCGCGCGGCGTGTCGAACTCCAGATAGAACGCATCGACATTCTCATGCGCAAACAGGTACGGCGCGATGGGATCGTAACCGCCCTCAAAGGCATAGGTAGAGTGGTAGTTACCACGGCACACGTGCGTGTTAATGACCAGGTCGTCGGGCTTGCCCTCGATGGCGGCGTTGTTGAGCGCCACGCCCAGCTCACTCACCTTTTGCAGATCAACCGGGCTCATTCCGGTCTTGGACACAAAGTCGGTATCGCAATAGATGCCCCAGGTGCAGTCATCAAACTGGATGTTGCGGCAGCCTGCTGCGTACAGGTCGGCGATCACCGTGCGATAAGCGGCTGCAATGGCGTCGGCAAGTTCCTCATCTGTCTTGTAGACAGCGCGCAGGCTCTCCTGCTGGCCATCGCAGCGGTCGAGTGTGACTTCGGAGAACGTCTGGATTGGCGCCGGAATGGTTTGCCGCGCGACCTGGCCCTCCCCCTCGAGCGCCTTGACAAATTTAAAGTGCTCGACGAATGGATGGTTCTCGCCGCTAATGGGGCCGGTTACCACGGCGGTGTCGGCGGTGGTCTCCTCATCGTGGAACATATAGCCCGTACGCGAGGTGCGACGCTCGACGCCGTTCAGCCCCCACATAAAATCGAGGTGCCAGTAGCTGCGGCGAAACTCACCATCGGTGATGACCTGTAGGCCGGCGGCCTTTTGCTTAGCCACCAAATCGCGAATGGCCTCGTCCTCGACGGCCTTAAGGCCGTCGTCATCGAGCGTACCCGCGGCGTAGGCGGCACGGGCGTCCTTCACGGCCTGCGGACGAAGAAAGCTGCCGACGATATCGGCACGAAACGGCGCGTTCGGTTGAATCGAAGTGCTCATAGATATCTCCCTTTGCATTGGTTGCTTTACCGGGACAGAGTATGAGCGCTCATATGGCCATCGTAAAATATACGTTTATAACAGTTTGATATAGGAAACTTCTATATTCACACCAACGAATCGTCGAGCCAAGCCATCCCATATCCGCCAGTGCAAATAGCCATTTTCGTGCCCATATGGCACTAGCAGCTCTGCCCTATCGACCATACGCTTAGTGGTGACCGCACAAGGCCACGCGAGAGATAGGAGCGACCATGACCACGTTTACGACCCCCACGCGCCGCACCGATCGCACTACAGGACTCCATTACGCCGAGACCCCCGTGCGTCAGCGCACCGTTCTCACCTGTGGCAGCTGGCGCCGCGTGACCCGCCGCATCGTTTGCGGCCTGACCTGTGCACTTACTGTGAGCTCGCTGCTCATGCCGAGCATTTCGTTTGCGGCGGAGCGGGTCGAGGTCGACGGCAACATCTATAACGCCGGCACCGCAGCTGGCGACGGCAGCACGTGGGCCTGGGACGGCGCCGACGACATGACACTCAATGGTTATAACGGCGGAGGCATCGCTGCCTACGGCAAGCTCAACGTGAGCTACGAGGGCAACAATACGGTTGCCAATGACGAAGGCGACGGCATTTCCGTTGTGGACGGTGCCAATGAGGGCGCCGAGCTCAACATCTCCGGAACGGGCACCCTGACGGCAACAGCAGAAGGCAACGCCTTGTATTCCGAGGGCGATATGACGATCAGCGGAACAGGAACTGTCACCGCCAAGGGCGCGGGCGCCGAGGGCATCCTTGCCGACGGCGACATAACCATAACCGGCGGCGGCACAGTCGACGCACGCTCCGAGCAGGACTGCGGCATCGTCGCCGAAGAAACCCTCACGGTATCCAACAGCACGCTAACCGCTCAGGGATTCGGCAGCGGCATATATGCCTTCGATGGCCTGACCATTGATGCGGCGACCGTACGAGCGTATGCATACCCAACGCGCGAAGATAGCCCCACCGCCATCTTCACCGACGAGGGCGACATCACCATTAAAAACGGCTCATTCGTTCACGCTTATGCCGAGGGTGAAAACGCCTCAGGAATCTACTCGTACAATCACGACACCGACAGCCCCGGCGGGCGCATCTTTATCAGCGACTCGACCGTCGAGGCCATTGCCCACTACATCAACCACGATGGAGGCAACCAGCCCCTACCGCCCATCGGCAATGGCGACATTGTCGTAGTTGACCCAGACGTGAACGCTCGTACGTATGGCATCTTCGCTCTCACCGAGGATGGCCTAACGCCTGCAACCATCTCCATCACACGCAGCCGCGTAACAGCAGAGGGCGACACCGCCGCCATCTTGGCCGTGGTGAATAGTGCAGACGGCAGCATTGCCGGAACGATCAATATCGTCGACAGCATTATCGAAACACCTAACGGTGGACGCATTTGCGACGTGCGCTTCGTTGACACCAATCCCGTCGATGCCCCCTACCAGCGCGGCCAGACGATCGGCACCGCCAATGATGTCATCACGGATCTGGACAGCGACGCCATCGCCAAGCGCGCCGTCATCGTTCCGGTGGATACGCCCCCGGCGAAGCCCGAGTCGAAGCCTAAGATAACGACCGCCGCCGCGACCATCAAGCATGTCGACACCAAGGGCACGCTCGCGGCCACGGGTGACGCTTCCGCCATGGGCGCCGTCGCCGCTGCCATCACAGGCGTGGCAGCCGTCGTCGCCGGCATCTTTACCAGTCGCAAGCGCTCGTAACTCCAAGTCTCGTGACGCTCGATCAATTCGGGCGCGCACCGTCCCATGGTAAGCGGCCGCCGGACCTCCCACCGGCGGCCGCGCCTCGTTTGAACGACCCCGCTTCAATTATTCGTCCAAAACAGGCGCACCCGCCCAGCCGCCTACAGCAATACAAACTGCTTCAGCGCGGCGCGACTCGTTATGCCCAGCTTGGCGTAGGTGTTCGACAGGCGATTCTTTACCGTGCCACGCGAGATACCCATGTGAGCGGCAATCTCATCGTTGGTCCAGCCGCGACAGGCCAGCATAGCGATGGCGAACTCCGTCGTGGTCAGGCTCTCGGCAACGGTGGCGCCCGTCCCCGGATTATGCACACGACGCCAACCGCGACTAAACCGCTCGGTAACTTTGATGATCTCCGCGAACTCCTGCGGATGGCCCTTCTTTAGGCATGACTCCAACACGCCCTGCAAAAGCCCGTGATGCTCTCCGACGATTTCAATCAGGCCATCGGGCTGTGCAATCTGCCAGGCACGCATAAAATGAGCGTTCGCGCGGTCAGCTTCGCGCTGGTTAATCCACCCAACGGCGGCAATCAGGTGCAAGAAGACCTCAGGGACGGGATAGCTCTCCTGCTTCATCGACAAGGCGTTCTCCGCCATACCCACGCAGCGCCCGTAATCGCCGTCGAGGTAGGCACGGTGCGCCAGCGCATAGGTTGCAAACAGGCGCAGCCCCTCGGGCAGCAGTGATGCATACAAATCGAATTTGCCGCGTGACACCGGCGAGGGAAAATGCAGCAGCACACAGGCGCTCGCCGCAAGCAGCATATATGAGGCCTGGGCGCGTGGATCCCTTGTCGCACTTTGACCCTTCCCTGTTTCCTTGAGATACGCAAGGCAGCGGCGCGCCGCCAATGCGCGATTCAGTGACAGATTTGCATAGGCGCACAACAGGCATGCCGAAAGACGGAGCGAAAGGTCATCCGATAGCAAGTACGGCTCCGCTAGGCGTCGTGCCTCATCGGGGCAACCGCGATAGTAGTGCGCCTCGGCACGTGCGATAACGCCATAGTCATCTTTGAGCATCACGTCGAGGGTTTTGTCGAGCGTTCCTGGCTCGAATGCCGTGCACATAAGCGGCATGGGGAAACGCCAGCTGTCGGTATATATCCGATCCACGGCGACCTCCCCTCGCATAGCGGCTCACTTTGATGGTAATGCGAGGGGGCAACGGTTAATGGGACATGTGGCTCGAAATACAGCCTCATCCTGGGACGTACGCGGTAAATCGAACGGTGCCAAGTTTAAATGCGGCGCCGCTCAAAAGGCTAAATATGCTGGCGGATCGCGTCGATATAGGCTTGGCCGTAGCGCGTGAGTGTCGTGTTCTTGCGCGTGATGATGCCGATCTCCATGTACTCGTCTACATCGAGCGGAATCGAGATGATGCCGGGACCGTTGAGCTCGTGACTGATCACGCCTGAGCATACCGTGTAGCCGTTGAGGCCCATGGCAAGGTTGAACAACGTCGCACGGTCGCGCACACGGATATTCTTGCGGCGCTCAAACGTCGAAGTCAGTTCCTCGGAATAGTAAAACGAGTTGTAGCTGCCCTGCTCGTAGGACAGGAAGGGATAGTCCTCCAGGTCCTCGAGCGTCACGCTGGAGCGGCCCGCCAGCGGATGGTCGGCGCACACGAAGACATGCGGCGTGGCACAGAAGAGCCCTTCGAACACGAGCTCGTTGGCCGCCAGCATGCGCTCGATGACCTCGCGATTGTGCTCGGACAGGTACAAGATGCCCAGCTCGCTTTTCATGTGCGCGACGTCCTCGATAATCTCGTGAGTCTGCTCCTCGCGCAGGGTAAAGTCGTAGCGCGCGGCATCGAACTCGCGGATCACATCGACAAACGCATTAACGGCAAAGGAATAATGCTGGCAGCTCACACTAAAGTGCGGCACTTGCTCGGACGCGCCCTTGTACTTGCCTTCGAGCAGATCGGCCTGGTCGAGCACCTGTCGCGCGTAGCCCAAGAAGGTCTCGCCCTCCTCGGACACAATGACACCCTTGTTGGTGCGCTCAAAGATGTGCACACCCATCTCGTTTTCGAGATCACGAATCGATGCGGTAATCGAAGGCTGCGACACAAAGAGTCGGCGCGAGGCCTCGGTGATGCTGCCGCATTCGGCAACTTTGACGACATATCTGAGCTGCTGAAGCTTCATAGCGCCCTCCCTAGACGTTCGTGACGTCGAAACCCGTCGTGCTCACTTGACGCATAAACGGCGGCATCTCCCCTGTTGCCGCACAGGCAGCAATCTGATGCAGAGCCCCGGCAACTGCATCGTCTGCTGCAGCGCCGATATGCCAGCGTGCGGCAGCCGTGACGGCCTCGTTGGCATTGGCGACTGCAACGGAGTTGGGAACGGCATCGATCATGGGCAGATCGTTATCGGAATCACCGAATACGGCCACCTCGTCGAGCGTCAGGTCCAAAGCGCGCGCCAGCTCCAGCGCGGCGCAACCCTTGTCCCAACCTGCTGGAAGGATGTCGAACAGGCGCACACGATTGTTGGGAAACACGAGTGAGAGCTCCGGTACCTCAGCGGCAACGCGCTCACGTAGCTCCGCGAGCTCCTCACGCGAGCGGGCGCTCCAGATATTCGCCTTGAACACCGGCGCGTCGTCGACAACGGGACGGCACGGAGCCTCTTCGCCTTTGAGCCATGCGTTGCCGCCCGACTCCATGGCGCGACGCACGCGCTCGGGGTCGCTCGTCACGCAATAGGCATCGTTATCCCAAAAGTCGTCACCCAGGCTGTAGACCTTTAGATAGGTATCGTCGGTCTCTTGCTCCAGATAGTCGGCCAAACGCATCAGAGCATCGTTGTCGATTGCGTGCGAGGCGACTACTTCGCCGCCGACAAACATCACCTGGCCGTTACAGAACGCGCCAGTCGAAAAACACTCGGAACGATTTTTGAACATCCAGCCCATCGCGGACGGCTGACGACCCGAAACCGGGCCAAAGTGTAGACCCGCCGCCTGCATGGCATGAATACCCTCGATGGCGTAGTCGCTGGCGCCGTCATGCCCGGCCGGAATCAGCGTATCGTCCATATCGGTCAGCACAAGTTTAATCATAAGGTCCCCTCGGTCATTCTTAATCCCGTCTATTGTACCGACCTGCCAAAAAGGGACAGGTTTATTTCGGCAGGTTTCATCTGGGAAAACGCAAAGTCCCAGTTGTTACCCGCCAAAATAAACCTGTCCCTTTTTGGCAGGTACGCTAGTATAGGGAACAACAGATTCGATGCGGGAGTGCCGGCGGTGCAAACCACAAGGCTGAGAGGGCATGGGGCCCAATCCTTTGAACCTGTCAGTTAATGCTGGCGTAGGGAGCATGCCGCCTTTTTAGGGGCGCTGTCTATGCACAGCGCCCCTTTTCTATGCCAAGGAGGCATGTGCAGTGATTGATTCGGAACAGCTTAAGCAAAATGTGGTCAAGGCCGTGGATGAGATTCGCGCCACCAATCCAATGGCCGGCTCCATCACCAACACGGTGACGATTGACTTTGTCGCCAACGCGCAGCTCGCCGTAGGCGGTTCGGCCGCCATGGTCTATCTGCCCGACGAGGGCGAGGCGCTCGTTGCCGGCGGCGGCGCCATCTATCTCAACATGGGCACGCTCTTCCCCATCTACGAGCAGACGATTCCCCGCGCGGCCAAGGCGGCACACGACGCCGGCAAGCCCTGGGTGCTCGATCCGGTAGGTCTGGGCATCGGTAGCCTGCGCACCCAGCTGGTAAACGAGCTCAAGCAGTACAAGCCCGCCATCGTGCGCGGCAACGCCTCCGAGATCATCGCGCTCGCCGGCCTGTGGGGTCTTGAGGGCGAGGCGGCTGATCTGAGCCGCGTGCGCGGTGTCGATACCACCGACACGGTCGACGCCGCCCGCGATGCCGCCGTGGCGCTCGCCCGCTACACCGGCGGCGCCATAGTGGTCTCGGGCGAAGTCGACCTAATCACCGACGGCATAACCGTGGCCAAGTCCCACGGCGGCAGCCCGCTCATGTCCAAGATCACCGGTTGCGGCTGCTCGCAGGGCGGCGTGCTGGCCGTGTATGCCTGCGCCGCCGACCCGTTTACGGCAGCCGTCTGCGGCACCGCCGTCTACAACGTTGCCGGCACGCGTGCCGCCGCTGTCGCCGATGCCCCGGCAAGCTTTAAGGTCGCCTTTATCGACGAGCTCTACCGCGCAACCGCCCAGGATATTGCCGACAACCGACTCGAGCTCGAGGAGGCATAAGCCATGTCCGAACCCGCAACCAATGCCGGCATGAACACACTCGTCGCCGTGGCCATCGCCCCGTGCGGCACCGGCGACGAGCTGTCCGCCGAGGTCGCCGAGGTCGTGCGCGTCATTCGCGAGAGCGGCCTTCCCAACCGCACCACCTCGATGTTCACCGAGATCGAGGGCGACTGGGACGAGGTCATGCAGGTCGTGCGCGACGCGACCTTTGTGTTGGCAAGCAAGGGCATCCGCACCGAAGTCGTGCTCAAAGCCGATATTCGACCCGGATTTACCGACACCATGACCGGCAAGCTCGAGCGCATGGAAGCTCAGATCAAAAAGCAGGAGGAAACACGATGAGTATCCGCGACAACCTTGATATCTCGGCCTATCTGGTGCTCGGCCCCGAAAACACGCTCGGGCGCCCCGTGGGCGATGTAGTGACCCAGGCGCTCGACGCCGGCTTTACCTGCATTCAGGTGCGCTCCAAGGTGGCAAGTGCCCGCGAGATCATTGCGCTGACGGGCGACGCCGCGCAGGCCATCGCTCAGGCCGGCAAGACCGGTCAGGTCGCCCTGTTAATCGATGACCGCCTTGACTGCGTGCTCGCCGCGCGCGAGCAGGGCATTGCTGTCGACGGCGTGCACGTGGGCCAGAGCGATATTCCCGTCGAAGTCTGCCGCAAACTTTTGGGCCCCGATGCCATCGTGGGCCTTTCGGCCCGCTGCGAGGAGATGCTCGAGTACGTCAAAACCGCCGACATGAGCCTGGTCGACTATCTTGGCATCGGCCCGCTCCACGAGACCGAGACCAAGCGCGACTGCGGACGCGCGGCCGACGGCTCTATCATTACCAAGAGCTTTGAGGACCTGGCCGCACTCCACGCAGCAAGCCCCGTGCCCATCGTGGTGGGCGGCGGCGTCAAGACGGCCGACCTGCCGCAGCTCAAGGCCACCGGCGTCGACGGCTTTTTCGTGGTGAGCGCCGTCTGCAGTGCCGACGACCCCCACGCCGCGGCCAAGGAGCTCGTCGACACCTGGCAGCAGGCATAGACATAAGCCGAGCAGCTGATTCGCAGCCTCATATCTTCAAGAGCGGAAAGCGCATCCCAGAATGGACGTCCAAACTGGGATGCGCTTTCCGTATAGAGAGCCAGTGGGAAACTGTATCCCAGTCTGAACGCATATTCCGGGATGAACTTTCCGCCACGGGCCTCTCGCGGAAACCGCATCCCATTCCAAACGCCCATTCCGGGATGCGCTTTCCGCTGCAGCCTCTACCCCGCCAGATACGCTTCCAACGCCGGCAAAGTCGCCTCCGCATCGCGGCGACCGACCTGGTAGATGCGCTCGAGCTCATCCGGTTCGCGGCACAGCGACGGCACCTTCACCGATTCGCTCGGCCGCACCACAAAGATTTCGCCGGCAGCCTCGCGACGTGCCAGGTCATCGAGCGTGGCATTGTAGACCTCATGCCGATGCTCAAGCGCTGCGACAAACTCCGGGTAGTGACGGAACACGCGCCGCAGCATGGGCATCACGCTGTTGGGCTGCTTCACAAAGCCCGCCGGCTGCGTGAGCACCACGATATTGCGGTCATACCCCTGCGCAAACAGCCATGCGCTGGGAATAGAATCAGCCACGCCACCATCCAGATACTTATGCCCGTCAATAGCAACGGGGCGCGTCGCCACGGGAATAGCAGACGACGCCCGGATCCACTCGATATCCCGCTCGTCGCCATAAGGCAGGTCATGGTAGACGGCCTTGCCCGTCTCGATATCGGTACACACGCACGTAAACCGCATGGAGCAGGCACGATATGTCTCCAAATCGATGGGATCGCGCTCGATGGGCACCTCGTGATAGGCAAAATCGGCATTGAACATATCACCGGTTCGCAGCCAACTTGCTACACCCGCATAGCGCTTATCGGCGCAATAGGCCTTGTTGTAGCGAATGGCACGACCAATCTGGCGCGATTTAAAATTGTAGCCAAACGCCGCGCCCGCCGAGACACCCACCATATGGTCGCAGGTCAAACCGTGCTCCATCCAAACGTCGAGCACGCCCGCCGTATACATACCGCGGTAGCCGCCTCCCTCGAGCGCAAGCCCCACCGTGCGCGTCGTATCCGGCTGTGCCATGTGACCATCTCCGTTCCTGCGTTTTAAAACGGGACAAGTATACCCGTCAACATATATCGACTCAGTCGCATTTTTCATGCGCACCCAGGCGTTGCCGTTTGGCGAATAATAGCCGCCCACAGCATGTGCGCCCATATATAATTGTGCACTGTTGTCTATACTACTCAGCTGTTATCAACAGCGAACATTAGCCGGCAAAGTAACTCAACAACGCAGCAAGGCGGGGGCCTGGATACACGCAAGGCGCCGAGCAACGACGCGTGTACACTACGAGCTCGCCCGACGCCATCCGCCCCGACCTCAGAAAGCCGCTTACAACATGGACACCGCCAGCAATTACACCGAAACGCTCGAAAAGACCGTCCGTGACCTTCTCGAGCGTCAGGATGATCTGATTAGGACGGCCTTTACCGACCAGCTCACCGGACTTGGCAACCGCGGCGGCTTTGCCCATTCCCTAGAGGAAATCTGGGAGCAGGAACTGCCCGTGACCATGGCATTTATCGACATCGATAACCTTAAGCACTGCAACGACGTCTTTGGGCATGACGAGGGCAACCGCTATATCTTGCAGGTAAGTCTCTATCTCAAGCTGTATATGAAAGTGGACGAGGCGGCGTTTCGCATAGGCGGCGACGAGTTTGCCATCCTGTCTACGATTGCGACCGAGGACGACCTCGCCGAGCGCCTGGAACACTGCCGAACGGTCCTACTCAAAAACAACGATTCCGAGATGCCTCACTCGTTTAGCTACGGAGTGTCGCACGCCGACCCCGCCCTGGGTGAAGCCTCCAATCGCATGACACTCGATGCCGACCATCGCATGTACGACTACAAGCTACGCCATGCCATGCATCTTGATCGACGCAATATCGCGCAAGTCCACACCGACGACTTCGAAATAAGCGATCGCGTTTTTGACGCCTTTTCGATGCTCAACGAAGGCCGTTATTGCTTTATCGAGAACTTGGACAAACATCGCACCCTATGGTCACAAGGCGCCCTGCGCGATCTCGGTCTTCCTTCTGAGCATGTAGACAACTGCCACGATTACTGGAAAACGCGCGTCCACCCCGATGACCTTGAGGCCTACATCAACGACATCGACCAAATCTATAATGGCTCCAAACACCGCCGCGTCATGCAGTACCGCATGCGCAATGCCGCGGGCGACTACGTCCTCTGCCGCGCTCGCGGGTTTCGCATCGACGGCGACGGAAATACCCCCTCGCTCTATGTCGGCGAACTTGTTAACCACTCACTCGCCGAGACCGTCGACGCCGCCACGGGCCTCGGAACGCAGCGTATGCTGATCAACGCTATCGATGCCTGCCGTCGCGACCGTTGCGAGACGGGGCTTATAGCGGTCCGCGTTTGTGGCACGGCAAAGTTCAACGAGCTCTACGGGGCCGAGGCTGTCGACAACATGCTCGCCGAATACGCAGGCCGCATGCTATCGATCACCCGCGGCAGAAGTCGCGTCTTCCGCTCGCGAAACGCCCAGTTCGTCGTGCTCAGCAACGATCTGGACCACGAGGCATTCGAGCAACTGACCCATCATCTTAAAGAGGCCGTTTTCGCTCCTGTTCGAATCGCGAACGACACCATTACCCCCGTCTGTCTTGTCGTCCCGGCCTTTTACGAGCGCTTAATCAATCAAGCGACCGCTGTTTTAGGCGAACTCGACCGTCGTCTTCGCGCCGCCGGCGGGCTTGCACCCAACGACAGCCTCCCCATACCCGAGATTGAGCGTAAAAGCGCCGTCGCCGAACGCATCGATACGCTCACGGGCCTCTATCGACCCAGCGAGTTTATGCGGCGTGCCAACGCATTTCTTAAGACAAGGCGCGACGCCGCTTGGTGTATCGCCACCGTCGACATGGGTCATATGCGACTGTTCAACGAATGGCACGGACAGGCCGAGGGCGACCGCGTGCTCGCCGATGTGGGCACGGTCCTCAAAGACATCGAGAATGCCGAGATGGGCGTCGCAGGATACTGGGGCCAAGACGACTTTTGCATTCTCATCCCCTTTGAGCACAACACCGTCCATCAAATCTATAACCGCGTTCGCGCCGCCGTGGCCAAGCATGATGACGGCGTGGGTTTCTGGCCGTCCATGGGCGTTTGCCCCATCGACCCCAACGAGGAAATCACCATCGACGCGCAGGCCAAGGCCATGTTTACCAATCGGCGCGCCAAAAACGATTTTAAGGATCGCATCGCCGTCTTTCGCCCCGAGGAATACAAGCGCGAGGTGGCGTTTCACCGCACCCTCACCGAGTTCCAGTATGCGCTCTCAAACGACCGCATCACCTACTACCTGCAGCCCCAGGTTGATATGGAAACCGGCGAGATCATTGGCGCCGAAGCACTCACCCGCTGGATTGACAAGGACGGCTCTCTCATTTCGCCCGCAACGTTTATCCCCGCACTCGAGGAAAGCGGCTTTGTGGTGACACTCGACAAGTACATTTGGCAGGGTGTCGCCTCGTGGCTGCGCGGGCGCATCGATCGAGGACTTCGCGTGGTTCCGGTCTCGCTTAATGTGTCGCGCGTGGATATCCTTGCCTGCGACGTTGCCGAACATATGGGGGCGCTCGCCGCCCAATACAACCTACCGCCCGAGCTCATGCGTATCGAGATCACCGAGACGGCTTATACGGGGGAGTCCGAGGCCGTGGACAAACTGACAGCCGACCTGCACACCCGCGGCTTCTCGACCTATATGGACGATTTTGGCACCGGCCAGTCCACGCTCGCGATGCTCAAGAACGTCAACGTCGACGTCATCAAGCTCGACCGCACCTTTGTGCCCACCGACCGCGATCAAGGCCGCAGCGCGCAGATCGTGTCATCGATGCTCGAGATGGCGCAGTCGCTCCATCTGCCCGTCGTGGTCGAAGGCGTCGAGACAAATGAGCAGGCAAACATACTACGCCACATGGGCGCCCGCTACGCTCAGGGCTTCCTCTACTACCGCCCCATGCCGGCGAATGATTTTGAGGCATTGCTCGATGGTGGCAAAAACAACTGATACGCTCGCGCGCAAAACACCACCGCCGAAGGGGACATTTGTCTCCATTAGCTAACTTATATCCCCAATTCAAACCGAATTGGGGATATGATACAAACCGTTGTTCTGCCCAAGGAGGTTATTCATCATGAACGAGTCATATCGCTTGGGCGAGCAATCGATTATTGCCTATCTTCAGCGACTTGCGAATGGTGTCTCGACCGCCGAACTCGATGTTTCCGTGCTGCCTGCTGAGCTACGCGCCGTTGGTGAGCAACTGCAAAAGACGCATGCCATCCTGCAACAAGAGCGCCAGCTGCTTGAGTGCAACGCCTATATCGATCCGCTCACCAACTTGGACAACCGTGGCGGACTCGACCGTCACGTCGAGCAGCTCTGGCGCAAAGGCGACCCCTTCACCTGCGCCTATATTGACATCGACCATCTCAAGCATTGCAATGATAGGTTTGGCCACGCCGAAGGCAATCGCTATATTCTGAGCATCTGTCGCACGCTCTCCGAAACCATGGAGCACGATGAGATGCTGTTCCGTATCGGTGGAGACGAGTTTGTGCTTATCTCGCTCTCTGCAAACGAGACTGAACTCGAGCAGCGCTTGGAGCAGGTACGTGCCGGGCTGATCGAGGCGAGCTCAGGTGGCAAGGCGCCCATGATCGCTAGCTTTAGCTTTGGCTGCTCGCGCGTCAATCCACTTGCCGGCGACACGCGTCGCCAGATGACGATGGATGCCGATCGCAAGATGTATCGCTATAAGCTTATGCATCGTGTGCAGCAACCGAAAGACAATGACGCGCCGCCACACCCAATTGCCGAGCAGCTTCCGTGCAACGACCGCGTATTCCAAGCGATCTCTATGAGCTCCGAGACGCGCTATCCGTTTATCCTCAATCTCGATACGGGCGAATCACAATGGTCGGTTAATGCCGTACGCGATTTTGACCTGCCCTCCCAGCATCCCTACAACTCACTCGACTTGTGGCTTGCCCGCGTTCACCCCGAGGACCGCGACAACGTACGCGCCGAGCTCGACATGGTGATAAACGGTACGTGGCACTTCCACTACATGCAGTATCGCGTGATGGATGCCACCGAAGCATACGTGCTTTGCGACTGCACGGGCTACCGCTTGGACGGCACCGATACCGAGCCCAACATGTACGTGGGCATGATTATCAACCGCAGCTTGGCAGATACGACCGATTCCGTGACCGGCCTGGGCGACATCCACGCCCTGGTCAACGCCATTGGCGAAATGCGTCGCGTCGCGCGCAAGGCGGGCTTGGTCGCCATTAAAATCGACGATATCGCTCAGGTCAATGCCCGCTTTGGCTTTGATGCAGGCGACCGCGTTTTGGCGGAGAGCGCCGCCTGCCTCATGGATTGTTCGCGCGGTAAGGGTCGTCTGTTCCGCTCGACCGGACCGATGTTCGTGGCGCTTTTCGACGAATTCGATCCCGAAGAGACCGACGCGATCGCAAAGGAAATCGAGCGGTTCCTGGGCTCTCCCGTGCTCTTTGGCTCGTTTGAATATCAGCCGCCCCTTCGCGTGGCCACGCTTCATCTGGATACCGTCGACCGACAGCCCGTTTCCATTTTGAACGAGCTCAAAGTGTTGCTCGGGAAAGCCGTGCAGGTGCCAGGTACCAAACTGGATTAGCACCACGCCCGCACCGCCTCCCCCATCGTGCGATAATCCTCTGCAGAAGTCACCAACAGCAGAGGGAGTTTGTGATGAAGGTTCTTTTGGTCAATGGCAGCCCCAAGGCAAACGGCAACACCGCTCGCGCGCTCGCCGAAGTCGCCGAGCAACTTAAAGCCGAGGGCATCGACAGCGAGGTATTCCAACTGGGCGCCAAGCCCATCCGCGACTGCATCGGCTGCGGTCAGTGCGGCAAGCTTGGCGGTCGCTGCACCTTTGACGACGACGTGGTGAACGAGCTCATCGCTGCCGCCGAGCAGGCAGATGGCTTTGTCTTTGGCTCCCCCGTCTACTATGCGCATCCCAGCGGACGCATCCTCTCGGCTCTCGACCGCGCATTCTATGCTGGCAGCAAGGCCTTTGTGCACAAGCCGGGTGCCGCGGTCGCCGTCGCCCGTCGCGGCGGCACGTCGACCACCTTCGATGTACTCAACAAATACTTCACTATCAACCAGATGCCCGTGGTGGCCTCCACATACTGGAACAACGTCTTTGGTGCCATGCCGGGCGAGGCCGCCCAGGACGCCGAGGGCCTGGCCACCATGCGCAACATCGGCAAGAACATGGCTTGGCTCCTGCATTGTATCGAGGCAGGGCAGGCTGCCGGCATCGAAGCCCCCGAAGCCGATCGCGAGCGCACCAACTTCATTCGTTAGAACGGCGGAACATGAATATCCAGATTTTTGGCACCAAGAAGTCCTTCGATACCAAGAAGGCCCAGCGCTATTTTAAGGAGCGCCGCATCAAGGTGCAGTTTATCGACCTTAAGGAAAAGGAGATGAGCAAAGGAGAGCTCACGAGCGTGATGCAGGCGGTCGGCGGCATCGACAAGCTGCTCAACCCCAAGGCCAAGGACGAGGAGACGCTCGCGCTCATCCAGCACCTCACCCCTAGCCAGCGCTTCGACAAGTTGCTCGAGAACCAGCAGGTTCTAGCCGAGCCCATCGTGCGCAACGGCAAAAAGGCCACCGTCGGTTATTGCCCCGATGTATGGGGAGCCTGGGAGTAGCCTGTGTTATTTGCCGGCGCGTGGGTATAAGAGCAGGCGTTTGGCATAAGATTCAACTGTAAGCCATGTCTAACAAAGGAGGGCACATGCCCAACAAACCCGTGAAGATCATCATGCTTACCGGATACCTCGGTGCCGGCAAGACCACACTGCTCAACCACATCCTCGCTAACGACGGCGGCATCCGCGCCGCCGTGATCGTCAACGATATCGGCGAGATCAACGTCGACGCCAGCCTCATCGCCGACGGCGGCCTTTCCGAGACCGACGACCTCATCCCGCTCACCAACGGCTGCATCTGCTGCACGCTTTCGGACGACCTTGCCAACCAGCTGCAGGGCATCGCCGATTCGGGCAAGTTCGACTACATCATCATCGAGGCCTCGGGTATCTGCGAGCCTATCCCCATCGCCTACACCATCTCGAGCTTCTGCGACGAGGCCAAGGTGGGCGGCCAGCCCAAGCTTGCACTCGACAACATCGTGGCTGTGGTCGATTGCGCCCGCATGTACGACGAGTTCAACGGCGGCCGCGACCTGTTGGCCGAGGATATCGACGAGGACGACATCGAGAGCCTGCTCATCCAGCAAATCGAGTTCTGCTCCACGCTGATCCTCAACAAGACCGATACCGTGAGCCCTGAGCAGATCGCCGAGCTCAAGGCTATCGTGCGCAGCCTGCAGAAGGACGCCGTGATTGTCGAGGCCCAAAACGGCGAGGTCCCCATGGAGCAGCTGCTCGACACCGACCGCTTCGACTTTATGCGCGCCTACAACTCCGCCGCCTGGATCGAGGCCATGGAGCATCCCGAGGAGCACGACGACCCCGAGGTGCTCGAGTACGACATCGAGACCTTTGTGTACTCGCGCCGCAAGCCGTTTGACCTGCAGAAGTTCACCGATTTTGTTGAGCAGGAGTGGCCCGACGAGGTCATCCGCGTCAAGGGTCCGCTGTGGCAGACCGGCGATCCGGACATGTGCTACATGTTCGAGCAGGCCGGCCACCAAATGCGCCTGATGGAGAACGGTCTGTTCGTTGACTCCGCGCCCGAGGGCGAGAAGCAGAAGATCATCGACGAGAACCCCGAGATCATGCAGATTTGGGACGACGAGACGGGCGACCGCATGACGAGCCTGTGCATCATCGGCCGTCACATGGACAAGGATGCGCTCATCGCCTCCCTCGATGCCTGCCTGACCGACTGGCACCGCGCCTAGATTTATCCAAGCGGGCATTTTTCCGCCTACGTAACCGCCAAACCACCACGAAGGTGCCCTTCGTGGTGGTTTTTCGTTCTGAGCCAAGGAGATTCATGTTCAACATTGTGCTGTATGCGCCCGAGATTCCGGCCAATACGGGCAATATCGGCCGCACCTGCGTGGTTACCGGCGCCCGCCTGCATCTGGTGGAGCCGCTGGGGTTTTCGCTCGACGACAAGACGGTGCGTCGCGCCGGCCTGGGCTACTGGCAAAATTTGGACGTGACGACCTATGCCGGCTGGGAGGATTTCCTTGCGCGCAACGGCCTCTCCCCCGCCGACGAACGCCTGCATCTGCTGACCAAAAAGGCGCGCCGCACCTATGCGCAAAGTACCTACCGCGACGGTGACTTTTTGGTCTTTGGCAGCGAGAGTTCGGGGATTCCCGAGCCACTGCTTGCCGCGGCGCCCGAGCGCTGCGAGCGCATCCCCATGTTGCGCGATTGCGACTCGCTCGAAAACGCCGACGCCTGGGAGGCCCACGAGGAGTCGCTCGGGCATACCGAGGACAGCCACGAAGCCATCCTTCGACAGGATATCTGCGGCAACTTCGTCGACCCGGACGACTACCGCATCAGTGCTCTCAACCTCTCCAACAGCGCCGCCATCGTCCTCTACGAGGCCCTGCGCCAAACAGGCTTTTCGGGAATGTGACAAAGGAACTGTCCCTTTGTCACATTCGGTTATAGGTAGCGGCCGGTGATGCTTGCGGGGCAGGCCACGATGTCGCCCGGTGTGCCGACGCAGACGATTTGCCCGCCGGCATCGCCACCGCCCGGGCCCATGTCGATCACATAATCGGCGTTACGGATAAGGTCGAGGTCGTGTTCGATCACGACAACCGTGGCGCCCTTGGCAACAAGGCCGTCAAACACACTCAGCAACACCTGAACATCGAGCGGATGTAGTCCGATTGTGGGCTCGTCAAATACGAATACGGCATCATCCTGCACGCGGTCCATCTCGCTCGCGAGCTTAAGACGCTGCGCCTCGCCGCCCGAAAGCGCCGGTGTGGGCTCGCCAAGTGTGAGATAACCCAAGCCCAGGTCGTGCAAGGTCTGCAAGCGCGCCTGAACCTTCTTGAGTCCCACCGTGGCGTCGAGGGCCTCGTCCACACTCATGTCCATAAGCTGCGGCAACGTCAGCGAGCTCCCGTCCTTGCCCTCGCGATGGATATGCGAAGCCGCATCTGCATAACGTGAGCCGCGACATGCCGGGCAGACGATCTCGACGTCGGGCAAAAACTGCACGTCGAGCGATATCGAACCCGTGCCATCGCACGTAGGGCAGCGCAAAGCGCCAGTGTTGTAGCTAAATGCGCCCGCCTTGTAGCCGGCTGCCTTGGCCTCGGGCGTGCGGGCGAAGGCGCGACGCAGTTCATCATGGATGTCGGCATAAGTCGCTACCGTCGAACGCACGTTGGCACCGATGGGCGTGGCGTCTATCAGGTTGGCACGTGCAATGCCCTCGGCATCGACCCAACGCACGTGTTTTGGCAGGCGCTCGCTGGCTGCCTGCGCCTTAAGTGCCGGGATGAGTGTCTCGAGCACCAACGTCGTCTTACCCGAACCCGAAACGCCCGTCACCGCGACCAAGCGACCGCGCGGTATATCGACTTCGAGCGGTTTGACGGTATGGATGGCATCGGTCGCCATGCGGATATGGCCCCGGTCAAACATTTCGTCGTCAGGCACCTGCGGACGCAAGCGCTCAGGCTCCGAGCGCAAAAATGGGGCGATGCGGCTGCCCTGCGATTCTTCGACCTCGCCTACCGCGCCCGCGGCGATCACATTGCCGCCGCCTGCTCCGGCAACGGGGCCCATCTCGACCAGATAGTCGGCTTCCGCCAGTACGCGCGTGTCGTGGTCGACAACGACCACGGTGTTGCCGTCATCCACCAAATCGCGCATCACGCCTACCAGGCCGTCGACATTGGCAGGATGCAAGCCAATCGAGGGCTCGTCCAGCACATAGAGCACGCCCGTCGATCGGTTACGCACCACGCGGGCGAGCTGCACGCGCTGACGCTCGCCCGTGGAGAGCGTGGCACCGGCGCGGTCGAGTGAAAGGTAATCGAGGCCCAGATCGACCAGTCGACGGGCCGTGCTCAAAAACGAATCGCAGATATCCGTCGCCATGGGCTGCATCTCGGCCGGCAAGGATGCGGGCACCCCGCGCACCCACTCAATCGCCTCACCCAGCGTCATAGCCGCGGCCTGCGCCAGATTGATACCGCGCACCTGGGGATGGCGTGCGGCCTCGGAGAGACGCGTGCCGCCACAGTCACGGCATGGCCCCTCGCGCAAAAAGCGCGCCACGCGCTTGAGGCCCTTGTCGTCCTTAACCTTGGCGAGCGCATTCTCGACGGTATAGACAGCGTTGTAATAGGTAAAATCGAGCGGCGTGGCGCCCTCGCCGTTTTTGGGAACGTAGAGAATGTGCTTTTTAACCGCCGGACCGTGGAACACGATGTCGCGCTCTTGAGGCGTGAGCTGGTTAAACGGCACGTCGGTGCGCACGCCCATCTCGCCGGCTACCTGCTTCATCAGATCCCACATGAGCGTACCCCAGGGAAGCACCGCGCCTTCGTTGATGGTCTTTGACTCGTCGGGCACCAGGCTCGCTTCGTCCACCTCGCGCATGACACCGGTGCCGCCGCAGGTAGGGCACGCACCGCCGCTGTTAAAGGCAAGGTCCTCGGCACTCGGCGCGTAGAACTCGCGGCCGCATGCGGGGCACGTGAGCGACAGGCCCGCAGCCACGTTAAGGCTCGGCTCCACACGCGCCCCGCAATGTGGGCACACGTGATGGGCACAGCGGCTAAAGAGCAAACGCAAACTGTTGTTGAGCTCGGTCATGGTACCAAAGGTCGAGCGCACGCCTGGCACACTGGGACGCTGATGCAACGCGAGTGCCGCCGGTACGTGCAATACCTCGTCCACCTGGGCGTGCTCGGCCTGCGTCAGGCGACGTCGAGTATAGGTGCTGAGCGCCTCCAGGTAACGGCGCGAGCCCTCGGCATAAAGAACTCCCAGCGCCAGCGAGCTCTTGCCCGAGCCCGACACGCCGGCAATGCCCACGAGCCTCCCCAGCGGAATATCGATATCGATGTCCTTGAGATTGTGAACACGTGCACCGCGCACCTCGATAGCCTGCGGGCTCATCTTCTGTTCCGTCACCTTTATCACCCTACTCATGCCATAAAACGCGGTCGCGGATATACTCGCCCAGCATGGGCACGGTAAACCGCACAAGGCCGTATCCGTCGGCCTCGATGACGCGCTCGCGAATCAGGCTTGCGCGATATTTACTCGCCCAGCTCTGGGTACGGTCGCAGCGCTCAATGATATCCGCCGTGCGCGTCGGCTTGTCCTCGTCAACCGCCATAGCCTCGATAAAGAGGCGCTGAGGGCTGCGCAGACCGTAATACAGAGGTGCGTCAACCGCTTCGTAGAACTCGGAGACGGCATCCGCATGGCCATTCTCGACATCGCGCCTTTCGATGACCTGCGAGCCACGCCGGACAGCAGACCGCCACATGTAATAGCCCACCAGCTGAACCATATAGGGATGCCCCATGCTCTTGCGCGCCGCAAGGTCCGCCGTCTCCGCGTCAACGTAAAGACCAGCGTCTTTGACCGTCTGGATATACGAATCGCGCACTTTGGGCAAAGATATTGCCCCCAACGTACGCTGCTGGGCACGCCGCAAAAACGTCACGCTCGGCTCTTCGAGCAGATCGTCAACCATACTGGGCAAGCCGGCGAACGCCAGCGCAAGACCGCGCTGGTCGCTATCGGGCAAGCCCGTGGCATCCTGGTCTCCGAGCACCTGCTGATAGAGGACGGCAAGAGCCGCCAGTTCCTCGATAGACACCGATTGTGCCTCGTCAATCGCAAACAAGACGCCCTTGCCCGGACCGAGCTTCTTGAGACGCTCGTTGACCAGCCCTCGCAATGTCTCGCCTTTTGCCCGCGCCGCCTCGACCGACATCCGGCCAAACGACGGCCCAAACTCCATTGACGTCACAACGGGTTTATTCGAGCGAAGCGCGTCGGCCAAGCGGTCGCACAAACCAAGCGAAGCGGAATCGGAGACAACCGCCCATCCGCGCTCGCTGGCTAGACGTTGCAGCTCCCGCAGGAGAACCGTTTTGCCACAGCCGCGGTTTCCCGTAATGAGCATGAGCCTGCCCGGCGCTCCGGCGCCGTTGTCGAGCCCTTCCTCAAAATCTTCGATGACCGACTCGCGACCGATGAGTATCGGAGGCCGCTTACCAGCTGTGGGCTTAAAGGGATTTGGATTCATATCGGCCTCCTCGGATTGGCAAACCCTGGTAACAGTTATACCAACTTATACTGAGTTATACCAATAGCATGTGACAAAGGGGCTGTCCCTTTGTCACATGTGGCCGAAAAACTCGGCGTCTGCTGCTCGCCAGGGACGGAAGGTGGCGGGATCGATCTTTACGTGCGCTGCGGCGGGCACGTCATACCATTTGACCGTGTAGCCGGCGCCATGAGAGCAAAAGACCGAGTCGGGCGTGTTGGGCAGATCGGCCTCGGGCTCGTAGGCGGCAGCCTCGATTACGCGCTCGCCATCATGGCAAGCCGCATAACCGGCGAACTCCAGGTACAGATGACCGCGCCCGCTCGTGTAGGCAGCCACCTCCAGCGCGTAATCCTGCACCTCGGATGCCGGCACGCGACCCACAAGCTTCGCTCGGTCTCCCGCCATCGTCGGCGGCTCGTACTCGGCACCCATGCGTGTGGCATCTGACAACGCCCGGCCCACGCACTCCCCCGGCACCTCGAGCTCAAAGTGGTACCACGGCTCCAGCAACACGTCTGCGCCGACCTCGCGCGCCTGCATCAAACCCTGGCGAATCGCGCGATACGTGGCCTGGCGAAAATCGCCGCCCTCGGTGTGTTTGGCATGCGCGCGGCCGCCCGTGAGCGTAATGCGCACATCGGTGATGGGCGAGCCCGTCAGCACGCCCAGGTGGTCGCGCTCCATAGCGTTGGTGAGTGCCAAACGCTGCCAGTTAAGATCGAGCTCGTCGGTCGAGGTCACGGTGCCAAACTGCACACCCGAACCCGCCGGCAACGGCTCCAGGCGCAGATGCACCTCGGCATAGTGGCGCAGCGGCTCAAAGTGGCCCACGCCCTCGACCGGCCGCGAAATAGTCTCCTTATAGAGAATGCCGCCGGGCTCAAACGCAACCGAAAGGCCAAAGCGATCGGCCAACACCCGCTGCACGACCTCGAGTTGCACGGCGCCCATCAACTGCAAATGGATCTGCTCAAGATGCGTATTCCAGCTTACGCCGAGCATGGGATCTTCGTCCGCCAACTCACTCAGCGCTTTAAACACCGCATGAACGTCGTGTTCGCCCGGCAGCACCGTATAGGTGAGGACCGGAGCGATGACGGGCGCATCGCCCGCGGGCTCCGTGCCCAGGGCGTCCCCTGGGCGAACGTGCGTAAGACCCGTCACGGCGCAAATACCGCCAGCAGCAACTTCTTGGGCAAGCTCATACTTCTCGCCGTTATAGATGCGTACCTGATCGACCTTCTGTTCCCACGCCTCGGCACTGGAATGCCCGCTGATCATCTGTTTTGCGCGCAGCGTGCCGCCGGTCACTTTAACCCAAGCCAAGCGCTCGCCACGATCCCCGCGGCTGACACGATAGACGCGCGCGGCAAACTCCGGGAGCCACGCCTGCTCACGCATCAGCGCGCATATACCATCCAGTAGCTCGTCAACGCCTTGGTCCTTGAGCGCCGAGCCGGCAAAGCAGGGAAAGAGCTTGCGCTCGGCAACCATGCGCGACAGCGTTGCGACAGAAAGCTCACCCGCTTCAAGAAACTCCTCGAGCGCCGCTTCGTCCAACGCAGCAGCGTCCTCCTGAACGGCGCCGCCCGCCAGCAGCTCGTTGGCATCCAGGCAGCCCTCGGAAAGACGCTGCCCGAGTTGTGCCAGCAAAACATCGCGGCCGGGATTCTCCAAATCGATCTTGTTGATGAAGATGAACGTCGGGATGTCATAGCGTGCAAGCAGGCACCACAGGGTTTCGGTGTGCCCCTGCACGCCATCGTTGGCGCCCACCACCAGAATCGCGTAGTCCAGGGCACGCAGTGTGCGCTCCGCCTCGGCAGAAAAATCGACATGGCCGGGAGCATCCACGAGCATGACGTGGGTATCGCCGTGGTCGAGCACGGCCTGCGACGAGAAAATCGTCATGCCGCGCTCGCGCTCGATCGTGTTAGTGTCCAGATGCGAATCGCCATCGTCCACGCGGCCACGCTTGCGAATGCGGCCCGCGTTGAACAGCATGGCCTCGGCCAACGTGGTCTTGCCGGCATCGACATGCGCCAAGATTCCAACGACCGCTTGCTTCGACATGGCTCTCCTCTTATTGCAAGCCCATCGCACGCGGCAACGGGCGTTCACGCTCCACACTGGATGATACAATTTACGGGCCGGTGGGCGAAGCGGGCCCTATCCCCCGACCGAGCTCATCGCCCCGCGTTGCCGCGCGGCGATTTTCGTAGGTTCGCGCCTTGCGAAAGCCGGCACCTCCCCTTTTTGTCTGCCCGGGTTCATCTGGGGCGGTAACAATGCGAGTCCCACAACGACGCGTTTTACCAAAAATGGCCCCGCTCGGGGCCATTTTTTATTTGAGCTGGGTGATGATACGTGCCTTGGCTCCTACGCCTCGCGCAGCCAATCAAACGCGACACGCGCCGTGCCGTCGGACACATAGACGATACCGACACGCTCGAACCCCGCCTTGGCGATGGCGCCCTGCATGGGCAAGTTGTCCTCGTGCGTGTCAATACGCAGATGGTCGGCGCATTCCTTGGCAAAGGCAAACATCGCCGCCGCGATACCGTGCACGGTGCCGTCGGATGCCACGCGATGCAGCACGGCATACGGAGTGTCGCTGCGCCATTGACCGTCCTCAATCACGTCATAGCACTCGTCCGGACCCGGTAAAAAGGCAAACGTCGCCACCACGCGGCCGTCGACTTCGCACACGTAACTGCCACCAGCGGCAATATCGGCAGCCAGCTGCTCGGCCGAAGGCGTGCCCTCGGGCCACTGCGTGGCGTTGCCATGCGCGCGCATAAAGGCGCGGGCCGCGTCATAGATAGCCATGACGGCGGGAATGTCGGTATCGAGGGTTTTTCTGATCATCACGCGGCGACCTCACGTTTATTGGTATCACTTTGATTGAGCAATGATACCAACGTTTGGAGAGGAGCGCGAAGCAGATGGGGAGCAAAAAGCGAGCCGCCTGGTCAAAAGCCAAAAGCGAGTTTTTGGGCGCTGCCACCGGCGGCGATATGAGCGACCTGTTTGCACGCGAGGACGAGCGCCGCGACGCCCTGGACGCCGAGCGCGACGAGGCTTGGCGCTATAAGTCGTGCGAGCGCAAAAACCGTTACGACACACGCGCCGAAGCCGAGGCCGTTATGGCCGACTGCGAAAACCGCGGACGGCGTGGTTTGGCCTGCTACAAATGCGAATACTGCGGCGGCTGGCACCTGACGTCGCACCCTTGGAAATAGACCCCGCATCGGCACGGCGCTGGCGAAGCGCCAGCCATCGTGCACAAGCTACGGGCGCGGCGGCACCAAAACATCGTAACGAACGGCCTTGCCCGCAAGCTGATAGCTCGGCTTAACGCCGGCAAGCAGCGGCCCCTTCACCGGTCGCTTGATAACGACCTTGCGCGGGTGCACCGCAAGCGCAGCTTCGACCAGCGTCTCCTCGTCGGCGCACGGCTGCTCCAGATGGTGCAAGAGCTGAAACTTCTTTTTCACCGCCGCGCTCTTGGTGCGCTCGGGAAACATGGGGTCCAGATACACCACGTCGGGAGCCGCGAGCTCGCCTTGCTTGATCAGCTCGGCCGTATGGCGAAGACCGGCAATGCTGTCCTCGCCCGCATGTAAGCGCATGCGCGCCACAGCAGCCGCAAGCGCCGGATCATCTGCCGCGCGATCCAAGGCGTCCTTGAGGAGTGCCGCGATTACGCAATCCTGTTCATACAGATCGACGGTAAAGCCCGCGGCCGCCAGCAGCAGCGAATCCTCACCAAAGCCCGCCGTGGCATCAATCGCCCATGGGCGCTCGATGCCTTTTGTGCGCGCAACCTTTACCAGCAGCTCTTGCTGCAGGCGGCCCTGCTTGAGTCGTGGCAGCATGCGGCCAAAATCGGCGCGCAGTTCCATCGTGCCGTCGGTGAGCGTGAGGCCCTCGGACTTCCCGGTCAGCTCAAGCCCCGCGGCCCGAGCAACAGAAAAGGGATCGACGACGCCCATGGACACTCCTTAGCAAACAAAACGAATACGTGAGCGCCTCCTCAGTTGGCACCCAACCGTCCGTTATTGTCCCACATGCGACATGGTCCACAGCATCCCAATGCAAAGCACCGCCATCAATCCCGTGCACACGGCAGCGATCACAGAATCACCCATGCGCCTTCCCAACGACCGCGGTTCACGCACTTGCTCTGGTCCGTACATCATGGCTCCTCCTTAGACTCACTTCTTATCACGGCCTCATCATCGCAGCGCCGCACATGAGCTGCCATCGATTTGACTTACAGCTGGCTTTCCTTTTTGAAAGATTGCCCTGCACAGGCGAGAAGCGCTTTCTAACACACACGCCGTCACGTTGAACTACAATGTGCTTCACGATATGTGCAGCATATGGGACGCGCCAGACTGGCAGCGCCCGAATCGAAAGGACTACCTATGAGCGCCGCGCGCAAGACACTCAAAATCCTTGCCCTCATCTATTTTGTTTTGGGCATCGCCAGCCTCGTCATCGGTATCACCGGCATCGCAACCGGCAAATTTGAATCCGTCTACGGATCGAACGCCATGCTCGCCGCGGTCGTGCTTGTCGCCAAGGGCGTTATCGACCTTGCCGCAGGTGTTGCGGGCATCAAGGGCGCCAACAAGCCTTCGCAGGTGGATGGCGCGTTTAAGCTCGGCATCGTTGCCGCAATCGCCACGATTGCGCAGGCTGTGCTCACCCTTCCCGCGCTCGGCGGCAGCGCCGTCAATATTGGAGCCTTTGTCATCGTGGTCTACGACCTGTTCTTTGTTCAGCAGGCACACGCCGTCAAGGCCGAGAACAAGGACCGCCTGTAAGCGCTCACTTCTCATAGCCTCTGCAGCCAAGTAACTAAAAGGGCCGATCGCGCATATCCGCGGTCGGCCCTTTACGTTTGCCCAGATAACACCTGCCAAAATAAACCTGTCCCTTTTGGCAGGTTGTTAGCTGTGACGGTACTCGGCGATGATGAAGTCGATGTCGGTTTGAAGGGTGTCCAGGTTTGCCAGGCGCTCTTTATCGGCAGGGCGCGTGCGGTAGTAGTACGGCGTCATTTGGAACACCGCCTCGATGTCAGCCTGGGTCTGGAGCGTAATGTTCGCAAACACCCGCTGCGTTCCGACCAACTCGAGTTCAGTGGTCTTCGGCAGCTTCTCGTCATTGAGATATGGCGTGTCGTAGAGCACCTCTTTGAGGCCAAACAGATGCCGAGCACCCGGCACCACGGTATAGAGCGAGCCCTCTGGCGCCAGCACGCGGGCAAATTCGCGCTCGTTAAAGGGGGCAAAGAGCTCGGTCACCATATCGAAGGCGCCATCGGCCACGGGGATAGCCTTCATGTTGGCCACGAAGTAGGTCGCATCGCCGCGCTTGGCGGCCAGGCGCACCATCTCTTTGCCCAGGTCGAAACCGTAAGCATCTACGCCCGGCACCGCACCCATGGCGCTGGTGTAGTAGCCCTCGCCACAGCAAATATCGAGCAGCGTCATGGGGCAGTTCGTAGACGCGGCACGTCCAGACACCCGCTCGCGCACCAGCTCGACCATCGCATCGCGCAACGGCGCGTAGTATCCACGGTTCAGAAAGTCACGACGGCTGCGCGCCTGCGACTTGGGATCACCCATGGAGTCGCCGCTCTTGGACGAGCGCAGCAGATAGAGATAGCCCTCGCGCGCACGGTCAAATCGGTGTCCGCCCGCGCATGCGGCACCGCGCTCGTCGTCCACCAACGGCTCATGGCAAACGGGACACAACAACATGGCAACTCCTTAGCGCGGACAACACAACGCCCACCATTGTCGCACGCCTCCCCCACCTAGTCATTGGGGACGTTCTTAAATGACTAGTCGATTAGGAGTATCATCATCTGCGCAAATAAGCACGGAAAAGCATATTAGAGATTGAGAGCGTATGGCTGATACCGCATCTAAGCACATTGACATGACTACCGGCTCGCTGTGGCGCAATATCCCCCTGTTCGCCTTCCCCGTCGCTGCCACGAGCATCCTAGAGCAGCTGTCGAACCTCATCGCCACGGTCATCATCGGTAACTTCTCGGGCGACCAGGGAACCCTCGCCATGGCGGCAGTCGGCTCCAACGTTCCGCTCACCAGCCTTATGATCAACCTGTTTATCGGCCTGTCGCTCGGATCCAATGTGGTCATCGCCAACGCCATCGGCCGCAACGACCAGAACATGGTCAAGCGCGCTGTCCATACCTCGATTCTTATGGCACTCGTGGGCTTTGTCGTCATCGCGCTGGGCGAGATCTTTGCCGAGCCCATGCTCGCCGCGCTCAACGTTCCCGCCGAAACCATGCCGCTCGCTTCGCTCTACCTACGCGTCTTTTTGCTCAGCATGCCCTCGATCTTGCTCTACAACTTTGAGGCCGCGATCTTCCGCTCCGTCGGCATCACCCGCATGCCGCTGCAGGCGCTTGCCGTGTCAACCGTCCTCAACATTGGCCTGGACCTCATCTTTGTCCCCGTACTCCACTGGGGCGTCGCGGGCGTCGCCATCGCCACCGCCATCGCCTACACCGTCAGCGCCGGCACGCTCTTTGTCCACCTGCTCAAGACCGACTCCGTCGTCCGCGTCACCCCGCGCGACTTAGGCTTAGACCCCGTCGCCCTCAAGCGCATCGTCAAGATCGGGCTGCCCGCCGGCATCCAAAGCGCTGTCTTTGCCGTCGCCAACATCATCATCCAGTCCGCCATCAACAGCTTGGGCACCGAGGTCATGGCGGCATCCAGTGCCGCCATGAGCCTAGAGTATGTGTGCTACAACCTGCTCAACAGCTTTAGCCAGGCCTGCACCACCTTTGTGGGACAAAACCACGGCGCTCGCCAGATCGACCGTTGCACCAAGACGCTCAAGGTCTGCCTGGTTGAAGGCGGCATCGTTGCGCTCACCACCATCGTCATCATCGTCGGTCTGGGACGCGAGATCCTGGCGCTGTTCAACAGCGATCCCAACATCGTCTCGATCGGCTATATCCGCGTGTGCTCGATCTTCCCGGCATACGCCTTTAGCATGTTCTACGAGAACATGTCCGGTTACCTGCGCGGCTTTGGCATCTCGCTCATGCCAGCCCTCATCACCATGATCTGCGTCTGCGGTATTCGCTTCTACTGGGTGTTCTGCGTGTTCCCGAACTTCCGCACCTTTGCGAACATCATGATGGTCTACCCCATCAGCCTGGGCACCACGGCGTTCTTTATGGTCGTGGCGGTATTGCTCTGTCACCCGGCACGCACCTACCGTCTGACGCAAGCCAAGACCGGGACGCGCTAGACACATCCAACAAGGTGACGCATCGGCAACTAGCTCACGATATGCGAGCTCATATAATCGATAAAGCGCCTCGTGGCGATAGGCATGGTGTCCCAGCTGCGCCAAGCCGCCACCACATCACGCGAGGGAGCGTGCACGATGGGGCGCACGCAGATATCGGCCTTCATGCCCTCGACCGTACGACGGTAGAGCATGCTCACGCCAAGGCCTTCCTCCACCATCGCCATAATGGTGTAGTCATCGGTGACCTCACTCGTCACATGCGGCGACAGCCCGTGCGCGGCAAAGGCATCGAGCACCAGACTCTGTTCGCCCTCATCCAGCAGCACAAACGGCTCGGACGCCAGGTCGGCGAGCGTCACCTTTTCCTTTGCCGTCAGCGGATGCGCGGTCGGCAGCAGCGCCACCAACTCGTCGTGATAGACCACGCGCTTCTGGAGCCCCGCGGTAAATCCGCGCGCCGTAAAGCAAAAGTCAACCACGCCATCGTGCACCCACTGGGCGTTGCGCGTGTAATCGCCCTGCTTGAGGGTAAAGTGCACGCCCGGGTGCAGGGCCCCAAAGTCGCGGATCACGCGCGGCAACACGGTACGGCTCACGTTGGTAAACGTCGCAATACGAATATCGGTCGAGGAGAGTCCCAGCAACTCCTGGCGCTTGCCCTCGAGCTCGGCCTCGGCAGTTACGATCTGGCGCAGATACGGCAGATACTGTTTACCGTCGCGCGTAAGCGAGACACCCTGTTTGCCGCGCTCGATAAGCGTGGTACCCAGCTCACGCTCGAGCGCCTTGACGGCCTGGCTCACCGCGCTTTGCGTATAGCCCAGCTCATCGGCTGCACCCTTCAGGCTGCCGCGATCGACCACCATACAAACAATCTGATACCGCGATGCCATCGTGCCTCCACGTCGATGTAGCCGTAAAACGTTTTGCCAGCGCTTTTTCTAGTAGCATTAGTATTTCTTAATCATACTGAAGATACATTCGCTTTACTACATCCATATCTGGGAGCAGAATCCTTTTTGCGAAACCGTTCTGTAACAAAAGGAGTCCCATG
>JAHYYK010000028.1 GCA_019425005.1 Collinsella sp.
CTATGGTGGGCCGTCAGGGGTTCGAACCCTGGACCTTGGGATTAAAAGTCCCCTGCTCTGCCAGCTGAGCTAACGGCCCGCGGGTGGCATTGTACCACGGTCTGGGACTATTCCCAACTCCATTGGCCGTTCTGGAAAATCACAACTTCACGTCCATCAGGCGTAATGCCCGTAATATCGATGTCGTCCGTGCCAATCATAAAATCGACGTGCGTGCTCGAGACGTTAACGCCATGCTCCAGGAGCTCTTCCTTGGACATGTCATACCCACCCTCGATGCATTCGGGGAAACCGACACCTAGCGCGAGATGGCAGCTAGCGTTCTCGTCATAGAGCGTATCGTAGAACAGAACGCCACTTTCGCGGATCGGCGTATTCTTGGAGATGAGCGCGACCTCGCCCAGACGAGCGGCACCTTCGTCGGTGTCAATGATGCTCGCAAGCGTCGCCTTGCCCACGCGGGCATCGTAGTCCACTACGCGGCCGGCCTCGAACTTAATCCAAAAATCGTCAACCTTGTTACCGTGATGAATGAGCGGCATAGCCGAATACACGATACCGTCGGCACGCATACGATCAGGCGAGGTGAAGACTTCCTCGGTGGGAATATTGGGGAAGAATGGGTGCCCATCGGGCGTCTCGCCCTTGCCGCCGGCCCACTCGTGACCTTTCGTCATGCCAATCGTCAGATCGGTTCCATTTGCCGAGGTGTAATGCAGATAGTCGAAACGATTATCGTTCAGGAAACGCAGATTCTTTTCGAATGCGGCGTCATGGAGTTCCCAGTCGCTCTCCGGGTCCTTGCCATCGGCACGAGCGGTGTGCAGAATCGCATTCCATAGTTTATAGATCGCAACCTCATCCGCATCGCCCGAGAACACCTCGCGAGCCCAGGCAACGACCGGCGCGCCGGCGATGCACCACGGGTTGATGTTGTAGTCCAGCCCACGGCGGAAGACCTTGCACTGCGTATTCCTTGCCTTGGAAGCCGCGGCGGGCTTGGCGGGGTCAATGCCCTTCAGAGCCGCTGGGTCCGCACCCTCGATAAAGATAAAGCAGGCACCGTCCTGGGCCAGGGAATCCAACTGCAGGCGCTTCCACTCGGGCGTCTGCTCAAAATAGCTTTTATCGACATGCTCGTACGTAAGCCTTGTCACGGCGTCATCGGCCCAAATGACTGTCACGTGGCCAGCGCCGGCGGCATAAGCCTCCGCGACCACCACGCGGGCAAATGGCGCGCACTCGACCGGAGACTGAACGACAACCTCCTGGCCGGGCTTGACGTTTACGCCCTTGCGGACAACCAGACGCGCATAGTTTTTAATCTTGGGCTCCAGGGCCTTCATGCCCTCCAGAGCTTCTTCGACCGTCAGGGCAGCTCGAATCATGTGCCACTCCATCTATCTATAGAACAGTAAAAAGGCGCGCCGCAAAAACGACGCGCCTTATATCTTAGCGATAAGTATGCATGCAAACGCTACTTCTTCTTGGAGTCCTTTTTGTCCTCCTCGGCAGCTGCGCGCTCGATAAGAGCGTTGAGCTTATTCTCGGACATGCCTTCGGCCTGCGCGCGGTACATGTTGCGCAAGGGACGAATACGAGCGAAGTCATAGATAAAGTCACCCAGGATGATGACATAGGACACAACGATGCCAACCATCTGAACAGGACTGGACACCGTGCCGCCGGGAACGAAGTAGAACGAAACCCAAATTGCCACGATGAACACCATGCCGATAGCGAGCACGGCCCACCAAATACGGCGGCGCTTGGTGTAGTCCTCATCCTGCTTGAGAAGGATATTCGACACCGTGTAGATGCGATCCTCGCGGGCGCGCTGCTTGGCCTTGCGGGCGCGCTTTTCCTCCTTGGAAAGGCCTTCCAGGTTTTCGCCCTTCTCGAGCTCTTTACGGCGTGCCTTGGATGATGCCGGCACGACGTGAACAGAGCTCGCTGCCTGACGGGCGGGCTTAGCGGATGCGGCGGACTTGCGCGCAACCCCGGTAACCTCGCGGGATTGCGTGCGCTTGTTCGTGGCGCTGCGGGTACTCACTTACGCGTTCTCCTTCATGCTTGTGAACTGGGAGCCCGTGATGATTTGGAAGGCCTCGCGATAGCGCTCGGACGTGCCATCGATGACCTCGGCGGGCAGGTGCGGGGTCTCCCCCGTCATATCCCAGTTGGCCTTGAGCCAATTGCGGACGAATTGCTTGTCGTAGCTGGGCTGAATCTTGCCCTCCTCGTAGCTGGCGGCAGGCCAGAAACGGCTGGAGTCGGGCGTGAGGCACTCGTCGATCAGCGTAACCTTACCATCGATGACACCAAACTCGAACTTGGTGTCGGCGATGATGATGCCTCGAGTCGCGGCATACTCGGCAGCGGCCTTGTAAATCTTGAGGGACAGGTCGCGAATCTGCGCGGCGATGTCCTCGCCCACGATCTCGCAGCAACGCTCGAACGAAATGTTCTCGTCGTGGTCGCCGATCTCGGCCTTCGTGGACGGCGTGAACAGCGGCTCGGGAAGCTTGGAGGCCTCGGTCAGACCCTCGGGCAGCTGAATGCCGCAGACGGTACCGTTCTCGTCATACGTCTTCTTGCCCGAACCGGTCAGATAGCCGCGGACGATGCACTCGATAGGAATCGTCTGGGCCTTCTTGACCAGCATGGCGCGGCCTGCGAGGTAGTCACGATACTCGGCAAACTCCTCGGGGAAATCCGCCGGGTCGATGGAAACGAGGTGGTTGGGAACGATGTCGGCAAACTTATCGAACCAGAATGCCGAGATGCGGTTGAGCACCTCTCCCTTAAACGGAATCTCGTCGGGAAGAATGAAGTCGAACGCAGAAATGCGGTCGGTGGCGACCATCAGCAGGTTTTCACCGGCATCGTAGATATCACGAACCTTGCCACGGGAATCCGGACGACGCTCCATCGTTGTCACGTGAGTCACTCCTTACCAAAATACGACAGTAATGCGGGTTCTTTCCCGCACGTTTTCGCAAACTCGGAGCGGCAGGGACGAAACCCCTCCTTCACCGAATAGCGAAAAGCTAGTGCTCCATTGTAGTAGATGCCGCGTCCGCCGTGTGCTCGCGAGGCAGATGAATCGTAAAAGTCGTACCCTTTCCAAGCTCCGACTCCACGGAAATGTAGCCATGATGGCGCTCGACGATCTGTTTAGTCACGGCGAGACCCACGCCCAGGCCACCCGCTTCGCGGGCGCGGCTGGCGTCGGCACGCCAAAAACGACCGAAGATGCGCGACAAATCATCCTTGGCGATACCGATGCCCGTATCCGAAACCGCGATATCGACATGTTTGCGGTCACTGAGCACCGACACCACGACCCAACCCCCCTCGGGGGTATAGCGCATGGCGTTACTCAAAAGGTTGATGACGCATTGCGTGATCATGTCGGGATCTGCCTCGACAACGTCATCGTGGCCCTGCGTCTCATCCGCAAAGCGCAAACGCAGGTCACGGTCGGCAAACAGGCGCTCCTGGCCATTCACAATCGAACGCACAAACGGCACCATATCCACCGGCTCCAGGTTAAGCGGCGCGGTGCTGTTTTCCATACGCGACAGGTCGAGCATCTGCTGCACCAGACGGGCCAGACGGCGCGTCTCGGAAGCGACCGTTTCCAGATGCTCGTCGTCGGTGGGATACACACCGTCCTGCATGGCCTCGACCGTTGCAAGCATTGCCATGAGCGGCGTGCGCAGCTCGTGGGCAACATCAGAAGTCAGGCGCTTCTCGTGCTTCATATCCTTTTCGAGTGAGGTGGCCATCTCGTCGAAGGTCTCTCCCAGCTGATCGATCTCATCATCGCCGCGCAAGCCCGTACGAGCGGACAGGTCTCCATCGCGGATCTGCTTGGCGGTGCTGGTAATACGATGAATCGGCTTGGTGAGCATGCGCGACACGAGTGATCCGATAACGACCGAGATGCAGACGGCCACAACCGCAGCAAGGGCCATGGCGTTAAAGGTCTTTTCTCTGAATGCTGAGTCTGCCTTGGTGAGCAGGGCATCGGAGCCAATCGCCCACAATTTGACCTGGCCCACGTGCTCGCCGGAGGACGTCACGATCTCGACGTTGGCAACACTATTGGAATCGGTGGGAGCAGACGAGACCGGGCTGTGCGATGCCTTCTTTCCGCTCGTACCGTCGGTCGTCGCCTGATTTTCGCGCACATCGGCAGTGGCGCTTGCCGAGGGCCACGAGTCGTCGTAGACGATGACGCCCTTTTTATTGACGACCTGCATGCCAAGATCGTCGGACACCAAGCTCGATGTCGCGACCGCACGCAACTCCCCCGCGGTCCAATTGCCGTTTTCCTCGTACGACGTCGCAAGCTTTTCGGCAGCGGAATTGGCAATTTCGACAATATTGGAGCGCGTGTAATCCGTAAAAACCGTGCCCCATACAACGGAGACTACGCCCACCAGCACCAATACTGTCATGAGCGATGTCAGGGCAAAAGCCAGGGCCATACGCGAGGGATAGCTCATCGTTGGCCGTGAATCGGAACGAGGCGTGTTCCAACTAGCCTTGGAACCCGCCTCGTTCTCCTGCTTATGCTTTTGCCCGATTTCAAAGCGCGCAGGTGTCATATGTGATTTCCTTTATTTCTCGTCCGACTTATCGGTCTTGGTCGGAGCCTCGAAGCGGTAGCCGACACCATGGACGGTGTAGAGCCACTTGGGCTTCTTGGGGTCGTCGCCCAGCTTGGCGCGAAGGTTCTTCACGTGGCTGTCGATGGTGCGCTCGTAACCCTCAAAGTCGTAGCCGAGCACCTTCTCGACCAGCTCCATGCGGTTGTAGACGCGGCCGGGGTGGCGGGCAAGCGTGGTGAGCAGCTTGAACTCGGAAGCCGTCAGGTCGACTTCCTTGCCCTCGACCAAAATCTTGTGTCCCGAGATGTCAATGACCAGATCGCCAAAGTCGAGCACCTCGACGGCCGGCTCATCGGCCTGGTGGGCACGGCGGAACAAGGCGCGTACGCGCGCGACAAGCTCGCGCGGCGAGAACGGCTTGATCAGGTAGTCGTCGGCACCGAGCTCGAGGCCGATAATACGGTCCTCGATCTCGCCCTTGGCCGTCAGCATAATGATGGGGACATCCGAGGTGTCGCGAATGGTGCGGCAAACGCGCTCGCCGGGAATCTTAGGGAGCATGAGGTCGAGCACGACCAGGTCGAACTGATGCTTCTCGAACTCCTCGATAGCGGACTGGCCGTCGCCGACGCCCACAACCCAATAGCCCTCGCGCTCGAGATAGGCAGCGACAGCGTCACGGATTGCCTTCTCATCCTCGACCAGCAGAATCTTTTTTGCATCTGAAGCCATAACACGGCCCCCCTGTCTCAATTAGCTAAGAACAAGCTCATTTTAACGCACCTGAGCCCACCGGGTATCGCATGGGTGCGATAGCTCGGCGGGCGGTACTCATAGTCACAACGCGCTTATTCCCCTGTCGACGCCTTTTTAACCCCTCGGAGACTAAAGAGAGAACAAGCGAGCGGTAACCGTCTCGGGAATTCCCTGGCTGTTGCGCACCGTTGCGTACGTTAAGAACGAGTTCGATTTACCCGCCGTAGCAGGATAATCGCCATACTCCAGGGCTCGGTCGGGCGACAGGAGCGAGCCGTAGGTCTTAGCCGAAGTGTCAATCAAAAAATGCGACGCCTGGACTTTAACCAGGTATTTATTTTTCCTTCCCGCAGCGCACGCGAGCGGCTCACGCGAAAGGAAGAGGTACGGCCCGCCCTCGTTACCGATATAGGTGCCCATATTGCCCAGGCTACCCACACCGTTATACGTCGCCTCAATGGAGAACACGAAGGTGTCGCCCATATACACGGCCTCGAAAGGCGAAACCGACGAAGGAAGCACCAGCTGAGCTCGCTTCGTGTTGTTGCCGTCAGTCAGGTCGATCGCCGTCATACCGTAATAGACGCCCTCATCATTGTGCACGCGGGGCGAGATGGTCAGGATGCCGTCGCTCACACGCGGGGCGGATGCGAAGCGGCCCGTCGATTTCCAAATAGTCTCAGGCTTGGACTCGCTGGGCGACTGACGGTAGCAGTACGAATCGTTACTCGTCTTGCTGCCGCCGGACGAGGGCATCTTATACCAGATGACCGACGACCCATACGCTGTGAAGAGCGGCGGATCGTAGTTTTCGCCACCGCGGTCGAGCTCGACAGCGTTGCCGGTAAGGGAGGAGCCTGCAAGGTTTTGCGCATAGAGTTTCCAAGACGCATTGGCAAAGTTCATCTCGACCCACGCGAACACGCCATCACCCGCGCGAACGTCGTAAAACGCATAACCGGTTCCCTCAACGGGATCCTCGATAAGTGTGGTAAGCGAGCCATCGCCCAGGTTGAGCACACCAAGCGTATTGGCATGCAGGGCAGAAGCAGGCGCCATCATCGCGGCAGCATAGTCGCCATCGCAGTAGTACAGCAGCGTGCCCAGCGGCAGCGTCCACGAGGCCGCGGGCTCAAGATCGATATCGACAGCTTCGTACTCATCAGTGATCGAGACAATCTTCGAATCGTCCTTGATAACCTGTGGCTCGCCAGCGGCGTCATCGCTGGTACCCGTTTTCTTTGAGCATCCGGCAAGCACCGTGGCAGCGCCCGCGGCAGCCCCTCCGAGCACAAAGCCGCGGCGCGATATTCCGTTCTTGATCTGGTCGGCGATACTCATTAGGCGATCTCGGCGCGAGCGGCCTCGATAGCGCGCGTGAGCTGATCGGCGCAAGAAGTCTTCTTCATACCGCAGGTGTTACCAGCGAGAACCTCGATGACGCGATCGGCAGGAGCGCCCTCGACCAGCTTAGAGATAGCCTTGAGATTGCCGTTGCAGCCACCGGTAAACTCGACGCCCACCACCTTGTTGCCGTCATCAGAAAGATCAAGGTGGATATTGCGAGCGCATACGCCCTGAGGCTTGTAATCAAAACTAATCATTGCGTTCCCCTCTCGTAAAGCAATTTCAGACGTCTATTATCCCCGTCCGAACCGATAAAGTATCGCGGGCACCGATTCAACATTCCCCAATGCGCAAACCGGCGGCAGCAATACTAGCAATCTGCTTCCCGAGCGTGGACTTTTCGTTTCTCTTGATACATGTTGTGGTCAGCGATGTGGTAAATCTCGGTCAGTGTATAACCGGGTGCCTCTGCCGTCGCGACGCCAAACGACGCACTGACTGTCAGCACCTCATCGCTCGCAGCAGCAAGGCTGAGGCGAAGATCTTGCACTACTTCACATGCGGATTCGCGATCGGTGTGAGGGCAAATCAGCAAGAACTCGTCGCCACCAATGCGCATAGGCACAAACTTCTCGCCTGCCGTTCGCCTCAATACAGACGCCGTACGCCGTAGCAGCTCATCGCCCATTTCGTGACCGTAGAGATCGTTGGTACGCTTGAGGAAATTGCAGTCCATCATGATCACACTCACGGGCAGGGACTCGTTCACCAGGTCGTCGCCAAGGGACTCAAGGTAATTTCTATTGCGAAGTCCCGTCAGCTTGTCCTGGAAAGAAAGCTCCTCGGCGCGTTTTGTCATCGAGATGTTATGCGTTGCCACGACGACCGATTCCAGTCGACCCCGCTCATCGCGGCGCTGTGGAACAACCTGCAGCGAATACCACGTACCTCGGCAGTCTCGTACCTCGGCATCCAAGTACGGCACGCCTTCCATACGATCCCGAAGCGTCTTTATATCTAAGAGCTCCATGACCGCCTCGCGACTTTCGGGACTCACAATGTCTCGGCAAACCGTTGCAAAAAAGTCATATGCCTCGGAGTGCTCGGCAAATATCTTCGCCACCGATGGCGACATGTTAATCCCCTCGATCTCAAGCGTGTCGAGATGCAACAGGAGGGTCGACTCATACGTGGTACTGATGGCATTGATGATGCCGAGCTGCTTGTCCTTTTCGGCCAAATTGCGACGATCGGCGACGATACGCACCAACAGCACTACAACCAAAAACACCAGGAACGCCAGTACGCCGGCAGTGATAAATGAAATCCTGCCCGACATGACCTCAGATTTGGGATAGAGCGCAAACAGGCGATAGTCCTTATATGCCGCACGCACGGCATACCAGGTACTTCCCCGATATTCGACACGTGATAAGCCTTCGTCTTTCCAATCAATTCCGCTATCGGCAAGAAGCCGGGCGAGAGCTATATCGACGGTCGAATCGTTTGAAGAAACGATTTGTGCATCGCGCATCACGAACACCGTTGGGCTCTGATGGAATGTGTTGTTCACGAGCACGTCGGCGATCGTATACGAATAATCATCGGCGGGCTCGGGCGCAAGCGATCGATACCCCAGCGCTACGCCATCACCGTACGGAACAACACTCACGGCAAAGTCGACATCTCGACGCTCAACGACCGTCGAGTAGGACACCTTGGAGCCTCGGTACATCGATGCGACCGACGAACAGGCAAGCTCCTCTCGCCATAGCATCAGCGGATCGCGACCGTCGATATCGTAATGAGCGGCCATATGACCGTCGGCGTCCATGACCAACATTCCCGAAAGGTGCTCGGTATGGACGTACTCCTCGACGAGGTCATCGTTGACTTCTACGCAATCAGGCGGCAAGAACGTCGAAAACGACTCGAGCGCGGCATCCAAATTGTGCGTCGCCTCGGTTTTTCTTCCCTGTTCATATCGGTCATATTTTTCGCAGGCGTTTTTTAAAAACACCATGGTTTCCTGGCCAAACCCAAGCGTTTTATTGAGACAGCGATGCGTACCGACCACATACAGCAGACCCAACAAAACAGCGCTGGCCACAACGCAGATAGCCGCGGTGACTAATGCCTTTCGGCGCAAGCGGCGCTCATCATTTGTCATGATTCCGCTCCTTGCCCGTCCGTCGTCGCCCTTGCCTTGTACTTGCCCACAATGCGCTCAATCGTGCCATCTCGATCCATCTCGAACAGCACGGTATCGAGGTTTTTGACGTACTCCCCCTCATAGCCGTCCTTAAACGCGACGCCAAGGTCAACCGTCATAACGTTGTCGGCAAACACACGATAAACACCGGGATACTGCGCGACGAGCCGGTCGAGCGATTGGACGTCCGCCATCCAACAGTCAACATAACCTTTGACCAGGGCAGCTTTGCAGAGTTCGGCAGAGCCATATGATTTGATGTGCACATCCGGCGAGATCCCTAGGTCCCCGGCAAGCAATCGGCGTTCACTCACCGAACCGGCAATCACCGCAACAGTCTTGCTGCCATCGAGATACGCCAAGGACTTGATACCACTCGTTTTCTTGGTGGCAACCGAAACCGTTATGGTTAGATACGGCTCAGTCCAGTAATACTCGTCTTCGCGATAACAGGGCGAGTAGTCGCACCACAGACAATCGATATCGCCATTTTTGAGCAGGCGGTCACGATCATTCCAAGATATGTCGATGAATTGCGGCTTGATTCCCGCGCGCTTGCAAGCCTCGCGAGCGATATCGATATCGATACCAGCGTAGTCGCCCGTGGTATCGATATACACATAGGGATCGTTATCCGTAACGCCAATTTTGAGTACCGGGAGGTCCTTGTCAGCTTCATTCGGGGAGGGAGCGCTGTTTCGAACGGTATACGTCAGGACGACCACACAGACGGCAGCAAGAAGTATGAGCACCGACGAGACGATGGCGGCTCGTTTGATACGTCTGGGCACGCTCCTCCTTTCATCGAAACAGCAGATGAGGTTCATTTTATTACCAGGGGGCAAGTACGACAGCGAAAAAAGCGCCTTGCCCAAGACGGGCAAGGCGCCAATGGTTGAAATGCATCCGCAGGCGGTCGAATTAGGTCAACCCTACTCGAAGCTCAGCTGCTCCAGACGATCGAAGACCGTGTCGATGCGGGTGAGGAAGTCCCACGGATCAAAGATCTCGTCGAGCTTCTCCTGGCTGACGGTGCAGCGCGGATCAGCCTCGAGACGCTCCTTAAAGGTGGGACCGGAGACGCAGTCCTGCACCTCGTGCCAGGTAGCCATGGCGTTTTCCTGCACGATCGCATAGGCATCCTCGCGGGTGATGCCCGTATCGACGAGGGCCAGCAGGACCTTAGAGGAGAAGATGAGGCCGCGAGTCTTATTGAGGTTGGCCATCATGCGAGCCGGATACAGCTGCAGGCCGTCGATAACGCGGATGAGACACTGGAACATGTGGTCGAGTGCGATAAAGCTATCGGCCTGGGCGACGCGCTCGGCAGAGGAGTGCGAAATGTCACGCTCATGCCACAGGGCGACATTGTCGAAGGCAACCTGGGCATTGGACTTCACGATGCGCGACAGGCCACAGACCTTCTCCATGGTGATCGGGTTGCGCTTGTGCGGCATGGCGGAGCTGCCCTTTTGACCCTTGCGGAACGGCTCCTCGGCCTCAAGCGTATCGGTCTTCTGCAGATTGCGGACCTCGGTAGCGATGCGCTCGCAGGTGGCCGCCGTGGTGGCGAGGACGCCGGCGAGGTAGGCGTGATGGTCGCGGGAGATGACCTGCGTGGACAACGGGTCGTGGACCAGACCCAGGTGCTCGCAGACATATTCCTCGACAAACGGCTCGATGGAGCTGTACGTGCCGACAGCGCCCGAGATGGCACCGAAGGCAACGTTCTTGCGGGCGTCCTCAAGACGATCCAGGTCGCGCTTGAGCTCCCAGGCCCAAGAGCCAAACTTCATGCCGAAGGTCATCGGCTCGGCATGGATGCCATGGGTGCGGCCAGCGCAAAGCGTGTTGCGCTCCTCGAAGGCGCGGCGCTTGCAGATCTCGCCGAGCTTCTTGACGTCCTCGATGATCAGATCGCAGGCCTGGGTGAGCTGGTAGCACAGAGCCGTATCGCCCAGATCGGAGCTGGTCATGCCATAGTGAACCCAGCGGCTGGGCTTGGGGTCGCCCTCGGGAACATCGGCGTCGATGTACTCCTTCATGTTGGTCAGGAAGGCAATAACGTCGTGGCGCGTGACTTCCTCGATCTCGTCGACCTTTGCCTTCTCAAAGTTGGCGTGGTCGCGGATCCACTGGGCTTCGTCTTTAGAAATGCCGATCTTGCCGAGCTCCGCCTGGGCCTCGCAGGCCAGGACCTCGATCTCCTGCCAAATGGCGTACTTGTTCTCGAGGGAGAAGATGTGTCCCATCTCCGGGCGGGTATAGCGATCGATCATAGCGGCTCCTTTTTGGTTATTGGCACGTTGGTCGTAACCCAACCATTGTACCGTGCGCAGGTGCAAGTATGGGCAGTAGGCATGAACCTAACATTTTGGAATTGGAGCGGGCAACGGGACGTCCGCGTATTTGCTTCGCAAATCCGCACCGGCTGCGGTCGCCTATCGGCGACCTTGCCTGCTCGCTATAAACGCTTCGCGTTTATTTACGCTCGCACCCTGTCGGGTTCGAGTCCCGGCACTTTATTGAAAAAAGCGCGGCACCGTGATGGTGCCGTGCTTGTGCTCTTAACTGGAGCGGGCAACGGGACTCGAACCCGCGAGTGTCAGCTTGGGAAGCTGATGCCTTACCACTTGGCGATGCCCGCTTATGTGTTGGCTAGTATAACGCGGTTGTCTTGTTCGATACAAGGGTGGTGATGCTTGTTTTAGCTGTGGAGATTCGTTTGAAAATCGCGTCAATTGTGGAGATGAGGACCTTTGACCTCCTGTTCTCCCTATCTTCTACCTGCGCTTTTGCTTGGTTGTTGTATTTGAGCTCAATTTGTCAGGAATTGGGCAAGCTTTTGGTCAGGCTCCGGTACTTACCCGCATGAACCTCGGGGGTAGCCTCATCCTACGCGTCGCAACCTCCCCATGCGGCGCACGAGGGATAAGGAGCAGCCATGTCCAACGCACCCACGCACTCTGTCCACAGCGCAATCGCAACAGGTCCGCTGCTCCTGCTCCTCTTCCTGCTTTTCGGCTGCCTGGCTCCGGGAGTCGCATTTGCCATCGATGGCTACGACCAGCTCGGCTTCCGCACCATTAGCGATGATTGTGGACCCTTCTTCATCGGCAAATATGAAGCTCAGGACGCCTCGATTGCCTACTGCATGAACCAGGAACGCCCCGGGCCCACCAAGCCGGGCGGCCCATGGCTCAACTTTGATCAAGGCTGGGTGTGGCTCGACGACGAGTTCGCGGCAATCGTTTGTCACGGATATCCTACCGCCACGTCGTTTGGCGGTTACCATCTTTCACCCGATCGCGCCCGCGCCGCCACCCAGCTTGCCGTATGGATGCTCAACGGCACTACCCATGTCGACGGCACCTACTCCTACACGACCGCTCAGGGCAAAACCAAGAGCGGGCACTTTACCGCCGACAATGAAGTCGTGGCGGCTGCGCGGTGGCTCCACGACAGCGCAAAATCAGGAAGCATCAAAGCCGCTCCGCACCGCGCGCGGCGCTATCTAGGAACCGTATCGGGCGGCAGCAGACGTCAAGACATGCTCTATGTACTGCCGGCGGTCTCTGTTTCCTTCCAAAAGCAGTCTGCGAACACTGTTATTACCAGCGGAAACAATACCTATCAGTTTACCGGGGCAACATTCGATATTTTTGAGAGCGCCAGCGACGCACGTGTCGGCACCATCCAGATGGACGGCAACGGTCGAGCACAGGCAACACTCCTACCCAACACGGCATACTACCTAGTTGAAACGAAGGCGCCGGCCGGCTATGTCCCCCGCCCCGATCGCGTTGCCTTTACCACGGGGAATGACGGCGGGCAGGTCGCCATCGATGAACAACCCGGCGCCATCACCCTGCATGTCGTAAAACTCGATGCCGCGACGAATGCCGGCCCCCAGGTGGGATCTTCACTCGCAGGAGCAGAGTTCACGTGTGTGTCGCAATCAACCCCTGGATGGTCGCAAATTCTCACGACTGACGAAAGCGGTCGGGCCACCCTCACCGATGTCCCCCTGGGAACTTTTACCATCTATGAGTCAAAAGCCCCCGAGGGCTACCTGCCAACCAACGACAGCTGGTCCTATACCGTTGGAGCCGACCAGCTCGGTGATTCAGGCGTGGTCGAGATCGAATCGCGCGTTTCCGATATCCCCATTGCGTTTGACCTTGAGATTTCCAAATTCAAGGACTACGGCAATAGCGATCAATCCGGCCTGGAGCAGCCGGCAGGAGGTGTTGTCTTTGAGGTTGTCAGCAACAGCTCTCAGCAGGTTGTTGGCACACTGACCACAAACATCTATGGCTTTGCCTCCACCAAAGACCAGCCCGAAGCATGGTTCGGCACAGGCAAGCGACCAGCCGGTGTCCACGGAGCCGTCCCATACGACCGCGCCGGCTACACGGTTCGTGAGGTTCCGGAAACCGTCCCCGAGGGTTTTAAACGTGCGGGGGAATGGACCGTCGAGGCCAATCAGATTTCCGACGGCGCCGAGCTTCAATATATCGTGGACAACCACGCCCTGTCGACGCATCTCCAGATTGTAAAACGCGATGCCCAAACAGGCGCCTCTGTTCCCCTAGCCGGATTCACCTTCCAACTCCTCGACAGCAATCACAAACCTGTCTCACAAACATGCTGGTATCCAGCATATAACGTAATGGACACCTTTACGACTGACGCGACCGGCACCGTCACACTGCCCGAATCGCTCATGCCGGGCACCTATTATGTACGCGAAACCTCGGCCAAAGAGCCCTATCTTGTCGGCGGAGAGATCGAGGTAAACATACCCGCCGATATAAACCTAACGCCCGTTGCAATCGTCTCGTATTATAACCACGCCGCGACCGGAAACATCAGGATCGTTAAAACCGATGCCGTAGACGGCAGCAGCCTCGCGGGCGCCACCTTTGAGATCCGTGCCTCAGGTGATATCGTGCGCCCCGACGGTAGCATTGCCGCGCTCGACGGTGAGACTGTCGCTACCGTCACGACGGATGAAACTGGAGAAGCACGCGCGGACGACCTCCCGCTGGGATCTGGCACCGCACGCTACGAGGTTGTCGAGACTCAAGCGCCGACCGGCTTCTTACTCGACCGGACGCACCATATCGTCGACCTTACCTATGCCGACCAGAAAACACCCGTTGTGGAAGCACGGCTTAACGTATCCGACGATTACACCAAGGTTGATATCTCCAAGGTCGATGCAAGCGGAGAGCAGGAAGTGAAAGGCGCACAGCTCACCTTATATGGTCCCGATAAAACCGAAATAGACTCCTGGACCTCATCCGACAAGCCGCACCGCATCGAACATCTTGCACCCGGCACCTACTCGTTGCGCGAAACGATGTCTCCGCGGACCTATGACCTTGCCGAGGAGATAACGTTTGAAATAAAGGATACGGGAGAAGTCCAATCCGTCGCGATGAAGGATGCGCCCATCGAGATCAAAGGACAGGTCGACAAGCGTCAGGAACTTGTCCAACCTATCGGGAAGGGTCTGTTGGCTAACGGCGATGGAAAAAACCGCGCCGCGATGCAAACCAATACGGATGGGCTTTTCTCCTATACCATCGATGCTCGAAACGATTCCGCTACTTGGGTTGATGAGTTTACGATTACCGATGATCTTGAGTGCGCCAAAGACGGCACGGCGAGATTCGTCTCAATCGAAACCCCCGTCGCCATCGGCGACCTCAACGGTCTGTGCAACGTGTGGTATCGCACGACGCCGTTGGACTCGACAGACGTCGATGAGCCGGCAAACGCGACTCTTGGCGATGGGCACGAAAATCCTTGGCTTGAGTCCGACGAAGTAAAAGAGAGTCTGGGTGAAGATTGCCGCCTCGTCGATTACGACGGCTGGCACCTCTGGAAGGCGGATGTCTCGACCACGGAATCCGCCACACTCGAGGCGAAAGAACTCGACCTTGCATCCAATACCGTCGTGACGGGCATTCGCATTGAATACGGTGCGGTAGCCGCCGACTTTACGACTCGAAGCGATACGGATTCTTGGACCCGTGATGATCTCAAAGATGAGCACGACGACCTTGACGATGCCAAAGCAATCCTTGGCACAGATGCTCGGGGCGCAGTCGTGCACATGCAGGCAACGTCGGCTTACACACCCCAAACTGCACTCACCAACAGCGCACGCGTCGATCTTTGCCGCAACGGCGGCGGCGATAAACTTGAGTCACATGACGAGGACAGTGTCATTCAACGCTGTACCCTACCGCAGGACCTACCGGCAACAGGATCAGCTCCCATCGCCGCTTGCATCACCGCGCTCCTGACCTCGGGTGCCGCAGCCCTATGGTTCGCTCGCCTTAGGTCAATCCCAAAGAAGCGCTAGAGCGATGAAAAAGCGGGCGAGCCAGTCCCCCGGCTCGCCCGCTTTCAATCATTTAAATCGCCGTATCTACTCTGCAGACGAAGATCCACCATCAACGATTGCTTGCTCGGACTCAGGAATCCCATCGGCACCCGTGCTCTGTTCTTGCTCCACCTCTTCGCTGATTGCGGAGGCGGGGGTCGAGCCCTTCGCGCCCACGATGTAGGCAGCTCCAAACCCTAACGCAATGGCAATCAAGGTCAAAATCACGTAGACAGGCCAATGGCGCTTAATATACGAAAACACGTTGACTCCTTAGAGCTCCGTCTACGAACGGCGGATAACCTCGGTCACGACCTCGGATACCGTGGCAATGTTCGTCGGGTTGACATTGTGGGGCAGGTCGTCCTCGGTACGAGCGCAAGCCAGACGCGTGCCGTCCACGCCGGCGATGGTGAGGGCTCGGCGGCTCGCCTCGAGGGCGGCGTAGGCATCGGTCTTGGCATAGGGCATCTCGAGCGCGCCACAATCGACATGGAACGACTTGCACACCTTGCTGACCAGGTTCATGATGCGGCGATCGCCCTTGAGCAGCTGCTGTTCGCCCTCAACCGTCACCACCGAAAGCCTACCGGCGCCGACGGATTCAAGATTGATGAAGAAGACGCCGCGGAGCTTATCGCGATGCGAAGCCAAGAAGGCCTTCATACCGGCGCCATCACAATCCGAGGCGCCCGTTGCCACAAACCAGATATCGTGACCGAGCAGCTCATCGTCGCCCATAGAGGCGACAGCCGAGAGCATATCTTCGGAAGAAGCGCCGTCGGAAGACGTAGCGCCGCCCTTCCAGCCATCGTTATCGTCCTCGAAATTATCCCACGAACCGATGCCGCGACCGGACTTCTTGGCATCGTAATCGTCTTCGACGCCCAGCCAATCACTCATGCTGTCCTGTTCGTTTTTCTTTTTACGACCGAACAGGCCGCCCAGGCCGCGCTTGCGAGACTTGGGCGCCGCCGGGGCGGGAGCCGAAATGGTCTCGATCGGCTGAGCGCCCGACGCAACGGGCCTAGGAGGCGCAACGGGTGCCGATGTTGGTTCGGGACCCTGAGCGGTAGCAAAGGGGTCGTTGACCTGTGCGGAGGGGTCGGGAATGTCGAACAGCGACGTGCGAGACGCAACGTTTGCCTGCTTCATCGACGGCAGCGACGGATCGGGGACCGAAGCCAGCGGAGACGAGGAAGGTGCAGGCGACGGAGCCGACGCCGGATCGGGAACATTCACCTGCGGACGCGGTGATGCCTGGGAGGAAATCTGGGCCATAAGGGAATCGACCGTTTCGTCCTGGGTGGGAGCAACATCGGCAACCGTGGCACCGGAACCACTCGGGGTCGGCATGGTGAAAATCTGCGTGGAGTAAGGCCTCGACTCATCTGTCTCGGGAGCCTCGGAAACCGCAGGCACTTCCTCCTGCTCGACCTCGGTCGAATCACCTTGATCGGCTGCCGCGTATTGCTCTTCGTCACAGTTGACCTCGACGGGCTCGTGCCCGGCGGCATCTTGGATTTCGGCAGCATCAATAGGCTCGTCATCGTCTGCCGCGTCGCCCTGCTCATCGGAAACAGGAAGGGGCTCGGCAATCGCGGTGCCTTGCTTTTCAAACGTTATCGTGGAATCGAACTGCGCGGCATCAAACGACATGGTGCTATCGACGTGCTGCTGAGCCTCAAAGGACGTTGTAGCTTCGGCGGCGTCGACAGGCACGGACTGCATAGCCTCGTTCTGCTCGAACTCTTGCGCCGCGCGCTCACGTGCCGCCTCGGCTGCCTGCTGCTGAGCGATAGCCTCCTGCTCGGCAGCCTCGCGTGCGGCAACGCGCTTCCCCTCGAAATCGTCGACAAATTTCCTGCCCTTTGCAAGCGCACCCTTAAAGAAGTTGGAAGCGCTGGCGCCAATCGAAGAGAACGCGGATGCAATATCGGCATGGGGCGTTGCCGCGGGAATCTCGGACGAGAAATCAGTATCGCTCTCGTAAGACACGCGCCTCGGCTGTTCAGCGTAATCGTCGTCAGGCTCGTCCCTAACGTCTTGCGCCGGCGCGGCGGGAGCCAAAATGTCCAGTCCTGCCGCGGGATCGATCGCGGACACCGCCTCGGGCTCGGCAACGGCAGCGGCAACCGCGGCAGACTCATCATCCACGGCGACAACGGGCGCAGATGCAGTCACGACGGGGGCAGGCTCGGGCTCAAACGTCGGCTCCTCGCCTTCCTCGTAATCGAGCGTGCAGGACTCGGGAAGCATTCCGAGCGCACGGATGGCATCCGAACCAAAGCGGATGTTGCCGGCGGCATTGCGATAGAGCCTGGGCTCGGGCTCGGCCGCGACAGGCTCCTCCGCCGGCTCGGCAGTGGGAACCTCGTCATTGAACTCTTCGGCCTGGACAGCCTGATTCTGATCCTCGGGCACGATGGCGCCAATCAGCGTCTCGTCGGCAGACGCACCCTCAAAGCCCTCGATCTGCTCGTCGAAAGCCTCGCCCTGTTCGGGCTCGGTCTGAGCGTCGGGAGCAATCGGCTGACCGAACTCGTCCTCGGCGTAGGTAGGCTCTTCATACTCGATGGTGTTGCCGTAGTCGTTTTGCTGTTGGGCCGCGGCATACTCCGCTGCTGCGCGCGCCATCTCCTCGGCACGACGCTTCTGCTCCCCAAAATAGGTATCGAACGGAACATCGTCGGGAAACTCGTTTTCGCCCTGGAAGGGAGCAACGTTGTCCATAACGCCGAGCATAGCGGCGACAGAAGACTTGTTGCACACTGCGCCGGACGTATAGGGAAGCACAAAACGGTTAGAAATGATGTTTGCCGCGTTGGCGAGCGCAACGAGGGAAGCGAGGATCGCGACAATCCACAGCAGAACCTTGAGCGCGCCGGGGAGCGGCAGGATACGCAAGATGGCAACGGCAGCAGGGGCAACCGTGGCAACGGGCAACAGCTTGGCGATGAGCGCACGATACGAAGCATAGGGCTCGCGGGCGAGCAGCTCAGCACGGGGAGAGTCGTAGTGTGCGACAACGACCACCGGGCGGTTGCGCGGAGACGCGAGCGGGCCCGAGGCCTTGTGGTAGGCGATGACATTTTGGCTCACGCCCGTCTTGCCCAGGCGCGAAACCACGGGGTGGCCCGTGCGCTCGAGCACGTAAAGAACGGCGCCGACAATGGCCAGCAAGGTGCCGACCAAGCCGATGCCGCCACCGATGCCCATCAGCAGGGCGCCGGCAAACGCAAGAATACCGGTAACGGCAAATGCCAACCTGCTGGGCGCCGGGGCATTGAACTCCTGAACCTCGGGATCAAAGCCGTGGTTGCGGAAGATCTGAGCGATATCCTCGGCAGCCAAGCGCTCTTCTTCGCTGCATGCCGGCGTGATGCCGGTGTTCTGCAGCAGGTGGTTAATATAGTTCTGGGTGTTCGCCATGTGCGCTCCACATCCATAATCCGACAAATAGGCCCAATGCATGCACATTAGAACCGTATATAGTCGAAAGTATACCCCGAGCGAGCGCAAACGACCGAATTCGGGCCATCTTAACGCCCCGAGCGGACAAGGATATAGCCTAATCTCCATATCGGACTAAAATCATGGCAGCAAACCACCTTCTCATGCGAGGACTCTATGACGGCAAGCGACGCGACCGCGACAATTAAAAAGGGGAATTCGGAGCCCAGTTTCGATAAAACGGCTCAGCGCATCCTCAATCTTTTCTTTGTGCTCAACAGCTCCCCCGAACCGCTGACGACCGAGCAGATCGTCTTGGATTCTGACCTGGGATATGGCTCGGGCAATATCGACTCGGATAAGCGCAAGTTTCGGCGCGATCGTGACAAACTGCTCGAACGCGGCATCTTAATCAAGGAGGTTCGCCCCGCCGGCGCGCAGGAGACCGAGGAAAGCTCATGGACAATCGACCGCGAGCACACGTTTGCGGCAGGCGGCCTCATCACCGCAGACGACGCCGATATCCTGCTCAACGCTATCGACCAGACAATAGCGGCCGGCTCATCCACTTTTGCCGCGCCGCTTGCCGATATTCGTTCCAAGATTGCCTACCTCACCGGCAGGACGACGGCGGACGAAGCACCGATCCGCCGCTCTCCCACCGTCGATGCGGTATGGAGCGCCTTTGCCGAGCGATGCGCGCTGCGATTTTTATATCAGAACGGACGCGGTGAGCAGAAAGAGCGTACCGTCTGCGTCTACGGCATGTTCGAGCGCGAGGGCGTTGCGTACTTCTGCGGCCTCGACAATGCCACCGACGACATCAGGACATTCCGCTGCGACCGTATCGTTCGCGCTTGGCGTCCTTCGAAGGCCTACGCCATCCCTGCAGACTTCAATCTCAACGACTACCTGTTCTTTGAATTCGATTTTGCCGACCGCCCGCCCGTTGCGGCTACGTTCTCGTTCGCCCCGCAGACGCAGATCGATATGATCAACGGCCTCACGCGCGGGCGAGGTGAGCTCGCACACACCGATTCGGGATGGACTTGGACCGTTGACGTGCGCGATCTTGAAGCCGCCGCCTCATTTTGCATGGCCCACGCCATGGACGGCATGAGGCCCATGGCCCCCAAATCGCTCAAGCAGGCGTGGAACCACCTCATTGAAAGGACGGTGCACGAGCATGCCCGTGCGTAAACTCACCAGCGAGCAGAGGCTCTCGCGCGCCATCGACATCATGGAGGCCCTCTACGCCGCCGGCGAGAGCGGCATGACACGAACCGAGATTTGCAGTCGCTTTGACATCACGGGGGCGTCGCTCGACGAGATTCTCGAGATCGTCTCGACGCTCGCGGACCGAGAATCGGGTGCGCGTATCATCTGCGAATGCCACGGCGAGCGCGTGGTCCTCACCGGTGACGCCGGGCGTGTACTACCGCTGCGCCTGAGTGCCGCCGAGGGCGCTGTGCTCAACCACGAACTTGAATCGTTGGGGATCGAGCCCCAGGCGGCGGCTCGAATTCGACATGCTCTTCTACCCGAAGAGCTCGGCTATAACCAGCACGTCTTTGACACCGTCAACCACGGGTCGCACTGGCAGCAGCTGAGCTGCGCCATTCAGGACGGCGTTCGCTGTCGCATCTCGTATCGCTCGATGGACGATGCGCGGCCACGCGAGCGTCTGGTCGACCCCTTGCGCATTACAGCAAACGGCGACCAAACATATCTGATTGCCTGGGACATCGCGGTCGATGAGCAGCGCACCTATCGCATGGATAAAATCGAGGGACTCGCCTTGACGGAAGACTCCGTCGTGCCTCACGCACCGGACGTTGCATCCCTCCACGATTCCCTTGCCCGGACGCAGCGTAGCGCAAAGCTCTTGATGCCATTCGATATGGCGGAGCATCTGGACTGGGCCGGCATCACCCTAATCGAACGCAGCGGGACAGACATGGCAACGGTAACCGTACATTACGGCTCCGAGCGTTGGCTGCTGAGCCAGATAATCGCAGCGGGCGGAGCCATCCGCATCTTGGATGACCCCGCTCTGTCAAAGCGTCTGTGCGATATGGCAAAAACCCTCGTCTGTCCGCTTTAGCGCCGCCGCTCGTGGCGTGCACGCCACAGCTGTAGATAGTGCCCGATCTGCGCCGATTCGATGCGCTGGTAGGAGCTCGTGGGCAGCGACGTTAAGAACTTCTTGCCATAGCCCTTCGTCACCAGGCGAGGATCCGCCAAGATCAGCACGCCGCTATCGGTCGACGAGCGAATCAAACGCCCCGCGGCCTGCTTAACCTCGAGCACCGCCTCGGGCAGCGAATAGCGCGCCCATGCGCGGTCTTCGCGCAGGTTGCGCTCGCACGAGAGCGGGTCCGTGGGGCTCGAGAACGGCAACTTGGGAATGATGACGCAGCGCAGCGTCTCGCCGCTGGCATCAAACCCCTCCCAGAAGGCCTTAAGCGCAAAAAGCGACGAGGTCGGTTCGTTGATAAACCGGTCGCGCAGGCGACGAGGAGATGAGTTGCGCTGCTGGCAGTTGAGTTCCAGACCCGCCCGGGCCATCTTGGGCTCAACGCGGGCGTACAGGTCTTCCATGTCGCGCCGATTGGTGAACAACGTGAGCACCGATCCGCCCATGGCAAGATGGGCGTCGACCAGTACGCGCTCGAGCGCCGTAAGATAGCTCTCACGATCGCGCGGATCGGGGATATCGCCCGCAACGACTACAGCCATGTTCGAATCGAAGTCGTAGCTCGAATCCAAGTGCAGCGATGACGACGTTGAAGCACCGATGCGATCAAGGCCGACCGCATGGTTAAAGTGCTCAAAGCTTTTGGACACCGTCATGGTCGCCGAGGCAAAGATAGCCGTGTGAACCTCGGGCAGCCACTCGGTTGCCAAGGCCTCGCCAATGTCGATGCGCTCTGCGGTCATTGACTCTCCGCCGGCACGCAGCCTGCGATTGACCTGCAGCGAATACACGTAGTGTTCATCGGTACCATCAATGATGAGTTTTAGGTTCTCGGCCAGCTCGTGCAGGCGGCGCGAGATATCACCCAGGTCGACAACAACCTCTGGCTTGTCGGCGGCGACGGCTTGCACCAGCGCGTCGACGCTCTTGTCAGCTTGTTCCAATGCGTCGATGCCAGTGTAGGCCGACTGTAAGAAATCATGCCAGTCGTCAGATTCGCGCAGCTCGGGGCCAATCCATAGATTGGCATTGTCATAACCCCCACGCGCACGGCGGCCGAGCTCGCGAACGCCATCGAACACGCCGGCGATCGCCATGCTCGCGCGCGAGACCGTCGACGTCGCCTTGGCAGTAAGGCCCAGATAGAGCGTAGAGCCCTCGGAGGTTGCCAAATCACGGGAAACCTGGCTTAGCGCGCCGGTGCTCGAGCCACCCAGACGCTCAAACAGAACGCGCGATTCGTCCGCCGACACCACACGCGCCCACTGACAGCGCGCCTCGCGCTCGATGGAATGGGCCTCGTCGATTACCCAATGACGAATCGGAGGCAAAATCCTGCCCTCGGCCGCGACGTTGCGGAACAGCAGGGAATGGTTGGTGACCACCACATCGGCATGCGCCGCACGACGGCGAGCGCCGTGGACCAAACATTTATCAGGGAAAAACGGGCAGAGGCGACGAGCACACTCGCGCGAGGCCGTCGTAAAGTCGGGACGGTTGACACTGCGCCACCGAATGCCGAGCGAGTCGAGGTCGCCATCGGCTGATTGGCAGACGTACGCCATAATGACCGCGACCGCCGTGAGCGTGTCCGCCGGATCGCGCTTGGTGGTAATCTCGACCTGGCCGCGGCTCATGCGCTCGAGCTTGCGCAGGCACGGATAGTGGTCATACCCCTTGAGAGCGCAAAATGACAGACCACCGTCCAGTTGCTCGGCAAGTTTTGGCAGCTCATGGTACATGAGCTGGTCGGCAAGATTGTTCGATTTGGTCGCAATACCTACCGTGATGTTGTTACGGCGTGCTGCCTCGGCAAAAGGCACCAGATAGGCCATCGATTTGCCGACGCCTGTGCCTGCCTCAATTACTCGATGAGTGCCCGTGACCAGCGCATCGCGGACCTCGAGCGCCATCGCGATCTGCTCATCACGCGGCTCGTAGGTGGGATACATGCGATTGACCAGGCCACCTGGCGCATAGTCTGCCTCGATCTCCTCACGACTCGGCATCTTGAGAACCGGCAGCTCATCGGCGTCCACCCGATCGTCGGCGCGATCGGCCTTGAGAACGTCAGCACGAGCGGCGCTGAGAGAGAAGATAGAACCAGGGTTCTGCCCTGCCAAGAATGAGAAGATAGGACGATAGGACCAAGGCACGTCCGGATGCATGTCGGCTAGGCGCGCCATGAGGCCCTGGGGCAAGTCGGTGAGCGCCACGAGCAACACGCGCCATACGCCACACAGGGCGTCGACGTCGGCATTGGCACGGTGTGATACCGAGTCGCAGCCAAACAGATCGGCCATAAAAGACAGCTTGTGCGAGGCCAGGCGCGGAAGCGCGATGCGCGACAGCGCCAGCGAATCGATCCAAATATCGCTCACGTTGACGCCGCCTTTGATCGACTCGATAAACGAGCGGTCGAACGTGGCGTTGTGTGCGATCACCGGGCAGCCACCGACAAAATCGGCGAGAGCGGCGACGGCCTCAACCGCCGACGGGGCATCTGCCACATCGGCATTTGTAATGCTCGTGAGCTCGGTAATCTCGGCGGGAATCAGCTGTTTGGGATGCACGAAGGTATCGAAGCGGTCGATGACCTCGCGGCCCGAAAGACGGGCCGCCGAGATCTCGATCAGCTCGTTGTCCTGCACCGAAAGACCCGTGGTCTCGGTATCGAGGACAATCACATCTTCCTCGATAAGGCCGAAGGACTGCGTTTTGGCGCGGTCGGCAAGCGTGGCATAGGAGTCGATGACAAACTGCGGCGTTCCTGACGAAACCGCGTCCTCGATTAGCATGCAATGCCCGCTCGACGAAGGCCCATACGGATCAGGCTGTCACAGACCTGCGGGAACGTCATGTCGTCGGTGTGGCGGATCTCATCTGGATACAGCGACGTATCGGTCATGCCGGGAATGGTATTGGTCTCGAGGATAACGGGGCCGTCCTCGCTCACAATAAAGTCGCTGCGCGAGATACCCAGGCAACCGAGGGCCTTGTGAGCGGCACAGGCAAGTTCCTGAGCGCGAGCGTAATTCTCGGGTGAAATCTGCGCCGGAATGCGATGGATATCCGTAGGGTCGACATACTTCACGTCCAGATCGTAGAACTCGCAGTCCTCGGGCTTACGAATCTCGACAATCGGCAGGGCGCGTACGTCATCTTCGCCGTATACGCCGACGGTGATCTCGGTACCCTCGATGCACTTCTCGACCAGCACTTTGTCGCCGTACTCAAACGCCTTGGCGATTGCCGCGGGCAGCTCGGAGGGCTCATGGACCAGGGAAATGCCATAGCTGGAACCGTTGACGGCCGGCTTCACAAAGCAGCGCTCGCCACAAACCTCGACGATATGATCGATATCGACTTCATCGCCCACCTCGAGCGCAAGGCCGGGGGCAATGGGAATGCCCGCCTTGGCGTATAGGAGCTTAGAGACCTCCTTGTCGGCACCGCAGGCGCTGGCAAGTACGCCCGAGGCCGTGTAGGGGATACCCAGGGTCTCCATGGCACCCTGCATGGCGCCATCCTCACCGCCGGCGCCGTGCATGGCGATAAATGCCACATCGAATCCGCCGGTCGCCATGGTTACCATAAAGTCATCGGCGGCCGTGTCAAGCAGCTCCACCGAGGTGTAGCCGGCTTCCTTCAGTGCCACCACAACGTTCTTTCCCGAATCGAGCGAGATCTCGCGCTCGGCGGAATGACCGCCCGCCAAGACCGCTACGTGCATGTTCTCTAGGCTTTTACCCGGCATGGGCAGACTCCTCCTCTATAATTTCTGCAGCTGATACCATATTGTAGCGATACCCTCTACGTTTCCCCAAAATCGAAAGGCTTCCATGAATCCCAGGACTAAATCTCAGGACATTCGCGACTTGAGCCAAAACGATATTCGCGAGCTCGTGGCCGAACTTGGCCAGCCCGCCTTCCGCGCGAAGCAGCTCATCGAATGGGTCTTTGAGAAGAACGTTTGTTCGTTTGACGATATGACCAACCTTCCCAAGGCTTTCCGTGAGCAGCTTAAAGAGGCTTTTGCCTTTGATACGCCGACTGAACTCACCAAGCAGGTTTCCAAAGATGGCTCGCGCAAGTATCTGCTCGAGTACCACGATGGCATTTCCGTCGAGACTGTCGGCATGCCCCGTCGTAACAAACTTTCCGTCTGCGTTTCCACCCAGGCAGGCTGCGGCATGGGCTGCGCCTTTTGCGCTACCGGTCTCAACGGCCTCAAGCGCTCTCTGACCGCTCAAGAGATCGTCGACCAGGTGCTTCATGTATCCAACGACTTTGGCGAGCGTGCCACAAGCGTTGTCTTCATGGGCCAGGGCGAGCCGTTTGCCAACTACGACGAGGTTCTCAAGGCATTGCGTATCCTCAACGACCCCGATGGTATCGGTATCGGCGCTCGTCACCTCACCGTCTCTACCAGCGGCGTTATTCCCGGTATTCGCAAATTTGCCGATATCCCCGAGCAGTTCACTCTTGCCGTTTCCCTGCATTCCGCCATCCAGTCGACGCGCAATAAGCTCATGCCCGGTGTTAAGAAGTACACGCTGCTTCGCCTTCACGAAGCGCTTCAGCTCTACACCGAGAAGACTGGCCGCCGCCCGACCTATGAGTATGCCATGATCGAAGGCGTCAACGATACGAATCCCGAGATGCAGGCACTCTGCGACTTCTGCGAGGGAACGCTGTGCCACGTTAACCTGATTCAACTTAACGACATCGAGGGCAGCCCGCTCAAGCCGTCGCCGATTCATAAGGTTGAGGATCTTCAGCGTCGTCTTGAGTCCCGTGGCATCGAGACCACGATTCGTAACTCCCGTGGTAACGATATTGACGCCGCTTGCGGACAGCTGAAACAGCGCTTCAAAGTTCAGAAGAACGCATAGGGGAGTCTTACTCCAAAACGTTTCATGTGAAACATCGAACGGCCCCGGTTGCAGGATATGCAACCGGGGCCGTTTCATTATTGACATCAATTTTGGACCAGCTACTACCTTTCCCATTATTTACGGACAAAATAAGGGGCCCTTGTCTCATGAATCAGACAAGGGCCCCTTAAAATATGCAGGGTAATTGTTAGGTACCTAATAGCCTACATTTTCCCATTGGTTGCTAACCCAACCTTGATTAATCTTAGGATTTTTCGTTACCTGAGCAGTGCGCATGGCAACATCTTCTGTCATAACATCCATTTTCTTCTTTGACGTATCAACGATATCTTGCGCGCCACGAAGCAAACGACCTCGAAGTTCATCGTCTGTCGCGATCTTATATCCAGCAAAGGCACCAGCCGCGACAGTCGTCACCAATGCAATCGCAGTTAAAATTTTATTCCTCATCTTGGCCTCCTTGATCAAACTGAATCATTTCGCCAAGAATACGAGAGAGCTCTTCCTCGTCTTTAAACTCAATCTCGATCTTATTCTTTCCACGCGAGCTCTTCACACGCACGTTGGTATTAAAAACCTGACGAAGCACGCGGGCAGCCTTTTTAAAAGACTGAGGCGTCGCAGGCCTCGGTGTCTTAGGTGTCTCTCCGGCAGAAAACAACGGAGCAAGATTTTCTGTCGCTCTTACGGAAAGGCCCTCTGCAACAACCTTCTCTGCAAGTCGAATTCGAGCGTCCTCATAGGGAACTGCAAGAATCGCACGCGCATGTCCAGCAGTAAGTTTGCCGTCAAAAATCATCTGCTGAACAACTTCAGGGAGATCGAGAAGGCGCAGCGAGTTTGTAATTGCAGAGCGTGACTTACTTACAGCCTTCGACAATGCCTCCTGGGTCATACTGCTGGCATCAATGAGCTGGCGATACCCCTTGGCTTCTTCAACGGGATTCAGATCAGAACGCTGAAGGTTTTCGATAAGTGCAAGAGCCAACATCTCTTCATCATTAACCTCTTTAATGATGACAGGCAGCTCCTCAAGACCAGCAAGCTTTGACGCCTGGTAACGACGTTCACCAGCGATGATCTCATAGCCGTTTCCATGCTTACGAACCAAAAGCGGCTGCAAAACGCCATGTTCTTGGATTGACTCGCTCAACTCACGAAGTTCAGTTTCGTTGAAGTGAATTCGCGGCTGATTAGGGTTAGGAACGATATCTTCAATAGGTAGTTTTGTTTCAGATGCGGCATTTGAAGCAGATGCAGCCGAACCACCGGTCTCATACTCGGCCTCTGAGACCAAAGCATTGAGTCCACGTCCCAAACCTCCACGTTTCTTTACACTAGGCACGCTTGATCACCTCTTTTGCAAGGTTCATATACGCTTTTGCACCCTTATTTTGAGGTGCATAGGTAATTACCGGCTCTCCAAAAGACGGAGCTTCGGAGATTTTAACCGTACGGGGGATCAGCGTCTTAAACGCCTTATCACCAAAGTACGATTGAACCTCCTCAACAACCTGATTCGATAGAGAAGTACGCGAGTCATACATGGTCATAAGCACACCATAGGTGTCTAAGCCCTTGTTCAGACGTGATTTGACCATCTTCATTGACTCAAGCAGCTTCGTAACGCCCTCGAGTGCATAATACTCGCACTGGATCGGAATCAAAACGCTGTCTGCTGCGGTCAAGGCGTTGATTGTAAGCAAGCCGAGCGAAGGAGGACAGTCAATGAAAATAAAATCGAACTCGTCCTGAATCGGCTCAAGCAAATCTTTGAGGCGGGTTTCACGAGCAATTGCGCTTACGAGCTCAATTTCGGCACCTGCAAGCTGAATGGTAGCCGGAATTACGAATACCTTTTTGCAATTTGTATCAAGAACAAGCGATTCTGCCGGCACATCATTTAGCAATGCATCATAGATGCAGTGATCAAGGTCTTCTTTTTCAATCCCAAATCCACTGGTGCTGTTTCCCTGCGGATCAAAATCGACAATCAGAGTCTTACGGCCCTGCTCGCCCAGTGCTGCTGCTAGATTTACAGCCGTCGTTGACTTACCGACGCCACCTTTTTGATTGATGATTGCAATGATACGCGTGTCTTTTGCGTTCTTAGAACGCTTAACGTCGCGAAATCCCACGGTCCCTCCTGGTGTGTATTAAAGCTGTCAAACGGAGGATGTTTCACGTGAAACATTCCGAATCGATATCAACCGCCATGTTTCACGTGAAACACTGCAAGTTGTTAATATCCATTATGTTTCACGTGAAACATCTAGGCAAGCGGATTCTTCTTTGCCATGCCATTTGCACGAGGCAATGAAACGGATGCCGGATGACTCTTCTTAAGAACAATAAATTCCCTGTGGCCCAAGCCCTCAGGCAAATCGATTGCATCATTCAGAAGCGTAGTGAAGCCGCAGATCTTAGCTGCTGACATGCCGGAAGCAAGCTCCTCATCCGATGGATTACCCTTGGTGATAACAAATAGCCCTCCATCCTTGAGATACGGAGCCGCATACTCAACAAGAATCGGTAGAGGGGCCAGTGCGCGGGCGGTTACGACAGAAAACTGCTTCTTATGGCTTCGAGCATATTCTTCAAGACGATCATGAACCGCATGAGCATGTTTCAATCCAAGAGCATGAACAAAAGAATTAACAGCATCAACCTTCTTGCCAACAGAGTCAATATAAGTAGCTTTACGATGCGAGGTTATGGTTAAAGGAATACCAGGGAAGCCCGCACCTGTTCCCATATCGAGCAAAGCTCCCTCAGGAGCCTTATTGATATAGGGGAGCAAAACAAGTGAGTCGAGGATATGAAGTATCGCAGCATCTTCTACGTTAAGGATACGGGTAAGATTCGTTGTCTTATTTGTTTCCAGAACTAAATCCAAATGCTGAATACATTTCCTCAGCTCAACATCAGTTACGCTCAAGAAATACTCATTGCAATAGGAAGTTAGACGACTAAACATCTCGTCAGCTTGCTGATAAGTAAGTACTAACAACGAAAGCTCCTCTCTGACAAAAATCAGTGTATCGAGAACTTTTGACAAAAAAAGGGGACGTGGAAACCACGTCCCCTTAGCATAAGCTCGAGTAGATTATCGAGCAACAATCACCACATGGCGGTCAGGGTCAGAACCCTCAGAATGAGTATCGACGGCATCATTACCACGAAGTGCAATGTGAACCAGTCGGCGCTCGTAGGCATTCATGGGCGGCAAGGAAACACTCTTATGAGTGCGAATGGCGCGCTCGGCAGCGGACTGCGCCATGGAAGCAACCTTATCCTGTCGGCGGCTCTTATAACCCTCGACGTCCACGACGACCGGATACCTAAAGCCAAGCTTGCGGCTCACCAGCAGCGAGAACATAACCTGAAGGGCATCGAGGGTACGTCCATGACGCCCAATGAGAACTGCAAGATCCGGAGCGGTTACATCCAGGATCAGCTCGCCCTCGTCACCCTCATACTCATCGATGGGAGAGTTCGCCGCATCGAAGTGCGAAAGGATGGAACGCAGAATGGAAATAGCAACATCGGCGATGGTGTCGAGCTCCTCATCGGTAAGCTCTTCACCAGCCTTGTAGCGCTGTGCAATCTCGGGATAATCGCCCGCGACCTGCGGGACAACCTCCTCAAGCATATCCTCGACGATCTCTTCAGACATAACGTACTCCAAAAGTTAGGTACCTAAATAAGATTGATATCCCGCTACTTCTTCTTGTGCGGGCGCGGCTTCTTCTCGCGACGAGTGACCTCGACCTGGAGCGGAGCGTTCTTAAGACGCTCCTCCTCATCGGCCTTAGCCTTGTCGATAACCTTCTGCGTCACGAAGATCTGCTGGATAACCTGCCAGGCAGAGGACACATCGTAGTACAGCAGAACGCCGACGGGCAGGCTCCAGCCCATCCAAAGCATCATGACGGTCATGACAACAGCCATCATACGCATGCTCTGAGCCTGCTGGCCGGTCTGGTTGCGCGACATATAGAGCTGCGGAATCAAGGTCAGGACGGCAAAGAGGATCAGGCAGATCAACGCAGGCAGTGCGACCATAAAGCCATCGGCAAAAGAGGCGCTCGGCGTGGTGGTCAGGTCGGGCAGAATGTTAAAGAACGAGAAGGTGCCCTCGTTAAAGTACTGCGGCAGGTTGCGCAGAAGCGTGAACAGGGCGATAAGGACGGGCATCTGAATCAGAAGCGGCAGGCAGCCAGCCAGCGGATTGAACTTGTTCTCGCTGTAGAACTTCTGCATCTCCTCGGCCTGACGCTGGGGATCGTCGGCATAGCGCTCCTGAATCTCGAGCATCTTGGGCTGCAGCACCTGCATGCGAGCCGTCGACTTGGTCGACTTGAGCATAAGCGGCGTCAGCAGCAGACGGATGATGACCACCAGGATGATGATGGACAGGCCCCAGTCGACCGCAAAGGTCTGGATGAGCTTGAGCAGCTCGAAAAGGATGTTAACGATCCAATCCCACATGTAAGTTTTCCTCCGATAGCGAGTGCCCGCTAGGGCACAGGGTCATAACCGCCGACGTGCAGGGGATTACAGCGAGCAATGCGCCTCACGGCAAGCCAGCAGCCTCTCAAAACACCGTACCGCTCAATCGCCTGAATGGCGTATTGCGAGCACGTTGGGTAATAAATGCAAGCGTCAGGTAACAAGGGCGAAACAACCTGTTGATATATGCGAATAGGAGCGATGGCAACACGTCGCAAAACGTGATTGCTCATCGCTCCTCCCCGGCAACGCCGGCGCGTTTCATAAGCGAACGCAACGCCTTGTCCATCTCCTGCGGCGAGGAAACCCTCGTCTTTGGAGTCGCGAACAAGATGATGTCATAACCCGCAACGGGAAATCCGCAGCTGCGGGCGGCTTCGCGCATCACACGCTTAGAACGGTTGCGCACGACTGCGCAACCGAGCCGTTTAGCACCAACGAAGGCGACCCTTCCGGAGTCGCCTTCGCCAACCGATTCACATATGGTCATTCGAATCAGAGGGTGATTGAAACGACGCCCCTGACTGAACACATGCTCGAAATCTTGCCGAGACTTAATAGTCTTCATGCGAGATGTGTGTATCGCTGCTAGACAGTGAGACGCTTGCGGCCCTTGGCGCGGCGACGGGCGAGCACGGCACGACCACCCTTGGTGGCCATACGGGCACGGAAGCCATGGGTCTTGGCACGCTTACGCTTATTAGGCTGATACGTACGCTTCATCTTAAGTTCCTCCTGCTGCATTTCGAGTGTCCGCGGGAGCGCGGACGCAGATATAGACACGTGAGCTTGAAGATTGTAGGGAAATCAATGTTCAAATGTCAAGAAATCAAAGGTAAAAGGTTGCGTAGTTCACACGGTTCCCCCATAAGCCGAGCTCGATTTAGCAGTGCATAACAACTTTTCACGATATTTCACCGAGTTTTCAACAGGTCATGTTGGCAATGTTGAGAACTTTTCGCCCGTTTTCCAAAGTTTTCAACAGGTTTTGAAAAGTTGTCGAAAGATGAGAAACATTGCACGGTGAGCTACTATTTGTTCGAAACCTTTTGAAAGATTGCGAGCGGCATGTCTGACGACTTTTACACCATGGTCGATTCCGGAGACCCGGCACCCGACAACGAGCACATCACCGGCGTGCGCGAA
>JAHYYK010000029.1 GCA_019425005.1 Collinsella sp.
GGGAGCGAGCGTTTTGGGGCGTGGCTGTGGCGTTGTTTGCCGCGAATGTCCGCTTTGGGCGTATCATCGTGGGCATCTCGCAAAACCTCGTTGCAAGGGAGACTCATCCCATGGCTACAGAAAAGTCCTCGTCGCGCCCATGGATGTCCGATGCCGCGATCTATCAGATCTACCCGCGCTCGTTTAAGGATTCGACTGGTTCGGGTCTGGGCGATATCGCGGGCATTACCCAGCAGATGGACTATCTTGAGCGGCTGGGTATCGAGGCCATCTGGCTGAGCCCGTTTTACCCATCGCCTCTCGTCGATGGCGGCTATGATGTGGCGGACTACTGCGATGTCGACCCACGTCTCGGGTCGCTTGACGACTTCGATGACATGATCACTGCGGCTCACGCGCACGGCATCAAGGTCATCGTCGACATCGTGCCCAACCATTCGTCCAACCAGCACCCCTGGTTCAAAGCCGCTCTTGCCGCCGGCCCCGGATCGCCCGAGCGCGCCCGTTATATCTTCCGTGATGGTCGCGGCGAGCATGGCGAGCTGCCTCCCACCAATTGGAATGCCAACTTTGGCGGCCCCGCCTGGACGCGCGTCGCGGACGGTCAGTGGTATCTGCACATGTTTACGCCCGAGCAGCCGGACTTTGACTGGTCGTGCCCCGAGGTTCATGCGTTCTTTTGCGACGTCCTGGCGTTTTGGAGCGATCGAGGCGTCGATGGCTTTCGCATTGATGTGGCGCACGGTCTCGCCAAGGATCTCGACCGCGATGACCTCGACTGGTGGCATCTCGCCGAGGGCGATGACATGGTTGACGACGGCACCCATCCGCTGTGGGACCGCAACGAGGTCCACGAGATCTATCGCGAGTGGCGCCGCGTGTTCGACCGCTATGATCCGCCACGCAGCGCCGTTGCCGAGGCGTGGGTGCTGCCCGAGCGCCAGTATCTCTACGCGCGTCCCAGCGAGCTTGGCCAGACATTCAACTTTGAGTTTGCCAAGGCCACTTGGACCTATGATGACATGCACGCTGCAATCGAGGAGGGCTTGAAGGCAGCTATAGAATCCGATTCCGCCTCGACCTGGGTGCTCTCCAACCACGACGTGCCGCGCGTGGCGACGCGCTATGCCCTGCCGCAGATCAAGGCGACGCGCTACCACCAGATTGCGCTCGACTGGCTCTTACGCGACGGGTCGTCTTATGACGAGGACCGTGAACTCGGCGAGCGCCGCGCGCGGGCGGCCCTTTTGCTCGAGCTGGCGCTTCCGGGCTCGGCATACGTGTATCAGGGTGAGGAGCTCGGCCTTTTTGAGGTGGCCGATATCCCGTGGGCCGCACTCGAAGATCCTACTGCGACCAATACGCACGGACCGAAGCGCGAGAAGGGGCGAGACGGCTGCCGTGTGCCCCTGCCGTGGGTGGCGGCGGACGATCCCGCGCAGGGCGGATCGTTTGGGTTTTCACCGGCGGACGCCGATGCGGCGCCCCATCTGCTGCAGCCTGCATGGTTTTCCGATTACGCTGCCGATAGGGAAGAAGCGGACCCGACATCGATGCTTGCGCTCTATCGTGACGCCCTCTGGCTGCGGCGCAAGCTGCGCGGGTGCGCCAACGATCTCGCGTGGCTCGATCTTGACGGGCGCACCGGCCTTGCGGATGGTGCCGAGGGCGCTGAGGGTGGCGTCATCGCCTATCGCCGCGACAACGGCTGGGCGTGTGTGACGAACTTCGGTGCAGCACCCGTGGAGCTGCCGGCGGGCAGGGTCCTGCTCACCTCATCACCGCTTGCAGACGGCAGGCTCGCGCAGGACAGTTCTGCCTGGATCATGCTCGCTGAGTTGTAGGGGCCTCTTGCGGCGAGTTTACGTTTGCCTGTGCTTTCCGTGGTGGCTGATGTCTTTGCGAGGTTCGCGAGGGCGTCGCAAAACTTTTCAAAAAAAGTCCTTGCATAGGATGCGGGTATCACGTAAAATTAATCCTCGTAAGCGGACATGGCTCAGTTGGTAGAGCACAACCTTGCCAAGGTTGGGGTCGCGGGTTCGAGCCCCGTTGTCCGCTCCATTTGGGCGTTTAGCTCAGGGGGAGAGCGCTTCCCTGACACGGAAGAGGTCAGAAGTTCAAATCTTCTAACGCCCACCAAATGTTCGCAGCTCAGAGGCTATGTCCTCTGGGCTGTTTTGTTTTGCCACCAAGCACGCCGCCAAATAAGCCGCCAAATATTGATCCAAGGTCTGTACGCGATGGTCTTCGCATCCCGTGGGGGCGCCGGCAGATTGCATGTGTCCTGGTCCATCGTGACCGCAACATGTTGGTCAAGCATAATCTTTTGGATTCTTTTGGCGTGAGCGGCTTGGTTTTGGTAGGATTTGTCAGCGGCTTGACTAAGGGGGTTTTATAACTGCCATGCAGGTAGCCGTGTTGGTAACGTTTTACCGACTTGTCAAATACCCCTCATTTTTAATGCGTCTGCAAAATGACCAATTGCTTTGACCTGCTGAAACACTATATGTTGTGTTTGACATAAAAAAAGAATACAGGATATAGATGCCTCTTTGTCGTATGATAGATGGCGGACAGAGAACGAAGACCTTAACTGCCTCTTTTGAACGTGTCCTTGAACCGTTTGATCGGCTCTAGGGAATGTCCGCATGGAGGCTTATGGTTTATCGAGAACACAGATTGCGCGACGGCGCCGCAAGGCAGGGGCAGGCCCTGCCGGGCATCGTTTGGCTCTGAAGCGCAATGAGGCTACGACGCGAAAGAGGCAAGAGGATGAAGATCATCAAGCGCAGCGGCACCGAGGTTGTCTTTGACATCGATAAGATCGTCAATGCCATCCGCGCCGCAAACTTGGAGGTCGAGGAGAGCTCTCGTCTTACCGACCGCCAGGTGGTTTACGCGGCGCAAAACGTCGCCGAGGCATGCGAGAACGCGGGCCACACCGTTTCGGTCGAGGAGATCCAGGATTTGGTCGAGGACGAGATCATGCGTCTCGACTGCTACGAGGTCGCCCGCCACTACATCATCTATCGCTATGTTCAGAGCCTGAAGCGCCAGAAGAACACGACCGACGACAAGATTCTGTCGCTGATCGAGTGCAATAACGAAGAGGTCAAGCAGGAGAACTCTAACAAGAACCCGACCGTCAATTCCGTCCAGCGCGACTATATGGCCGGCGAGATTTCAAAGGATCTGACTCAGCGTGTGCTGCTGCCCCAGGAGATCGTGGATGCCCACAATGAGGGCCTGATCCACTTCCACGATTCCGACTACTTTGCCCAGCACATGCATAACTGCGACCTGGTGAACCTGGAGGACATGCTCCAGAACGGCACCGTTATCTCGGGCACGCTGATCGAGAAGCCGCACAGCTTCTCGACTGCCTGCAACATCGCGACGCAGATTATCGCCCAGGTTGCTTCCTCCCAGTACGGCGGCCAGTCTATTTCACTGACCCATCTCGCCCCCTTTGTCGAGGTGAGCCGTCAAAAGATTCGCGGCGAGGTTGCCCGCGAGCTCGAGGAGCTCGGCGTTTCCGCATCTCCCGAAAAGGTCCGCGAGGTCGTTGAGGACCGTCTGCGCGATGAGATCCGTCGCGGCGTCCAGACGATTCAGTATCAGGTCGTGACCCTTATGACCACCAATGGCCAGGCGCCGTTCGTGACGGTCTTTATGTATCTCAATGAGGCCCGTACGCCCCAGGAGAAGCACGACCTTGCCATGATCGTGGAGGAGACGCTTCGTCAACGCTATGAGGGCGTTAAGAACGAAGCCGGTGTGTGGATTACCCCGGCATTCCCCAAGCTTATCTACGTGCTCGAGGACGATAACATTCGCGAGGATTCGCCGTACTTCTATCTGACCAAGCTCGCCGCCAAGTGCACCGCCAAGCGCATGGTGCCCGATTACATCTCCGAGAAGAAGATGCGCGAGCTCAAGCTGTCGAAGGGCGAGACCGCCGGCAACGGCGATTGCTACACCTGCATGGGTTGTCGCAGTTTCCTGACGCCCGACCGCTCGGGCAACGGCTTTAACAATGTTGCCAACGCGCTGAACTATGACCCGACCAAACCTAAGTACTATGGCCGCTTTAACCAGGGTGTTGTGACCATCAACCTGCCCGATGTCGCGCTGAGCTCGCATCAGGACATGGACAAGTTCTGGAAGATCTTCGATGAGCGCCTTGAGCTGTGCCATCGTGCCCTGCTGTGCCGTCATGAGCGCCTGATGGGCACGCTTTCGGATGCCGCGCCGATTCTTTGGCAGTACGGCGCCCTGGCGCGTCTGAAGAAGGGCGAGACGATCGATAAGCTGCTCGTGGGCGGCTATTCCACCATCAGCCTGGGGTATGCCGGCCTGTATGAGTGCGTCAAGTACATGACGGGCCACAGCCACACCGAGAAGGAGGGCACGCCCTTTGCCATGGCAGTCATGCAGCGCATGAACGACAAGTGCGCCGAGTGGAAGGCCGAAAGCGATATTGACTTCTCGCTGTACGGTACCCCGCTTGAGTCGACGACCTACAAGTTCGCCAAGTGCCTGCAGCGTCGTTTTGGCATCATCCCGGGCGTGACGGACAAGGGCTACATCACCAACAGCTACCACGTCCACGTGTCCGAGGAGATCGACGCATTCGACAAGCTCAAGTTCGAGGGCATGTTCCAGCAGCTTTCGCCGGGCGGTGCCATCTCCTACGTCGAGGTTCCCAACATGCAGGACAACCTCAAGGCTGTCATCCGCGTGATGCAGTATATCTACGACAACATCATGTACGCCGAGCTCAACACCAAGAGCGACTACTGCCAGGTGTGCGGCTACGATGGCGAGATCAAGATCGTGGAGGATGACGGCAAGCTGGTGTGGGAGTGCCCCAGCTGCGGCAACCGCGACCAGGAGAAGATGAATGTCGCCCGTCGCACGTGCGGCTACATCGGTACCCAGTTCTGGAACCAGGGTCGAACCGAGGAGATCCGCGACCGCGTGCTGCATCTCTAATAACCATCCCAGGCTGCCCCGTAGCGAGGCCCCGGACCTTTACTCGCTATTTCGGACAGTCCTGGCTCACGACGGAGGCGCCACTGGCGCCTCCTGTTCGTGCGGAACTCATATCGAGCAAAGGTCCAGGCCCTCGCTACGGGGCAGCCGAGCTGACGTAGCTGAGATGCAGCACACAGCCTGCTCACTCCTCGAAGTTCTTAGCGGAAATGAGTTGACCTGCGACAACGGTCTGCTTGCGATAACGGTTGAGCTGCAGCATTGTTTTTATTGGACCTCGAACCCTATACTCGATGTTCGCTGAGTTCATTGAGTATCGCTCGCGAGGGGTCTGGAGTATATCGTCCCGCCCGCAGTTTCGCAGGCCGAAGGCCGAGAATGTTTGAGGACGGGATGATATACTCCAGACCCCCAGGAAGGTTACCTATGAACTACGCGAACATTAAGTATTTCGACATTGCTGATGGGGAAGGCGTTCGTACTTCTCTGTTTGTGAGCGGGTGCCGTCGTGGGTGCAAGAATTGCTTTAACTCTGTTGCGTGGGACTTTGCTGCGGGCGAGCCCTTTGATCGTGCCGTCGAGGACAAGATTATCGAGAGCCTCGATCATCCCTTTATTGACGGCCTGACGATTCTGGGCGGAGAGCCCATGGAACCCGAGAACCAGGCGGGGCTCGTTGAGTTTGTCGAGCGTGTTCGTGCCGCTTATCCTGCGGGGTCAGGAAAGACCATTTGGTGTTTTACCGGCGACGCGCTCGAGGAGCTTATGCCGGGTGGTCGTCACCATACTGAGGTGACGGACCGTATCCTTGCCTGCCTCGACATGTTGGTGGATGGCCCGTTTGTTCAGGATCTTTATGATATCTCGTTGCGCTTTAGGGGCTCGAGTAACCAGCGTGTGATCGATATGAACGCTACGCGCGACCGCGCTGTGCGTGAGGGCGTTGCGCTTTGCGACGCTGTGCAGCTTTGGCGGGACGATCCAGTCTATTCAACCCATACTATGTAGCTTGTGGTCGATGCCGGAGGGCGTGGTACCATAGCGCGAACGTGAAATCGGAAAAGTGAGGCCCAGATGGTCGATCAGGAAAAAGTCGAGGCCGCCATTAAGCTGTTGCTTGAGGGCATAGGCGAGGACCCAACTCGTGAGGGCCTGCTGGAGACCCCGGCGCGCGTTGCCCGTATGTATGGTGAGATCGCCGGCGGCATGGGCCAGAGTGCCGAGGAGCACCTGTCCAAAACCTTTGCCGTCGCTTCGAACGATTTGGTTATCGAGCGCGACATTACGTTCTACTCGCTGTGCGAACACCATCTGCTGCCGTTTTATGGCAAGGCCGCGATCGGCTATATCCCTAACGGTCGCGTGGCGGGTCTGTCTAAGCTTGCTCGCACGGTTGAGGTTTATGCCCGTCGTCTGCAGCTACAGGAGCAGCTGTGTGCACAGGTTGCCGATGCCCTCATGGATTATCTCGCTCCCCAGGGAGCGATTGTGCTCATGGAGGCTGAGCATATGTGCATGACCATGCGCGGCGTGCAAAAGCCCGGCACCAAGACCGTGACGCTCGCTCGCCGCGGCGTCTTTGAGACCGATCCCGCGCTCGAGGAGCGATTCTTTAGGATGCTGAGCCGTTAACCATGAAGGTCGTCAACGACTTTGCATCGAAGACCGATGAGGGGACGTCGCGTCGCGGCTTTATGGCTTCGGGCCTGACCCCCTTTGGCGCTATGCCTCGCATTGATTACATTTGTGCCAACGGGCTGTTCCGGCGGCACCTGGGCAACATTGCACAGTTGGAATCGGGGCGCATCTTTTGCCGCCATGGTATTGACCATCTGCTCGATGTCGCTCGCATTATGTGGATCAAGAATCTCGAGGAACGGCTCGAATTTGACCGCGAGGTCATCTACGCCACGGCACTTCTTCACGATATCGGCAAAGATGAACAGTATGAATCGGGTATATCCCATGATGTTGCAAGCGAACGCGTCGCTGATGCGATTCTCGGCGGCATGCCCGATGACGTGGCGTTTGAGCCGGCCGATGCCGCAGCCATTAAGACGGCCATTCTGGGCCATCGAAAGCTGCGCGTGAACAGCCAACCGCTTGAGCGTCTGCTCTATGCAGCCGACAAAGCGTCGCGTGCCTGCTTTGCATGCCCCGCGCGCAACGCTTGCAACTGGAGCGATGATAAAAAGAACCTGTCGATTCGCGTGTAGTTAGTTTGCGCGGTCGGGGTTCTAAACGAAGGAGACGATCGCGTTGAGTAACAAGAAACTGCCCGAGAATGCAACCAAGACCGAAGGCGCCGAGCTCGCCCGCCGTGGAAGGGGCGAAATATCCACCGCAACGGCGGTGCCTCACGTGAGCTATGACGATTTGCGCCATGCCGATCGTATTGTCATTGACGGCCTTGAGGTTTTTGCCAACCATGGCGTGTATCCCGAGGAGAACGCGCTGGGTCAGAAGTTCATCGTTTCTCTGGTGCTCTATGCCGACCTGCGCGCGGCGGGGGAGCACGATAACCTGGACGCCTCGATTGACTACGGCTCGGTGTGCCACGATGTCGATGGCTATCTGCGCGAGCATACGTTTAAGTTCATCGAGGCGGCAGCCGAGGGGACAGCCCAGATGCTGCTGCGCCGTTATCCCTCGCTGCTTGGTGTGCGCATAAAGCTCGATAAGCCGTGGGCTCCTGTTGGCCTGCCCCTGGCAAGCTGCGGCGTCGAGATCGAGCGCGTGCGCTAGTCGACGCTAGAGCTTGTTGAGGGGTGGCTGCTTGAGCCGCTGAGACAGTGCTCTATTGTTGGGACAGTACGTGTCGAGCAGGGCGTGAAAGCGCTGATTGTGGCTCGGCTCGAGCAGATGGACGAGCTCGTGGGCGACAACCATGTCGAGGCATTCGACAGGGTAGGCGGCGAGCTCGCGCGCGATGCGAATGGCGCCGGTTTTGGGTGTGCAGGAGCCCCAACGCGTTTTCATGCTGCGCACGGAGACGCGGGCCACGGTGACGCCCATTGCGATTTCGTACGCGTGCACGATGTCGCGTAGCGCTGCGGTGACCTCGGACGCGTAGAGCTGGTCGATGTGGGCTTGGAGCTCGTCGGACGTTAGGCCGTCGAGGATTGCGTGCCGCTTGGCCTGCGGGCCTTCGTCCGATTCATCGGCACCCATAAAACTTGCGAAGGTGGCCTGTTTGGGTCGCGGTGCGGGTGATGCAAAGTTGTGATCGAGTGCATCCTGTACCGTGATGGGCTTGCCCCAAAGTGCAATGATGGACGAGGGGCTGAGCGGCTCTCGTGCCGTCGCCTGACGTTGCTCGCGCTGGGCAAGTCGGCTGATAATCCAGGCGCTGTTGCGCTTCACAAACGCTTCGATACGCTCGCGGCTGGCGCCGATCGGTGCGCTGGCGTGGACCTCGCCGCTCGATGTGACGCGTAGGTTGAAGTTCTTGACGCGCTTTTTGGTAACGACGACGGGGATGGTCGTCCCATCCGGTCGGGATGCGGAAATCGTAAACTGCTGCGTCAAAAGCGGTCCTTCAGATCGGGGACGGGCCGGCATGTCGACCGTTCGGCATGCCGGCCCGCTCAAGGGATGTGAAATTAATAACGCTCGAAGAAGGCAAGCGCGTTGTCGCTGCAGAGCTTTTGCATCACGGTCTTGCCAAAATGCTTGGAAAGCATGTTCTGGAACTCGGGCATCTTGCTGGCATCGGAGAGGAAAGCGGGCACCGTGGCGCCGTCCCAGTCGCCGCCGAGCGCGATGACGTCCTCGCCGCCCAGGTCGAGCCAGTGCTCGATATGCGCCGCCAGCTGGTCGAAGGTGACGTCTGCGGCGGTCTTGTCGGTTGCGTCGTTGGAAAGGAACTCGCTGCAGTAGTTGAGGCCGACGATGCCACCCATGTCGCGAATGGTGCGGAACTGGTCGTCGGTAAGGTTGCGTTTGGCGCCGCAAACCGCACGGGAGTTGGAGTGGCTGGCGACGAAGGGACGCGTGGCGCGGGCGGCGACCTCGTCAAAGCACTCATCGTTGAGGTGGGAGACGTCGAGCACCATGCCGGCGTGCTCCATCTGCGTAAGCGCCTCGATGCCGGCGGCGGTGAGGCCGGCGTGGGTGTCGTGGCCGCTCGCGAGCGGTCCCTGCGCGTTCCAGCTGAGTGACGACATAAGCACGCCCAGGCTCTTGAGCACCTCGATCAGCGCGGGGTCCTCGGCAAAGAACGTGGCGTTTTCGATGGTGTGGATGCAAGCGACCTTGCCGTCCTTGAGCGCGGGGCGAATGTCTGCGGCGCTGCGCACGTTGACCATACGGTCGTGGTTGAGCATTGCCTGGCCGCTCATATGCGCCATGATCTGCGCCTGGAAGCGCGCGGCGTGGGCGGTGGGAATCTCGTCGGGGACAAACGTGGCGAAGCACTGTGCCCACGGCGTGTTGCCGATCTTTGCGAGCGAGATGGCACAGGCGTTACCCTCGATGAGGTCGAAATCTTGCGGATGCGTTTCGTCGCCGGGGAAATAACCGTCGGTGCCGGCGGTAAAGCGCAGGTCGAGATCGAGCGTGGCCCAGCCGATTCGGTCGGCAGTGTCGCAGTGTAGGTCAAATACGGGATATGCCATGGTTCCTCCGGTTGCAGCGTTTCTTTGCAAACTGTCATTGAATTGTATGACTAGGGTATAGTTAGCGCCATATGTTCACGGCGGCCCGCGTTGTGCGCCGCCCTTATCACGGAGGTTACCATGTCCAACCAGGGCAAGAAGGTCAAGACCCATTATCGCGGCACGCTCGATGACGGCACGCAGTTCGATAGCTCCTACGATCGCGGCGAGCCGCTGGAGTTCACCTGCGGCGCCGGTCAGATGATCAAGGGCTTCGACGCCGCTGTTGTCGACATGCAGGTGGGCGAGAAGAAGACCGTGCACATTCCTGCTGCCGATGCCTACGGCGAGCACAATCCCGAGATGGTTCTGACCTTCCCGGCCGAACAGGTTCCCAACATCGAGCAGATCGAGAAGGGCATGAAGCTTTTCCTGTCCACGCCGAGCGGTATGCCCGTTCCCGCCGTGGTCATCGACGTAACGCCCGAGGCTGTGACGCTCGACGCCAACCACGAGCTGGCCGGCAAGGACCTCAACTTTGATATCGAGCTCGTTGAGGTCGAGGGTTAGAGTATGCCTGAACGCTTGGTTTCGACGACATGCTTGGGAAATCTCAACGATCCGTCCTATGAACTCCTGCTTCGCCGGAAGTTGGGCGGCGTCTTTGAAGTTGACGAGCTACTGTTCGATTGGGACCGGGCTGATGTATGCGCGTTTGCGGGCGTGACGGAGCTGGGGCGCACGATCGATGTTCGGCTGGATGCTGCCGACGGCGGTCGTCTTGCCGATGGCGACGTGCTCGCCATCGACCGTTCGGGCATTGTGCCCGTGGCGGTTGTCGTGCGCCTGCGCAGCGCCGAGGTTTATTTGGTCGAAGTCGACCGCACGGATCCGATTGCGCTCGCGCATGCGTGCTGGGAGATCGGCAATATGCACGCGCCGCTTTTCCGAGGCGATTCGGACGAGCATACCGTGCGCATGTATACGCCGGTGCAGCCTGTTTTGGGCCGCATGCTCCGGGGCGTCGAGGGTGTTCGGCTCTCGGTGGTTACCCGTGAACTCGATGCGGACCGGCGCTTTGCATCGAGTACGGCGGAGGTCGTCGTGAGCATAGCTCCCGACTTTGCCATCGTAAAAAAGACGCGCGGCTAAGTGCGCGTATGCGCAAGACGGGCTTTGAGGGGCGACCAATCAAAGTCCGTCTTGCTGTTGATAAGAGGCTTTGGGGGAAAGCATATGGGTCTTGAGGGAATCAAGCTGATTGCATGCGATTTGGACGGCACGTTGCTGCATCCGGGGGAGCGCGAGCCGCGTTCCGAGGCCTTTGAGCTTATCGATGAGCTGCATCGTCGCGGTATCGTGTTTATGCCGGCGAGCGGCCGTCAATATGCGAGCTTGCGCTACCTGTTTGCCCCGGTGGCCGATGAGCTCGCCTACGTATGCGAAAACGGAGCCCTGGTGATGAGCGAGGGGCGTGCCGTTGTCAAGCGTTCCATGGAGCGTTGCCTTGCTATGGATATCGCGAATGCCGTGGTTGCGTATCCCCATGCCGACGTGACCCTTTCGTGTGAGGGGCGCCTCTACACCATGAGCGGCAACGACGCGTTTGTTGAACACCTGCGTTATGAGGTCCACTGCGATGTGGCGGTGGTCGACCGTCCCGAGGACATCGACGAGGACGTCATTAAGATTGCCTTCCAGACGCCCGAGGCAGAGCAGCCGGCGGCGCTGGAGTATTTCGAGCGCCACTTTAGCGACTGTGTCGACGTGATGACGTCGGGAACCGAGTGGACGGACTTTATCGGCTTTGATTCGGGTAAGGGTTCCGCGCTTGCCGATTACGGTCGTGCCCTGGGAATTTCGCCCGATGAGATGATGGCGTTTGGCGATAACGAAAACGACCGCGACATGCTCAACGTAGTGGGCCATCCCTATCTAATGGAGAGCTGCAATCCCTCTATGCGTGGCATCAACGACCGCGTCCGTTACGTACGCACGGTCGAAGAGGAGCTGCGTCGCCTGCTCGCCGAGTAGATATTTGGGACATGCCTAGAAATGTACTGTTTGCTGTAGCGGATGGGCAAGTAGATTTGCAGGCATGTCCCAAAGGCTACTGGCAGTCGGGGCAGAGTCCCTCAAAGATGGTGTAGTGCGAGCTGACGCTCCATCCGATTTGTTCGGATGCCCTGGCGTCGAGCTGGGCGTCGAAGGGGAGTGGCACGTCGATGACGCGGCTGCACGAGGTGCAGATGATATGTGCGTGCGGCTCGATGGTGCGATCGAAGCGGCTGCCGCCCGGCGTCTTAATAGAGAGAATCTCCCCTGCGTCGGCTAAGAGATTGAGGTTGCGGTAGACCGTGCCGCGGCTGATCTTGTCATCCTGTTCGCGTACGGCGTTGTAGATTTCGTCGGCGGTGGGATGGTTATAGCTTTGGCGCACAGCGTCAAGAACCAGCTTTCGCTGCCTGGTATTCCTTCTTTGCACCGCCATGCGCCTCGCCTCTTTTCTATCAACGGTTGTAGGTAAATGATACCGTATTTAGCACACAATACTAATAACGAGGAATGAAACCGTCTTCATTGGCAAGTGGGGCTCGGGCCTGGGCGTCTACGAGGCGAAAACGCGTTCCCATGCGCTCGTAGGAGGCGTGAAGCGCCTCGAGATGAGATAGGATGTTTGCCGGAGCTCCCTGTATCTCCATCTCGACTGAACCGTCTTCCATGTTACGCACCCAGCCGGTGAGTGCGCGTGCCTGCGCGAGGTTGGTGTTAGTAAAGCGAAAACCGACGCCCTGGACTTGCTCCGCCCAGCGCAGGAAATAGCGCAGGGGAGTGTCTTGAGTGGCCTCGTCGCTTGCGAGCACAGTAAGCCTGCGGCGCAACTCGAGCTCAATGTTTGATGGTTTTTGAGGCTCTCGACTGCCGCCGGTGACGCTGGAGAAGAACGCATCGAAGAAGCCCATCGCTAGGCCTGCTTGCCTGCGTCGGACGGGAAGGTGATGCCGGCCTGCTGGCGCACGGCATCCATGATGCGCAATGAGACGAGCGTGACATCGCGGTAGTGGCCAAGTTCGTGACGTCCCGCCGGGGTCTCCCAAATCTCTTCCTTAACGTTATCGATGCCGCCGATGGCGGTGATAAAGTCTGTGAGTTCGTATTCCATAGTGTTGCTCGATTTGGGCAGGTCGAGCACGCGGCCGTTGTCGCCCTGTTCGCGCGGTGCCTCGGTCGCCGAGCCGCGTACGACATCGCCGCGATAGTCGATGCGGACATTGCGGGGCGTGGACAGATGGTCGATCTGGATAGTGCCACGCTCGCCTTCGATCTGCGAGGGCAGCAGGTCATTCGTTATTTTGGAGTGCGCGAGCTCGACGGAGATACGGCCACCGCCGTAGCTGGCGAGAATGGAACCGCAGCCGTCGATGGGGCCGTGCGTGAGCTGTCGCGTGGCGGGGTCGAGCAGAGTAGCCATGCTCGTAAGGCCGGAGGGCATGCCGAAAATCTCGACCATGGGCTCGACGGTGTAGACGCCAATGTCCATGAGGGAACCCGATGCCATATTGCAGTCGAAGATATTGGTGGCGCGTCCCGCGAGAATCTCGTTGTAGCGCGAGGAATATTTGCCAAAGCGCAATGAGGCGCGGCGGATGGGGGCGATCTCGCCCAAGGCGTCCTCGATGGCGTGGAAGGCGGGGTCGTGGAGGGGACGCATGGCCTCGAGGGCCACGACACCTGCTGCCTCGGCAGCGCGGAAGACTTCCAGCGCCTGCGCTTCGGTGGCGCAGAAGGGCTTCTCGACGATGACGTGCTTGCCACCGGCGATGCAGGCAAGGGCCTGCTCGTAGTGAAGTGCGTTAGGGCTGCCGATATAGACGGCGTCGACGTCGGCGGCTGCCGCGAGCTCATCGAGTGAAGTAAAGTTTCGCTCGCCACCGCGCTCGGCGGTAAAGGCGGCACCGCGATTGGCATCGCGTGAAAGCGTGCCCACAAACGCGGCTTGGTCGTTGGCGTTGACGACTTGGATAAAGTCGTCGGTGATCATGGATGTGCCGATGGTCGCGATGCGCAGCATACGTCCCCCTTGCGTTGTTTGGTCTACAGGATGAGTGTAGCGCGTGGGGATATAAAGCTGCGCGAAAACGCTATTACAGGTCGCTCTCGTTAAAGCCGGCGTCGATATCGAGGTTGCTGCCGTCGGCCGCCGTGGTGGCGAGCTCATCGCAGCGCTCGTTGAGCTCGTGACCGGCGTGACCCTTAACCCAGATGAAATCAACCTTGTGCTTGCTTTTGGCGGTGAGTAGGCGCTCCCACAGGTCGCGGTTCTTGACGGGTTGCTTGTTGGCGGTTTTCCATCCGCGCTTTTTCCAGCCGTCGATCCAGTGCTTGTTAAAGGCGTTGACGACATACTGCGAATCGGAATGGACTTCGACCTCGCAAGGGCGGTTGAGCGCCTCGAGCGCCACGATGACCGCCATGAGTTCCATGCGGTTGTTGGTGGTCTTGGCATAGCCGCGCGAAAGCTCGGAGGTGAAGGTCTTGCCGGCGGGGTTGGTGTATTTGAGCACGGCGCCGTAGCCGCCGCGTCCCGGATTTGATCGGGCCGAGCCGTCGGTATAGATGATGACCTTCACGGGCTTCCTTTCGTTGGGTACGTTTCGTGTGAGCGACCATTGTAGCGCCATGCCCGCCGTGGGCCAGCAATCTACGATTTCTACCCCGTCTTCGGACTGTTAGTTGGCATGGATGATGCGGTTGAGCTCGTCGAGGTATTGCTGCAAGAGGAGAGAGGGCTTGCGCTCGTCGTGCATGATGTAGCCAACGTGCATCGTTGGGGCGTCTGCTAGCGGGATCGATGCCATGCCCCATTGCATTTCATTGGAGAGGACACCGGTCGACAGGGTGTAACCGTTCGACGTGATAAGTAAGTTAGTAAGTGTTCCGCGGTCCGAGATTCGTATGTTGCGGTCGCAAGGGATATAGCTAAAGGGTTCCTCGGCGTAATAGAAGGAGTTTGAGGTTCCCTGCTCAAAGCTGTAGCGCGTATAGGGCGTGAGGTCGGCAAGGGACAGCTGCGGGCGGCGTGCGAGCGGGTGGCGCTCGCTAACGAAGACGTGGACCGTCGCGTCGAATAGGGGATGGAAGCTTGCGCGGGCATCGGCGAAGGCCTTCTGCAGAACGCGGGCGTTAAAGTCATCCAGATACAGAATGCCGATATCGCTGCGAAACGCACGGACGTCATCGATGATCTGCGATGTGGTGGTCTCGCGCATGATGAACTCGAACTTGCTGTCGCGGCAGCGCTCGACTACGTTGACAAAGGCCTCGACCGAAAAGGCGTAGTGCTGGGCGGAAATGGCGAGGCGGGCTTGCGGGGTGCCACCGTCCTCGTAGCGTGCCTCGAGCATGTCGGCCTGCTCTACGACCTGGCGCGCATAGCCCAAAAGCTCGGTGCCGTCGTTGGTGAGCGTGACGCCGCGGCTGGAGCGCGTAAAGATCTCCAGATGGAGCTCTTGTTCTAGGTTTTTGACGGCGTTTGAGATGTTGGACTGAGCGGTATAGAGGCGCTGAGCTGCGGCGTTGATTGAGCCGGACTCTGCCACGGCGATCAGAAAACGAAGCTGCTGAAGGGTCATCGACGCCCATCCTTTCGATAGCTATCTAAAAAACCGATAACAGGTTAGCGCTTTTAAGTGATTGACCGAGCGAAACAATGCTCGTACTATTCAAAACACACAAAGACGGTAGGTAATTAAGCCGACCACGGAACCGGGATGTCAAAAGGAGGACCGCATATGAACTGCTTACCAAGACGAATGCCGGGCTCCTGTTTGCGCCCGTCGGCGTGATCAGGAGACAGCGACTTACTTCTCTCTTATTTATTTACTTTCGTTCGATCAAGGAGATCATCATGAGCCAGTTCATCAACAACCCCGAGCACACCTTTGGTTTCGATACCCTGCAGCTTCATGTTGGCCAGGAGAGCGCCGACCCCGCATCCGACTCCCGCGCCGTGCCTATCTACCAGACCACGAGCTATGTGTTCCGCAACTCCCAGCACGCCGCCGATCGCTTTGGTCTTGCCGACGCCGGTAACATCTACGGCCGTCTGACCAACTCCACCCAGGGCGTCTTTGAGGACCGTATCGCCGCGCTCGAGGGTGGCGTGGCCGGTCTTGCCGTCGCCTCCGGTGCCGCTGCCATCACCTATACCCTGCAGGCTCTTGCCCAGGCTGGTGACCACGTGGTGGCTCAGAAGACCATCTACGGCGGTTCCTACAACCTGCTCGAGCATACGCTCTCCCAGTTTGGCGTCGAGACCACGTTTGTCGATGCCCACAACCTGGAAGAGGTTGAGGGTGCCATCAAGGACAACACCACGGTCATCTATCTCGAGACGCTCGGCAACCCCAACTCTGACATCCCCAACATCGACGCCATCTCCGAGATCGCCAAGAAGCACGGTCTGCCGGTTGTCGTCGACAACACTTTCGGCACCCCGTATCTGTTCCGTCCGCTGGAGCATGGCGCCAACATCGTTGTCCACTCCGCAACCAAGTTCATCGGCGGCCACGGCACCTCGCTGGGCGGTGTGATCGTCGACGGCGGTAACTTCGATTGGAAGGCGAGCGGAAAGTACGCCCAGATCGCTGAGCCCAATCCCTCCTACCACGGTGTTTCGTTTGCCGAGGCTGCCGGTCCCGCGGCCTTCGCAACCTATGTCCGCGCTATCCTGCTGCGTGACGAGGGCGCTTGCATCAGCCCGTTCAACGCCTGGGTCCTGCTCCAGGGCACCGAGACTCTGTCGCTGCGCGTCGACCGCCATGTCGAGAACACCAAGAAGGTCGTTGAGTTCCTGGCTGGTGACAGCCACGTCGCCAAGGTGAACCACCCGAGCCTGCCTGAGCACCCCGATCACGAGCTCTATCAGAAGTACTTCCCCCGTGGCGGCGCCTCGATCTTTACCTTTGAGATCAAGGGCGGCCAGGAGGCTGCATGGAAGTTCATCGATCACTTGCAGGTGTTCTCGCTGCTCGCCAACGTGGCCGACGTCAAGTCGCTCGTCGTACACCCGGCTACCACCACGCACTCCCAGCTCTCTGCTGAGGAGCTCGCCGAGCAGAACATCACACCCTCCACGATCCGTCTTTCTATCGGTACCGAGAACGCCGAGGACATCATTTGGGACCTGAAGCAGGCCTTTGCCGCACTGGACGAGTAGGGCGACTTGTGCAAGGACCTCTTTCGACTCGATAGGTATAACTGCATAAAATGCCTGCTCAAGGCGTCTGCGCAAGCAATGGTTGCACAGACGCCTTTTTTGCATAGAGAGGGTGCAAAAACAGGGTTTTTGACACGCTTTATGCATTCGAGTTATGGAAAACTCCTGTTGAGAGGATGTGAGTTTTACGCAATTGACGTGCACCTTTTGAGAAAAACCGCAGGTCGCGATTTGCTCGGGGTACTATGCAGCGCGATCGAATCACACGCAGCTTAAACGCAGCAAAAACGTACTACGGAGGTTTCCAGCTACATGAGGATCGATTCACGAAAACCGAAAGCCGCCGCCCTTTCCGCCGCTCTGACCGTGGCACTTTTGGCGGGCGCCGGCGCAACTGATGCCCACGCGACGACACTATCCGATACGGTCGGATCTACGTCGTCCGAGGCGACGCTGGTGCAGCCCGTCGACTACCGCGGCGACGGTTATGGCTCTATGCAGGAGTGGAACGCCTCGATGGGGGCAAAGCGCGATTCCCTGGAGATGCGCGCTCAGATCATTATGAACATGTACGGTGACTATGCCACCGATGACGAGCGCGCTGTACTACAGGGTTGCATCGACGGTGCGGGCAGTCTTTTGACGATGGATGAGGTCGACGCCAAGTCGACCGAGCTCGACGAGCTTCGCTCCACGCTTGAGGATGCCAAGCGCGAGGCGCTCGAGGCTGCCGCAGCCGAAGCCGAGGCCGCTGAGGCCGTTCAGGCTTCGTATTACAACGCCGGCTCCGGCTCGTCTTACACGTCTGCTGCGTATTGCGCGAACGGCTCGGGTCTGACGCGCTCGAGCGGCGTCAATAACTATAACGGCCGCCGCGAGACTTATTACAGCAGCAACGTGTTGTATCACCACCGCACGGGCGAATGGACGCAGGATTCCGAGGGCTTTTGGCGCGATTCCGATGGCTACTACGTCGTTGCCGCGGGCGATAAGGCCCAGGGCTCGACTTTTACGGGCTCTAAGGGCGAGTGCAAGGTCTATGACTCCGGCTGTGCTGCCGGAACCACCGACTACTATACCGGTTGGTAATCTGCCATAAGCCAATAGGACATGACGGGCGGGCGTCTTTACCGAGCCTTTGGGCAACGTAAGGGCGTCCGTTTTTTGTGCGTGCTTGAGTTAACAGAGCGCTTACCGTGGCCGTACGCCGCGCATATGGGCGCGGGGCACACTAAGTCACGAGAAACAAAGTCGTTCTCGTGGAGGAAGTGGTCTTGTGAACGCTCGAGATATCGCCGTTGCCGCCGTTGCATTGACGCTTGGCTGCCTTGGTCCTACGGCCGCGCTCGTCGCGGGTATGCAGGGCACGTGCGGAGCTGCTCCTATCGTTGTGGGGGCCCTGATTGCTGTCGCTGCGCTGGGAAGCGCCGGCGTCGTCCTTTGCCGTGATGATGAGGACGAGATCGTGGGGTCCTAAAGTTAGCCTCAACTCTGGTTTTACCGGAGCGTGTTGCGTGCTCCGGATAGCGGTATTTAGAAGAACAAACGCATGGGAACTCACGGCTTAAAGCCAAACCAGTGTGGGGTGTCGCACGAGAGCGTGTGGGTGAGGTTGACCCAGCGATAATCGGTGCTTTTGAGCTGGGATGCGAGGTTCCAAAGGTCGAGCGCGGGCATGGGTGGCTCCTTTCATCGGGCTTTTTGCTGATGTTAAAGCGGTGTCATGACGGCTCGATTTCTGCTGCGTTACGATACGTTCTCGATTGCGATTCCACGATGTTTCGGCCGCGTGACCGTTGTGTTTCGCCGTGCCGGGGCGCTGATGGCGAAGGGAGGGGCCGTGCAATACCGCGTTGACCCCAAAAGTGGTAACCGAATATCCGCTCTCGGTCTGGGCTGCATGAGGTTTCCCGGTGCGCCGGGCCATCCGGACGCTAAGGCAGCCGACGCCATCATTTCCCATGCGGTGGAGCAGGGGATCAATTATCTGGATACCGCGTATCTCTATCCCGGTAACGAGGCATGCGTGGGCGCCTCACTTGAGCGCTTGGGGCTGCGCGACCGGGTGTTGCTGGCGACTAAGTTGCCGCACGCTTCGTGCAAGTGCGCGGAGGATTTCGACCGGTTTTTCGACGAGCAACTGCGTCGCCTGCGGACCGACCATATCGACTATTACCTTATGCACAACATCACCTCGCCCGCCCAGTGGGAGCGCGTGGTGGCGTTGGGCATCGAGGACTGGATTGCGCACCAAAAGGCTGCGGGGCGTATTCGCCAGATAGGTTTTTCGTACCACGGCAGTGCGGCGGACTTCCTCACGATGCTTGACGCGTATGACTGGGATTTTTGCCAGATCCAGTACAACTACGCTGGAGAGCGCTACCAAGCGGGGACGGCGGGGCTCATGGCAGCCGCCGAGCGCGGGCTCGCGGTGTTTGTGATGGAGCCGCTGTTGGGCGGGCGTTTGGCGGGCAAGCTGCCGCCGCGGGCCCGCGCCGTGCTCGATGGCGCCCATGACCCGCGCCTGCGCACTCCTGCCGCCTGGGGGCTTTCGTGGGTGTGGAACCATCCTCAGGTCACGATGCTGCTTTCGGGCATGACCGATACCGCGCAAGTGGATGAGAACGCGGCGCTGGCCGACCGAGCCCTGCCGGATTCGATGACGGGCGCTCAGCTCGATACCATTGCGCGCGTGCTGACGGAATTTGAAAAATCGAATCGCGTGCCTTGTACGGGATGCGGCTACTGCATGCCGTGTCCCAAAGGCATCAATATCCCTGGGTGTTTTGCCGCCTACAATGCAAGCTATGCGCACAGCTGGTTTACGGGTCTATCGCAGTATTTTACGGCGAGCGCGGTGCGGACGAGCGAGCCCAAGTTGGTGAGCAACTGCGTTAAATGCGGCAAATGCGCGCGTCACTGCCCGCAACACATCGATATTCCCGGGCGCTTGGACGACGTACGCCGCCGTTTTCAGCCTGGCCCCGTGACGGCGGTGCTCAAGGCCTTCGGCAAAACGCGCTCCTCATGACCCTTTTATAGCTTGCGGTGGAATAGTTCCTGTTTGCGGCAGAATGGGGCTTAAACAGGAACTAATCCACCGCAACTGAAGGGGGCTGTCGTGGGCCATCGGGATTCATGTGATGATTTGCGCGAGGTTCGTTGGGGCGTTTTGGGCGCTGGGCACATTTCGCATCGATTTGCATCGTCGCTCAAGGAGGTGGACGGGGCGCGGCTTGTGGCTGCCGCCGGTCGCACCCCTTCGCATGTTGAGGAGTTTTGCAGGGCGTTTTCGATTGATACCGCGCACAGCTATGCCACGACTGACGATAGCGGCGATGCGGCTTATGATGCGCTGATTGCCGACCCCGATGTCGACGCAATCTACTTGGCTCTTCCACATGGCATGCATGCGCATTGGGTCTGTCGGGCACTGCGCGCGGGAAAGGCCGTGCTGTGCGAAAAACCGGCCGTTTTGAGTGAGGAAGAGGCTCTATCGATTGCCTCCACCTCTCGCGAGCGCGGCGTACTGTTTATGGAGGCGATGAAGAATCGGTTTTGTCCGATGCATACTCGCGTGAAGGGTTTGCTTGCGTCGGGCGAGCTTGGCCGTATCGTCTCGATCGAAAGCGTGCAAAAACTCGATTATGGTCAGCCGCCTTCGAGTTATCTGCTCGATCCGTTGCAGGGTGGCTGTCTATATGACATGGGCTGCTACGCGGTCGGGTGGTTTGAGGATCTTCTTGCGGGTGCGTGCGATGTTTCGTCTCGTGAAGTTCGCTGGCGTGACGTATCGGGTGGCCGCGTGGATTGGGCCGATGAGATCCATATGAGTGTCGGCGGTATACCCATTCATATGGTGTGCGACGGCAAAGCAGCATGTGAAAGCCGTTTAACGATTGCCTGCGAGCGGGGCTCGTTGGAAATCGAGCGCCTCCATCGCCCCGATCTCGCCCATGTGAAGTACTCCGACGGACGAATGCTCGAAATAAATGCCCCGTTTGAGGTCGATGATTTCTACGGCGAAATTCATCATGTGACCCAGCTCATCCGGGCGGGGAAACTCGAGAGTCCCGTCATGCCCCTTGCCGCCACACAGCGCTGTGCGCAGATCATTGATGCGATTCGCTTGACGCTCTAGGCTGCGGTGCTGGTGCTCAAGGGGGCTCGGCGGACCTTGCCCCTGATGCCCCTTTTATATCTTGCGGTGGAATACGGTCTGTTTGCGCCAAAATAAGGCACCAATAGACCGTATTTCACCGCAACTGATGAGGGGGAGTTGGAGATGCTAACGATCGGGTGTCATCTTTCGACGACGAAGGGCTATCGGGCAATGGGGGAGACGGCGCTATCCATTGGCGCCAATACCTTTGCATTCTTCACGCGCAACCCGCGTGGTGGCAAGGCAAAAGACCTTGATATGGATGACGTGGCGGCTCTGCGCGAGCTTATGGCGCAAAACGACTTCGGTCCGCTCGTGGCTCATGCCCCGTATACCTATAACCCCTGTTCGGCTAAAGAGCGGGCGCGCGAGTTTGCCTTGGAGGCAATGGCCGAGGACTTGCAGCGTCTGGAAGCGCTGCCCGGCAATTACTACAACTTCCATCCCGGTGCGCATGTGGGACAGGGGGCAGACGCCGGCATTCAGATGATTGTCGACACGCTGTGCCAGGTGATGTTTGAGGGACAGCAGACGACGGTGTTGCTCGAGACCATGGCGGGCAAGGGCACCGAGGTGGGCCGTAGCTTTGAAGAGCTGGCGTGCATTATCGAGGGCGTTGCCGCCAAGTGCCCAGAGCTGTCCGATAAGCTGGGCGTTTGTTTGGACACCTGTCATGTGAGCGATGCCGGCTACGACATCATCCATGATCTGGACGGCGTACTCGACGAGTTCGACCGCGTGGTGGGCATCGATCGCCTGCATGCCGTACACATCAACGATTCAAAGAATCCCTGTGGCGCCCATAAAGATCGTCACGAGTGCATCGGCAAGGGATACCTTGGCAGCGAGGAGTTTGGCGCCGGTATGCAGGTTATGCAGAATATTGTATCGAATAGCCGTTTGCGTGCACTGCCGTTCATTTTGGAGACACCGAACGAACTTGCAGGTTATGCAGCTGAAATCAAACTATTAAAGTCATTGCAGCAGTAATAACTGTCACAAAGTGGAATGCTTCATTCACGTTATGGATTTGTTTCAATCAGTTTTCTAATTGCAGATTCTTACAAGCGGGTGCATAATAGCCCTCAGTTTTTGCAGACCTCTGAATCACGTGGGGTCATTGGAAGGAGACTGATCATGAAGCTTAAGAAGCTTGGCGCATTTGCCGCCACGGGTGCCATGGCACTCGCTCTTGCACTGACGGGTTGCGGCTCGTCCAACGCCACCTCTGGTTCCGATGCCGGTTCCAGCAGCTCTGACGACGCGAAGGTCGAGAAGGTCGATGGCTCCAAGGAGTACGCGCTCGTCAAGGACGGTACGCTGACCGTCGGCACCTCTGCCGAGTACGCTCCGTTTGAGTACAAGGACGACAACGGCGACTACCAGGGCTTTGACCTTGAGCTCATCAAGGCTATCGGCGACAAGCTGGGCCTGGATGTCGAGTATGTCAACAATGACTTTGACACGCTGGTTCCGGGCGTCGCTTCGGGCGCCAAGTATGACGTTTCCATCGCGGCTATCACCGACACGCCCGAGCGTGAGAAGGAAGTCACTTTCTCTGATTCCTACTACATGGACGATCAGGCTATCGTGACCAAGGTCGATAACACCGACATCACGGCCGACAACTACAGCGAGAAGCTCAACAACGCCGACGCTACCATCATCGTCCAGTCTGGCTCGACCGCCGAGGCCTTTGCCCAGGAGAACTTCCCCAAGGCCAAGATTGTTCCCTACAAGGACGCCACCGAGTGCTTCAGCGCCCTGCAGTCCGATAAGGGTGACGCCGTGGTGACCAACCGCTCCGTCGCCAGCCAGCTGACCGCCGAGCAGTTCAACACCTGCCAGACCATCAAGCAGATCAGCACCGGCGAGGAGTACGCCATCGCCATCAACCAGGGCAACACTAAGCTCAAGGACGACGTCAACCAGGCCATCAAGGACCTGACCGATGACGGTACCGTTGACACCCTTATGGCTAAGTACAACATCAAGTAAAATAGCTACTTGATTGCACGCGGGCCCTTTCCGTTTTGGCGGAGAGGGCCTTTGCGTTTCTCTTGACGGAGAGCGTTTCCGTCTCGTTTTGCCGGCAACTTCTACGATAGGAGCCACCTTGTCTCGACTGAACAAAGGGGCCGCTGAGCAGCGTTTTCCACTGCCCGTCTTGCTCCAAAAGCTAGCCTGCGTCATGGCCGTGGCGCTCGCGCTGGTGTGCGCGGGGGCATATGCGCCCACGACCGCCCAGGCGCTTGAGACCGCAAAGATTACCGCCCGACCCAACACCGGTTCGGGCAGCGATGTGGTCGGCGGCACCGAGACGCGCATTACCTGGGAAGTTCAGGCCGATGCCGACGAGGAGCTGAGCGGTCTTTCTTTGACGTTTGTCGACGGCACGACGTTTGGTACCGATGACACGCGATTGACGATGCTCTCGGGCGAGGACCTCATGGATCGTACGCCCATGAAACCCACGTGCAAGGCTGACGGCCAGACGCTCAAGATTGACTTTGGCGAGACGGCGCCTGCCGGCGGCTTTTTCCGTGTCGAGGTTTACGGCGTGACCTTCCCCGTCGAGGGCGGCGATGAGGCCTTTAGCGGCACCTATACGCTCGCCGACGGGTCGACCAAGAAGATCTCCAAGATTCCGTCGGTGGAGATCAAGGGCGTGACGGCCTTCGATAACTTCCTGGCCGACCTTAAGGAGCAGCCGTGGGTCGAGGCATGGAATTCCAACATGTTCCTTCGCCTGTTCCTGAACCCGGTCATTTTGGTTCAGAGCCTGCCGATCGTCTTCAAAGGCTTCCTCATGTCGCTCTCGATCGTGCTCGTGGCATTTCCGTTGGCCATTCCCTTTGGCTTTGCCTTGTCACTCATGCGCATCTCCAAGTCGCGCATCCTGCGTTGCCTTGCCGGCATCTATGTGAATATCATCCGCGGTACGCCGGCGTTCCTGCAGATCTACATCGCGTTCTTTGGCCTGCCGCTGGCCGGCGTCAAGGTTGACGATTATGTGCTGGGCGTCATCGTCATGGCCATGAACTCGTCCGCCTACCTGTGCGAGATCTTCCGCGCCGGTATTCAGTCGATCCCCAAGGGCCAAAACGAGGCCGCGCGCTCGCTGGGCATGAACGCCTTCCAGACGCTGCTCTACGTTATGATTCCGCAGACGTTCCGCAATGTCCTGCCTACGCTGACCAGCGAGTTTATCCTGCTTTACAAGGATACGTCGCTGCTCGCGGCCGTGGGCGTGGTCGAGATCGTCATGAACGCCCGTACCATCGTGGCCACGACGGGTTCCATTACGCCGTATGTGGTTGCCGCGCTGTTCTATCTGGTCATCACCCTGCCGCTTGCTCGCTTGGTGAGCGGTCTTGAGGCGAGGCTTCTGGGGACGGCCGAAACCAAGAAGAAGCGTCCCGCCAAGAGCGCTGGACAGGTCGTCGCGACGCCCGCCGACCACATCGCCGGTCTGTAAGGAGGTCCTATCATGAGCGAAACCAATAACTCGAACGAGGTCGTCGTCAGCATCAAGAATCTCCAGAAGGCCTTTGGCGACAACGTGGTCCTGCGCGATATCGATCTGGATGTGCACAAGGGTGAGGTCGTTGTGGTCTTGGGCCCCTCGGGCTCGGGCAAGTCGACGATGCTTCGCTGCATCAATCGTTTGGAGCATCCCACGAGTGGCTCGATTATCGTTGAGGGCGTGGATGTGTGCGCCAAGGGTGTCGACCTCAACAAAGTGCGTACGCACCTGGGCATGGTCTTTCAGCAGTTCAACCTGTTCCCGCACCTGTCGGTCAAAAAGAACGTCATGCTTGCGCAGCAAAAGGTGCTCAAGCGCAGCAAGGAAGAGGCCGAGAAGATCGCCGTCGAGGAGCTCACCAAGGTCGGTCTGGCCGAGCGCATCGATTTTATGCCGAGTCAGCTTTCGGGCGGTCAGCAGCAGCGCGTGGCCATCGCCCGCGCCCTGTCGATGAATCCACACGTGATGCTCTTTGACGAGGCCACGTCGGCGCTTGACCCCGAGCTTGTCCGCGACGTCCTGGGCGTCATGCGCGACCTGGCACGTGACGGTATGACCATGATCGTGGTGACCCACGAGATGGGCTTTGCCCGCGATGTCGCCGACCGCGTCGTCTTTATGGACGGCGGCGTCATTGTGGAAGAGGGTACGCCGAGCGAGGTCTTCGACCACCCCAAGAGCGAGCGCACCAAGGCGTTCTTGGGCAATATCTCGTAGCTGGTTCATGCGGCTGGCATTACAGAAAACGGGGCTGGACATGAATCCAGTCCCGTTTTTTGTTGGGATGTCGATAATGTAGCGTGAGCCCCTTCTGTCGGGCTCGGTGGTGCTGCTAGGCCAGCTCGGCGCCAAGGGCACGGCAGGCCGCCTCGCCCTCATCGTCGGGCGCATCGTAGCAAATGACGGAGTCCACGACGTTGACTCCGGCCTCGTCGGCGTCGGCCTTCCAGTTGTCCATCCACTCGCCCTCGGCCCACGAATAGGAGCCAAAGAGGACGACCTTCTTGTCGCCGAGGGTCTCCTTGACCTCGTCCCACATAGGCTGAAACTCGTCATACTCAAGCTCCTCGGAGCCCATGGCGGGGCAGCCGAAGGCGAAGGCATCATATTCGGCGGCCTTGTCGGCAGAGAAGTCGGCGCAGGGGATGACCTCAGTCTCGGCCCCCGCGGACGTGGCGCTTTCGGCGACGAGGTTTGCCATGGCCTCGGTATTGCCCGTGCCGCTCCAGTAGACGACGGCGATCTTGCTCATGTTTTGTCCTTTCGGTCGTGCGGCGCTTGCCGCGGCTTGTACGTTCTATCGGGTTGCCTGGGCAAGTTGCGCCAGGCTGCAGCCCTGCTGATAGATAAAAGTGAAGTATTGGGTGCAGGCACGGTAGGCATCAAACGTCGCAAGCGCCTGCTCGACATTTGCGTAGACCTTCCAGGCCCCAAAGACCTTGTAGTTCTCGCCGCGCTGGACGATAAATTCGTGCACGTCGTCGTAGGGATATCCAAGGAAGTAGCCTATTTCGTGCGGAAACTCGCAGGTGCAGTCTTTGCTGCAGCTAGCTTGCTGGGGTAGTGCGCATCGAGTCTGGCTGCAGGCGCATTCCGCGACGTTATTGCTCGCGAGCGTGATGCGTGATGCCAAATGCACAAGGCATGCCGAAAGGTCTCTCGTGTCGTAGCCTTCCGAGGTGAGCGCCGTTTGGACGCGAGGGTCTGCGAAATAGGTGGTGAGGCTTTTGGCTCGGTACGCGTACACGAGCGCTCCGCAGGGCCGCCAGACCAAAACACTCAGGTGGATGCCGAGCGGGTCAAGCTCGCGATTGCACTGGGCGATAACGTTGAGCAGGCGTGCTCGGCGTTCTGCAATGGTTTCGGTTGTGGTCGAGCCGTCCCCGTGGGCGTAGGTGCCTGGATAGGTAAAGAGCGATGCCGGCTTGATGCCCGCGAGCGTGGGAGAGCAGTTGCGCACGACTGCCGCCTGAAACGTTGGGATGTCTATGGTTCGAGTCACGGCGCTCCTTACGGATCTAAACTGTTAGCCTAGGAAAACTTATACACGAAAGTAAGCCATGGTCAACAAAAAAGTTTGAAGAGGGAAACTAATTGACCGAACAGACATGATTTTGGGTTAAGATGGGGGTACCCCATGGGGGTATCTAGATAGTGCTACTTGAAAGGGGAGCGCATGAGTGACTTGCTCAACCCTGCGAATCTCATCGTGCTGGCCGTCATTGCCGTCGGCATGTTTTTTGGACTGCGTCGCATTGCCGCTTCGACACACGGGAAGAGTTGCTGCAGCGATGGTACGAGCGGCAAGAAGGCCAAAAAGGTTGTTGTGGTGGATACCGATGCGTCACACTATCCCTATAGCGATGAGCTGCTCATCGGCGGCATGAACTGTGACGGCTGCGCTCAGAACGTAGCCAATGCCCTCAATGCGCTGGATGGCGTGTGGGCAACGGTGACGTATGCGGACCACACGGCACGCGTGCGCTCTAAGCAGCCGGTTGATCGTGGTGTCCTCGAGACGGCCGTGAAAGACGCGGGCTACTACGTCATGACGCTGTAAGCGCCGCCCTGGATGCGCTTCCTTGGCTAGGCTCGTCCGCGCAGTTCGATGTCTTGGATGTCGTCGAAGTCGATGGCGATGTCTCGGAGCTTGAGGAGCTTGAAGGCGGGGAGCGCCTCGTCGAGGATGCCGGTGCGGCTGCGATAGCCGTATGTATCGTAATAGGTGACACGAACCAAGTCGCCACGTTTGAGACCCTCGAGCTTTTTAGAAAGTACGAGGGCTTTTTCTTCCGTGAGCTCACGTTTTGACTCGACGGTGATTTCCTGCTTGCGCACGAGTTCGTAGTATCCCGTGAGGGCGGCAAAGGGCATAAACTGTGCGGCGCGGTTGGCGCGCACGGCACCGTTGGCAGTGAGGTTGGGGTCGGCGGCGCGACGTCTGCCCTCGGGGTCCGCCAGGCGCTCGAAGGCGGTCGGCGGGCGCACGGGCTGCTGCTTGGGTTTAGGCACGATGTCCTCCAACTTGGCCGTTGCGTTCGCGCGCGGTGGCGCCGGCGGTAAAGCTTAATCCCTTGACGAGCGCGTTCTTGCCGTACTTGCCTTTCACGGCCAGGACGGCGCGCGCCAGGTCGCGCTCGCGCTCATCGGCCTCGATATCGCTGAACAGATCGATGGTGGCAAATTCCTCGGGCACAAGATTGCCAAATCCCAGGTTGATGCGCTTGACCGGTCGTTTGGGATCGACCGTTTGTGCCCAAAGGTCATCGAAATACCCCATGATTTTCTTAAACGAATTAGTGCGCTCGGGCAGCTTTCGCGAGGCGTTGGAGTGCGCAAAGAGTGCGGCATAGCCACCACGCGGTTTGCCGCCATGCTCTCCCACAAAGATGCCATCGATTGCCTGCGCTTCGCGCACCAGGCGACGCCTTTCGTCATCGCGCTGGACGGGCTTGGGAGCACGGGGCGCGAGCTCGGGGCCGTCGGTCGCTGCGGGCTCGATGCCCGAGGTACTCGAGCGCAAGTGTCCGCAGCCGTCTATATACTGCGCCGTGCCGCTGGCGTTGAGCCGGCGTATGTCGGCGCGCTCGCTCGCGTAGCCCACAAAGAGCGAGATGCTGTCGCAGACCACGTGCTTATCGACTAGATCCAACACGGCGTTGTCGACCATTTCGCGCAAGACGGTGTAGGCCTGCTCGTAGGCATAGCCCTTCGAGAGCACCTGTCCTGTGGTGGTCGAGGTCGCTTGCGGGCGATAGGCTTGGATATCGGCGATGGTTGTCGGCTCGCGCCCGAAGGCGTGGTCGATGAGATATTCGGCGTTGACGCCGAGTTCGTCGTAGAGCAGGTTCTCGTCGAGTGCGGCGACGCCCATCAGGTCGTAGACGCCGTATTTCTCGAGACGGGCCGCCACGCCGGGGCCGATGCCCCAGATGTCGGTGATGGGGCGATGGGGCCAGATCTCCTTGCGAAAGGTCCCGTCGTCGAGTATGCCGATGCGGCTGGGTACGTGCTTGGCGGTAATGTCGAGCGCTACCTTGGCCTGGAATAGGTTGGGGCCGATGCCGACCGTCGCCGTGATGCCGGTGCGCGCCAAGACCTCGTCGCGCAGCGTGCAGGCGAACCTTTCCGCATCGGTGTGATAGAGGTCCAGATAGGGCGTCACGTCGATAAAGCATTCGTCGATGGAGTAGACGTGAATGTCTTGCGGACTCACGTATTCCAGATAGATGCCGTAGATTTGCGCCGACACCTCCATGTAGTGCTGCATGCGCGGTACGGCCTTGATGCAGTCGATGCCGTCGGGAATCTCGAACAGACGGCAGCGGTTGTGTATCCCGAGGTCCTTCATAGCCTGTGTGATGGCGAGGCAGATGGTCGTGCGCCCGCGCGATTCGTCGGCAACGACCAGGCATGTAGTGAGTGGGTCGAGTCCGCGGTCGACGCACTCGACACTGGCGTAAAACGTCTTGAGGTCGATGCAGATGTAGGTGTGCTGCTCGTGCGCCATCCGTGCCTCCCATCAAACACATGTTCTTATCGAATACCTGTTCGATAATACCTGCTCGACCGGACACCGTCAAAACCTGTCCCTATTTGGCAGGTATGGTCGTGCGGTTGCATCGGGTTTTTAACGCAGCCCTAAAGAGCGCGAAACAGCTCGGAAAAGCTCGCTTCGTAGCATGAGCCTATTGAACGATACCGCCTATACGCACGGAAGGGTTGTGGGAAAGATGGTCAATTATGGGTTTGGTATGCCGACGCGCCTTGTTGCGGATGGAGATGTGGCTCGCTGGTGCGGGCGATTGGTCGCTCACTACGGTGGCACCAAGGCGCTGGTTGTACTGGGCGGTGACAAGCATACGCGCGATGAGCTCGTCTCGGCAGCACTCGGCTCGCTTGATCGAGCTCTGCTCGAACGCGTGCTTTTTCGCTGCGGCTCGGTTGAAGGCGACGGGGGAGACGAGCTGATCGACGAGGCCGTGGCCCTGGCGACCGATGAGGGCGTGGACTTTGTCCTGGCGATCGGCGATGCCGATACGGCGGGCTTTGCGCGCGAACTCGCTCGTCGCATGGCCGTACTCGATGCCGGCGAAGACGGTTTTGCCCCTTATGGATGTATCGTCTCGGAGGGCAAAGTGCCTGCCGTCGTGGGGGCCGGCGAGGTTCCCGTTTTTGCCATCATCGCGCCCGAACTGCTGGAGGGCATCGGGTTTCCTCTGCGTGAGTTGCTCGGTAACGTCTGCGCTGCGGCCTAATATTTGGCATAAAGGGATAGGTTATTTTTGATTGGTAAAGCGTTTGACCTGCCAAATTAAACCTGTCCCTTTTTGGTCGGTTGCCGTTTGGGGGCCGATTGGCAACGCTCGCTGATTATAGTCTTGACCTGCGCTAGAATAGTGGCATCTGAATGTCCGGGCGCATGGAGGCGTGCGCCCGTATGCTGAGGAGGACTCTATGGCAACTGTTGCCGCACCTATCGATGCTACGTCGACTGCCGCTTGGAAGGCGCTCGAGGCCCATCAGGAGAAGCTCGAGGCCGAGGGTATCGACCTCAAGGCCTGGTTCGCCGCCGATGCCGAGCGCGTGAACAAGCTGAGCTTTGACGCCGGTGACCTGCACTTCGACCTGTCCAAGAACCTGGTGACTGATGAGACCGTCAAGCTGCTGTGCGATCTTGCCCGCGAGGTGAAGCTCGAGGAGCGCCGCGACGCCATGTTCTCCGGCGAGCACATCAACACCACCGAGGACCGCGCCGTCCTGCACACCGCGCTGCGCCGCCCGGCAAGCGAGAAGGGCCAGCTCATCGTCGACGGCCAGGACGTCGTCGCCGACGTGCACGAGGTTCTCGACCGCATGTATGCCTTCGCCGAGCGCGTGCGCTCCGGTGAGTGGAAGGGTGTTACCGGCAAGAAGATTGAGCACCTGGTGTCCATCGGCATCGGCGGCTCCGATCTGGGCCCGGTCATGGCCTACGAGGCCTTGCGTCCCTATGCCGACGCCGGTATCGATTGCCGCTATATCTCCAACATCGATCCCAACGACCAGGCCGAGAAGCTCAAGGGTCTGGATCCCGAGACCACGCTCGTGATCATCGTCTCTAAGACCTTCACCACG
>JAHYYK010000003.1:0-5774 GCA_019425005.1 Collinsella sp.
GACCTCGGCGGCAGCCTCCTCGTCGGTTAGATTGGCCTCGTGATTATTGAGCATAGGGGGCCCTTTCAGTAGTTTTGCTTGGTAGCAGTGGGTGCCAAATGTTACAAGGGTAGCACCTTGTCGATGCAGGTACGCACGTGAATACCGTTTCTTTTTCATGAGTTGGCAGACGGTAGGGCTGAAGCCGCAGCCGTAAGGTTCTGGGCGCATCTGTTAACACGGTCGAAATGTTTACGGGAAAAGCCCGTTTTGATTATTGCGGCTGCTAGAACCCTAGGACGCCACGGACGGCCTGGGCAGCCGCTACCGGTCGATCGCGCAGCCCGTTGTGCGCGCCGGGGACCGTTACGAGCGGACAGCCCAAAAGCTCAGCCGACGCTCTCGTGCCCGCTTCGCGGGGCGTGCCAATCGAGAGCTCGCCCAAAAACACGGCGGCCACCGTTTTCGATGCGCGGACGCGATCCCAATCGGGAACGCAGGTCATAATGATCCCGTATTCGTTTGCCATAAAGCTGCGGCCGTTGCGCAGGGCATGCTTGGCTTCCGCCTCGGTTGTCTTGGGAGCTTGAGGATCCGAATCACCGATGGCACTCAGGAAGGCTCTTAATGCCCTCGAGACCTTTCCCGCAGCAATCATCTCGAGCAAAACCGGGGCCGTGCCCAGGCCAGCGCCCTCGTTTGTCACGGCGGGTTCGTGCAGCATCGCGCGCGAGACAATGGCCGGGTTTGTACGGAGAAGCTCCAGGGTCACCAGCGTACCGGCGCTGTGCGCGAGGACATTTGCCGGGGCGCCGACATGCTCGATAACGGCCTGCAGGTCGGCGGCCTGGGCGGCGAGGTCGTAGCGCCCGTCCGCGGCATCGCCGCTCTCGCCGCAACCGCGGCGGTCGTAGGCAATTACGCGATAGCCGCAGGCGAGCTCGCGGGCGATCCCGTCAAAAAATGTGCCGTCGACGCAAGCGCCGTGCACGCACACCAAGGCAGGCGCATCCGACGGCACGCCCGGCTCGGCAAACTCGCGACAGGCAATCGTGGTGCCCGCATTCTCGACCGTAAAATCCATGTTGTGCCCCATCGTCTTGCACCTTGTTAACGCATTAACTGTACCCAACCGGAAACCTCTCATAGCGCGGACATCGAGGGCAGCGTGAAAAAACGAAATCTGAAAAGCACAAGCCCGAATCAGACTTCGGCACCGATGCTATGCTTAGGCACAACTGTCCCAAGGAGCATATGCCTATGTCTACGTTTTTAAATGCCAGCCCCATCTTTGGACCGGTGCGCAGTCGCCGCCTGGGCCTTTCGCTCGGTGTCAACATGATGCCGGCGTCGGGCAAGATCTGCACGTTCGACTGCATCTACTGCGAGAACGGCCTTAACGCCGAGCGCCCCTGCCATGAGCCGTATAACACGGCCGCCGGGGTGCTCGACGCACTCGAGGCCAAGCTGCGCGAGATGGCAGCCGAGGGTGAGCTACCCGATGTAATCACCTTCGCCGGCAATGGCGAGCCCACCGCCGCACCGGAGTTTCCGCAGGCTATCGCCGGCGCCATCGCACTTCGCGACCAGCTGGCCCCGAACACCAAGATCGCCGTGCTCTCCAATGGCACGCGCGCTGACCAGCCCGCTGTGCACGATGCGCTCATGATGGTCGACGACAACATCCTCAAGCTCGATACGGTCGACCCGGCTTTTATCCAGCTGCTCGACCAGCCCGTTGGCCCCTACGACGTCGAGCACCAGATCGAGACGTTCGCGAGCTTTAACGGCCACGTTATTATCCAGACGATCTTTTTGAACGGCGAGTACCAGGGCAAGTCCCTCGATAACACTGGTGAAGCGTACGTCGGCCCTTGGCTCGCGGCACTCGAGCGCATTCGCCCGCAGGAGGCGACCATCTACACGGTGGCGCGCGAGACACCGGTCGCCGGCCTTGCCAAAGCAGCGCCCGTGGTGCTCGACACAATCGCCGCACGCGTGCGCGCGCTCGGCATCCCCTGCCAGGTGAGCTACTAGCAGAACCGCACAGACTACCCGGTACTTGGCTGATGGGGTGGGCTATACTAGCTGCGAATGAAAGGAAGTTAGCCATGTTTGACAATGGACCCGTGCCCGGCCGCAACGACGCTTGCTGGTGCGGCAGCGGCAAAAAATATAAGAAATGCCACAGCGCCTTCGACGAGCGCCTCGAGCGCCTGTGGGAAGAGGGCTGGGAGGTTCTGCCCCGCACGCTCTACAAGACGCCCGCCGATATCGAGGGCATCAAGCGTTCGGCCGCCATCAACGTAGGCGTGCTCGACTACGTGGGCGAGCACATCGCCGCGGGCATGACCACCAACCAGATCGACCAGATGATCTACGACTACACCGTCGAGCACGGTGGCACGCCGGCCGACCTCAACTACGAGGGCTATCCCAAGAGCGTGTGCACCTCGATCAACGACGTGGTCTGCCACGGTATCCCCTGCGATACGGACGTGCTGCACGAGGGCGACATCATCAACGTGGACTGCTCCACGATCTTGGACGGCTACTTTAGCGACTCGAGCCGTATGTTCTGCATCGGCGAAGTCTCGGCCGAGCGCCAGCGCCTGGTCGACGTCACCCGCGCCAGCGTGGAGGCGGGTCTGGCGGCCGTCAAGCCGTGGCTGCCGCTATCCGTGATGGCCGAGGCCGTGCAAAAGACGGTCGAGGACGCCGGCTTTAGCGTGGTGCGCGAGTACGGCGGACACGGCATCGGTAAGGAGTTCCACGAGGACCCGTTTGTGGGCTTTACCACCGAGGCGCCCGATGTAGACACCATCATGGCTCCGGGCATGGTCTTTACCATCGAGCCCATGGTCAACGCCGGAGCGCCCGACATCAAGATTAGCAAGGGTGACGGTTGGTGCGTGCGCACCAAGGACGGCAGCGATTCGGCCCAGTGCGAGGTACAGCTCGTGGTGACCGAGGACGGCTACGAGCTGCTGAGCTGGTAGCCGTGGATGCGCCGGATGCTGACGGGCACGCTCGTCTAGCATCCGGCGTTTTTGTTTGAACGTTTTGCCTGATAAAACCCGCCAAAATAAACCTGTCCCTTTTTGGCGGGTCAAGCGGAAAGGACTACTTGTGAACATCTTGGTTTTGCTGCCCGTCAACGACCGCCATCGCGCAATTCTTGAGTCGAGCGCTCCGGGCGAGGACTTTATCTACACGAGCGCCGACGCTATCACGCGCGAACAAGTCGCCAACGCCGACGTGATCTTGGGCAACATAGACCCTGCCCTACTTACCGCATGCGAGCACCTCCAGCTGCTGCAACTACAGACCGCGGGCTATGACGATTACTTGGCTGCCGGCACCGTGCCAGCCGACGCCAAACTGTCTTGCTCGGTGGGCGCCTACGGCCAGGCCGTGAGCGAGCACATGTTTGCCATGGTCCTTTCCATGATGAAGCGCCTGCCCGGCTATCACGACTTGCAGCGCGAACATCGCTGGGAGGATTTGGGGCCAGTTACCTCGCTCAAAAACGCCAACGTGCTGGTGCTGGGCGCGGGCGATATCGGCGGTCACTTTGCCACGCTCTGCCGCGGCATGGGCGCGCACGTCCGCGGCATCAAGCGCCATCCACTCGTCTACCCCATTGTGTTTGAGGACATGGACGGCATGGACGCCCTACCTGAGCGCCTGGCAGAGGCCGACATCGTCGCATCCTTTATGCCGAGCACGCCCGAGACCCGCGGTCTGGCGAACGCCGAGTTCTTTGCCGCGATGAAACCAGGTGCCTTCTTTGCCAACGGCGGCCGCGGCGACCTTGTGGTCACCGATGACTTGGTTGCCGCTCTGGAGTCGGGACATCTCGCCGGCGCCGCGGTCGACGTCACCGACCCCGAACCGCTGCCCGCGACAAGCCCCCTGTGGGATGCGCCCAACATGCTCATCACGCCGCACGTCTCCGGCTGGTTCCACCTGGCAGCCACGCTCAACAACGTCGTCGACATCGCCGCGGAGAATCTGCGTCACCTGCAGGCCGGCGAAACTTTACGTTGTTGGATCGAGCACTGATTTGTTCCGGCGTTTTACCAAACGCCGGAACCCCTCGACGCTGCGAGCCCGCCGTTTGGCCAATCTGCCGTTCAATTTCAAAGGCGCGACCAGAAGGTCAGCGCCTTTTCATTTCACGGCACCTTGGCTCAAACGGCGGGCTCTCGCTGACTTTTGTTCAACCTGCGGCGCTTTGCTGGCGCGGCCCTACCTGTGGACTCTCGCTGACCATTATTCGACCAGAGGGGTCTAGCGCTATTTAAGCGTTGTTAGATAGTTTCTTGCGTTTTCGACGTTCATTGCTGCGACGGGCGCATGCGAAGAGAGCTTGACATCGTTGGTGACCAGGAGATCTGCCTTTGCGCGTATCGCTGCCGCAATGATTAAATCGTCTTCGTAATCGCTATGGAGCTCACGCTGCCTGCTCGCCATCCATATATCGCTCAGGTCACAGGGCACTGGCGTGGCAAGCTGCGACAGCACGCTAAGACAATCCCATGCAAGCGAAGTCGCTACCGTAGCGGCATACTGGGAAAGCGAACCATGCTCGCGCCGATACCATGCCTTATGTTCGCTTGAAATCAAATAGAACAGGTCTTTGGACGATGTCACCGCATACAGCAAATCCACCTGCGCCGTGCATGCATCGCGTAAAAACTCAATCGCCACCGAACGACCACGTCGTGAGGGAATGAAGTAATCGAGCCACACGTTGGTGTCAACCAAGATGCGCTTTGGAGCCTCACTCATAGAGCCAGCTCATCTCCTCGCCATAGCGATCCGCATAGGCATTCCGTTTGAGCTCTTCGTCGTCCGATGGCTGAGCCCTGACCATATCGATTCCCGACTCACGGCAAGCGGTAGCGAACAGCTTCGACCCCTGATCTATGAGCTCGAGCTTACGTTTGGCGGCCTTTTCGTGCTCGCGCTGTTCCGCCCGGGCACGACTGGGCAGCAGGATATCCTCGAGCGCACCGGGGCGATCGGCCAGCGACGCTGCAAGCTGCCAGAGCGCTCGCACCGCTTGGCTCGGCGTCATACCGGCCCTGGAGAGAGCGGCGTCCCCGCTCCTTTTAAGATCGGCATCGAGACGCACGTTGATCTGAGCGGCTGTTGTGGTCATGACCCCTCCTTAATACTTCAAAACTATCATAAAACTCTATGGTAGATACGTAAAGCTTGTATAGCATTTATAAGCATTAGCCGTACTCTGCACACAAAAAGCCGCCGAGGCACACTGCGCCTCGGCGGCCACGTATCACCGATCTAGTTCGGTTTCACCCTTTGCATTCGCCCAGATAAAACCTACCAAAATTAACATCCCCTTTTGGTAGGTTTTAGAGCTCCACGCTTTCGGCGCCGTTGATGGTTAGGTTGCGCTCGTAGAAAGCCGTGAGGGCGCGGATGGCGTACATCACGTCGCGCACGCCGCCGGTCTCGTAGCTCGAGTGCATGGCAAGCTGCGGCAGGCCCACGTCCACGGCATGCATGCTCGCCTGCATATTGGACAGATTGCCGAGCGTGGAGCCGCCCGCCATATCGCTCTTGTTGGCGAAGGCCTGCGTGGGCACGTCGGCGTCGTCGCAAATAGCCTGGAACACCGCGCGGCTAAAGGCATCGGTGCAGTAGTGCTGGTTGGCGGCTTCCTTGATGACGATGCCGCCGTTAAGCACCACCTGGTTGCGGGCATCGCACTTCTCGGCGTGGTTGGGGTGCACGGCATGCGCGTTGTCGCAGCTCACGAGCATCGA
>JAHYYK010000003.1:5874-66920 GCA_019425005.1 Collinsella sp.
TCTCGGCGTGGTTGGGGTGCACGGCATGCGCGTTGTCGCAGCTCACGAGCATCGATGCGGCAAGGGCGCGATGATACGACTCGTCATCAAAGCCCAGCGATCCGTTGATGCGGCGCAGCGCGTCGGCCAAGAACGTCGACATGGCGCCCTGCTTGGTCTCGGAGCCAACCTCCTCGTTATCAAAGCAGCAGAAGACCGAGACGTCATGCGCGTTCTCGGCACCCAAAAATGCCTGTAGCGAGGTATAGGCGCAGGCCAGGTCGTCGAGCTTGGGCGTCGAGATAAACTCGTCGGCCCAGCCCCAAATGCGCGCATCCTGACGATTGACCAGGAACAGATCGCGGCCCAGAATCTGCTCGGGCTCAACATCCAGTTCGTCAGCGATCAGGGCATCGAAGTCACCCTGCTTAAGGTCGCCAGCGCTGATGAGCGGGCACAGGTCAACGGCTCGGTTGGGAGCAAAGCCCTCGTTGACGCCACGGTTCATATGGATAGCAAGGCTCGGGATAATAGCGACCTCGCGCTCGGTGGCGAGCAGACGGCTCTCAATACGGTCGCCTTCGCGCACCAACACGCGGCCCGCAAGCGCCAACGGGCGGTCGAACCAGGTGTAGTCGATCATGCCGCCGTAGGCCTCGGTGTTCAGGCGCAGCGTCTCGCCCGCGCCGTCGAGCTCGGGCACGGCCTTGACCTTAAACGTCGGCGAATCGCTGTGTGACGCCGTGAGTTGAAAATGATAGTCGCCGACAACGCCGTCCTCGCCCCACGTAGCAGCCAGGTCCTCACCCACCTTAAAGGCAACAACGCTCGAGGTATTGCGCTGCGTGTAATAACGCCCGCCCGGCTCGATATCCCACGCTGCGTTCTCGGGCAGGTAGGTAAAGCCCGCCTCGTCGAGTTCGGCCATAATGGTCGCTGCCGTATGGAACATGCTGGGGCATGCCTCGATAAAGTCGATAAGGTCGTTGGAGGCCTCGATATCGTCGGCCGTCACGTGCACGCGCTCGATCGTTTCCTGATCCGTCATGCTCTCCCCTTTCGCTGGGTTGATGGTCCCCTCCAGCATACCCCGCCACGCCAGCGCCGCACTCTTCATTCCGTGCTTAATTCCGCGCCGCTCACCAAGTTGAGCCATCATGCCCGCGCTCCTTTTGCGACAATTGCGCTAACAGGACGAGAGGAGCCGTCATGAAGCCACGTAACATTGCCATCGCCTGCGGTGTCGCGGGTGTCGCCGTCGGCCTTGCCGCTGCCACCGGTATCGTTTATCACAAGCAAATCAAGTCCGCCGCGTCGCTCAAACGCTTGACCGGCTACGCGGATGGCTATGACCTGTACGCAATCGACATCGCCTACGACTACGATCTTGATCGCATCATCGCCGCCGGCGTACGCGACGACCAGGCCTACATCGATGCCGTGGTGGCGCAGGTGCTGCCCGGTGTGCCGGCACATGTCCAGGCGCCCCAGTTTGCCTGCAGCGCTTTTGTCGCCGTAGATGCCGAAGGCCGCGTGCGTACCGGTCGCAATTACGACTTTAAGTACGACACCTCGGCGCTGCTGGTGCGCAATCACCCACGCGGCGGCTATGCCTCCATCGGGTTTGCCGCCCTTAACAACCTGGGCGATAACACTCCGCTTGACTCCGTCGCCGGACGCGCCGCCGCACTCATGGGCCCGTTTGCCCAGCTCGACGGCGTCAACGAATGTGGCGTGTCCATTGCCGTGCTCACCCTGGATTCCAAACCCTGTGACCAGGACACGCAGCGCCCCGTCATCAATACCTCGCTCGCCATCCGTCTGGTGCTCGACCGTGCCGCCACCACGCAAGAAGCTGTCGACCTGCTTTCCGCCTACGACATGCACGCCATGGCAGGACGCGATTACCACTTCTTTATAAACGACGCCGCCGGTGACGCGCGCGTAGTAGAGTGGGATCCGCGCGATCCGGACCGCGCTTTCAAAGCGACTCCTGTAACCCAGGTTACGAACTTCTACGCCTGCTATGGCGACGAAGTGCTGCCTAACCAAAAGAATGGCGAGCTAGGCCATGGTAAAGAGCGCGCCGCCGCAATCGCCGATGTCCTCGACGCCCATACCGGCGCCCAAGACGAGGCAGTCGCTTGGAAGGCCCTACGCGCTGCAGCGCAAGAGCCCAATCCGGAAGACATCACCAGCAACACGCAGTGGTCGGTCGTCTTTGACAACACCGAGCCTGCTGCCGCCATCACGCTGCGCCGCCACTGGGGCGACATCGACGCATTCGCACTGTAAGGAGCCAGGCCCGTCGACTTTACGCTCGCCTGGCGTTGTTTACATTTCTATACGCTTGAGCTAACACGTTTTACCCCCGTATCAACAGTGTGCGGGGGTAAACTTATGCGCATGTTATAACTTGCCCGGAAGGATTCATCATGCTTAGGATCGGTCTTCTTACCAGTGGCGGCGACTGTCAAGCGCTCAACGCCACCATGCGCGGCATTGTCAAAACGCTTATGACCAATAGCGAAGAGCCTATTGAGATCTATGGTTTTGAGGACGGCTACCAGGGCCTTATCTACAGCAGGTTCCGCGTCATGACGCCCGCCGATTTTAGCGGCATCCTCACCCGCGGCGGCACCATCCTGGGCACGAGCCGCACGCCGTTCAAGCGCCTGGACATTCCCGAGGCCGACGGCGTCGAGAAGGTGCCCGCTATGGTCCACACCTATCATAAGCTGCAGCTCGACTGCCTGTTTATGCTGGGCGGTAACGGCTCCACCAAGACCGCCAACCGCCTGCGCGAAGAGGGCCTCAACGTTATCGCCCTGCCCAAGACCATCGATAACGACACCTGGGGCACCGAGCTGACGTTTGGCTTTACGAGCGCCATCGACGTCGCCACCAAGTGCATCGACGACATCCACACCACTGCCTCGAGTCACGGCCGCGTGTTTGTCATCGAGATCATGGGCCACAAGGTCGGTTGGATTCCGCTGTATGCCGGCGTCGCGGGCGGCGCGGACGTCATCCTGATTCCCGAGATCCCCTACGACATGGACAACGTCATCAAGACCATCGAGCATCGCATGGAGACCGGCAGCCGCTTTACCATCGTAGCCGTCGCCGAGGGTGCTATCTCCAAGGAGGACGCGGCGCTGTCCAAGAAGGAGTACAAGAAGAAGCTCGCCGAGCGTACGAGCCCGTCAATCGTGTACGACATCGCCAAGGAGATCGAGGCCAAGACTGGTCGCGAGACCCGCGTCGCCATCCCCGGCCACACGCAGCGCGGCGGCCAACCCGACGCCCAGGACCGCATCTTTGCGACCCAGTGCGGCGTCGAGGCAGCACTGGGATGCCTGCGCGGCGAGTTTGGCTACATGATTGCCCTGCGTGACGGCAAGATGTGCCACATGCCGCTCGAGGAGGTCGCCGGCAAGCTCAAGTTTGTCGACCCCCAGAGCGACCTGGTGCGCGAAGCCAAGGCGTTGGGCATCAGCTTCGGCGACGAATAGCCTCGGCCGAAACTGCTCTCATCGGAGGCCCCAGGGCTTACCTCCCAAATCGTCCTCGGACATGTCAGGATTCCGCCGTGCGCTTCGCGCGGCGGGATCCTTCCGTCCTGCGGAAAGATTTGGGAGGTAAGCTCTGGGGCCTCCTGCGGTAACTAGGGAGGCCGAGGCTATTCGTCTTCTTGCTGCAAGTGCGTGGGCTGAGATTTTGGGATGTTGCAAGCTCTTAGCTGAGAGTAGCACTGACATTTGTCCTGAAATGGCTGGTCGTTAGGGGTTGCTACCGGTAGTTGCGGTAGGGTCGGAGCAGATTCTAACTAGAAATGGTGGTCGCCACCGGTTGTTCTCGGCATACTCGGCTCATTCGATTACGATCACCACATGAAAGGAACTGCTATGGATCTTGCGATGGCACAGCGGCTCGTTGATCGCCGCAAGGCTGCCGGGCTTTCTCAGGAGGCGCTTGCCGCCCAGCTGGGCGTGAGTCGTCAGGCTGTCAGTAAATGGGAGCGCAGCGAATCTTCGCCCGATACCGATAACCTTATTGCGCTCGCCGCGCTGTATGGCGTGTCGCTGGATGAGCTGCTGTATGGGGAGGCGGTGGATAGCACTGATGACTCGCAGACTGATGATGAGGCACGGAACAGCAACGCCGGCACCAAAGCTTCAGATGAGGCTGAGGCTTCTGCTGAGCACGCTGATTGCAGCGATAAGCCACTTGTCGATATTTCCCTCGCGCGCGGCATCCACGTTATTGATCCCAACAAAGGCGAAGAGGTCCATGTTGGTTGGAATGGCATCCATGTGGCTAACGAGCGCAAGGGTGAAGAGGTCCATGTGGGGCCAGACGGATTGTATATCGATACGCTTGAGGACGATGGACATAGCGTGCATACCAATGACGATGGCACCGTCACCATCGACGGCGAGACGTTTTCCAGCTGGAAGGAGGCGCACGACAAGCTCGACCATCATGGCAAGCATTTCCACACCAAGGTCGGACGTGCATGGAACAAATTCCCCTTCCCCGCACTTGTCGCTCTCGCCTATCTGGTGCTCGGCATTGTCTACAGCACATGGGCTACGGGCCTCTTCCTCGTCTTTTTGATTCCCGTCTATTACGCGCTTGGCGACTTTATCGATCAACGCCGCTTATCTAAGCTGATCGATGTCGTCTATTCAGTCAGTGCCGAGGCATGGTTCCTCTACATGTGGCTCTGCCTGGGGCAACCCCATCCCGCCTGGGTAATACTCATCACCATCCCGGTCGTAAAAGCACTCATGCGTTGGTGCCGTAAACAATGGAAGTGCCGCAAACAGGCCTAAACCACCCCAACCAGCCAGCGCCACTCATCCGACACCGCCTGCCCCTTCCAAGTTGCGGTGAGATAGGGACTGTTTTGAAGCTCCAAAGCGCCAAACAGTCCGTATATCACCGCAACTTACAAACAACTGGGTCAGTTCCGGCACGGAGATTAGCATTGAGCTGACCACGCGCCAAGAAAAGGGCCTATTTACTACGTTTAACTCGAGAGGGCCGACCATACCCGCCTTTTCCGAATATTTGCAAGCCCTCTACCTGCGGTTTTAATTTCATAATCTTTGTCATGGTCGAGGGTGTGGTAGCAAACGTAGTAGATAGGCCCGTTTTGCGGCATACGACCTATTCAAGCCCAATCTCGAAGGCTGGAGAAAGCCCTTCATCCACGCCTGTGAGCGAAAACCAAATAGAATGAAAGGCAAATGGAAAAGCCCGTTTAACGAGCGGAGGACATATGCGCGACGTAGCCGAAAGCGACTGGAAGCTGTTTAAGAAAATGCTTCCTCAATGGCAAGAACGTTATATGGAAAAGCTCATCGGCCAGTATGTTGAGATACTGAACGGCGACAGTGAAGCGTCCAGTAGATTTTGGGCACTAGAAGAGCGCCTCAATAGAGACAAGCTGTCCTCAGGCGTAATTGCAAACGACATTCGCCGCAGCACAATGCACCGCGAGATAGCCAATTTGCTTATCGACAGCGTGATCACCCTTGACGACCTTGACGGTTTTACCGAGGACATTAAGAGCTATGCGCAACACTGGATTGGCCAGTAAGAGCACTGAACGACAGACATCCCCAGCAAAACGGGGCAAACGCCGGGCCACCTAATGGTTGTCCGGCGTTTGCGCAGATAAAACCTGCCAAAATAAACCTGTCCCTTTTTGGCAGGTCACTCGGCGCTCTTGAGGGCGCCGACCATGTCGATCTTGTTGAGGGTACGATTGGTGGCTAGGTTGACGATAAACGTAAAGCCAAAGGAAAGCACCACGGCGAGCACGTAGCTTAGCGGCTCGACTTCGACGTCAAAGTACAGCGACGGCATCTGCAAAATGTACGTAAAACTCTCGGCCAGCAAGCCGCCCAGTGGCACGCCCAGCGCGGCGCCAATTGCCGTGAGGATCAACGTCTCCTTGTTGACGTAATGGTGCACCTCGCCACGGCGGAAGCCCAGCACCTTGATGGTCGCCAGCTCGCGTTCGCGCTCGGAGATATTCGTGTTGGACAGCGTAAACACCACCACAAACGACAGGCATGCCGCCATAAAAGTCACGAGCACCACGACCGAATTGATGATCGCAAAGTTCGCCTCGTAGTTCTGCCAATGTTCGGCCGTGCTCGAGATGGTGAGCCAACCGTCGCTCTTAAGCTTCTTGCTAAACGCAATCTGGTCGGCCGACGAGCCCTTAAGCAGCACAAAGACGCCGTTGAGGCGTGCGCTTCGACCGAACGCGCGCTCATAGGTGCCCTGCGTCATGTAAAGCGTGTTGCCAAGATAGTTAAGCGAAATGTCACTGACTTTGACCTTGGCAACATTGAGCGACGAATCCTGGACGTATGCCGTATCGCCCGGCTGAATCCCCAGCACCAGCTGTGAACTCTTACTCAGATACACGTCTCCGTCACGCAAAGACAGCGGCTCTTTGGACTCGTCCTCGAGGCGCACATAGTCGTCCAGGTCGTTCGTGCGGTCATCGGGCACCACGATCAGCTGCACGGTCTCGCTCTTGCCGCCAAACGTAAAGGTGACGTTGTCGGTCATAATCGGCAGCGTCGAAGTCACGGTCACGTTGGAATCATTGGCCGCGCTGCGCTCATCCAACGCCGCGCACGTCTGCGTAAAGTCATCGGGGTTGGCGACCGCCAGCAAGTCATAACGCGTGATATGCCCGTACTGTTTGGGCGAAAGCGCCACCGACGTATCGCGAATACCCATACCGCAGATCACAAGCGCGGTGCAACCCGCGATGCCAAAGATGGTCATAAAGGCACGCTTTTTGTAACGGAACAGGTTGCGCGCAGCCACCTTGTTCAAAAAGCCCATGCGGCGCCAGATAAAGCCGATGCGCTCAAGTAGGATGCGCGAGCCGGCGCGCGGGGCCTTGGGGCGCATGAGCGAGGCCGGGGTCTCGGCCATCTCGTGGCGGCAGGCGATAATTGTGGCGCCCACCACGCCCACGGCAAACAGCGACACCGAAACGATCGAGGACACGATGTCGTACGAAAGTAGCATCTGGGGCAGCGAGTACATGTCGTCGAACACCGTAAACAGGAACAGCGGCAGGCCCACAAAGCCGATGATATTGCCGAGCACGCCGCCAATCAGGCACGCCCACAGCGCATAGTCCACGTATTTGGACAGGATGCGCTCGCGCGAGTAGCCGAGCGCCTTGTACAGGCCAATGAGCGTGCGCTCCTCCTCGACCATACGCGTGGCGGTGGTGAGGCTGATGAGCACGGCGACGATAAAGAAGATGAACGGGAACACCGTCGCAATAGCCTCAATTGACGAGCTATCGCTCTCCACGCTTGAGTAGCTTGCGATATTGTCGCGGTCCTGGATGTACCACGTGCATTCACCCAAATCGGAAAGCTCGGCGCGGGCATCGGCAAACTGCTGGTCGGCGGCGGCGCGGCGCTGATCCAGGTCGGCCTGAGCCTGGACGCGTTCCTCGCTGCCCTGGGCCATGCGATTGATGTTGTCCTGCTCAATCCCAAAGAGCATATTCGCCTGGCGCTCGGCCGCATCCAAGCTTGCCGGCGTGTCGACTGTCAGCTCCTGAGCGCGCGCCTTCTCACGCTCCTCGCGGATCTTCTCTATATTGCCCTTGACCTTGTTGATCTTTGCCGCGTAGGCATCCGAATAGGAGTTGAGGCTCTTGGCTCCTTCGACGACTACGTGGACTGCGGAATAGGACGACGACGTCGCGGCGTCCTCGCTCACATAGAACTTATAGTCCGCCGCCGAAGCAGCGCGAAAGGCGTTGACTGTCGAGTCGGAGCTCACATCAGTGGGATCGAGGACCTCGGCCGTAATGGTGTAATCGCCCGCGGCAAACTGATCCTTGGCGCTTTGGTTCGACGAGCTCGCGTCATTGGCGGCAAAACTCACCGTATCGCCGAGCTTTTTGCCCGAAGCCTTCAGGAACTTCGAAGTCACCGCGACTTCATCGGCGCTCTCGGGCAAATCGCCGTTCACGAGCACCGGCTGATCGATGTTCTCCTTGGAGAGACTTTGCACGACCACGCGCTCGCGCGTTGTGCCCACGGCGGTGTAGGCGGTCTCGGCGTAGATGCCCTCGGCCGTTTCGACGCCATCGACCTCTTGGATGGCGTCGAGATCATCGTCAGTCAGGCCATAGGTCGACTGCACGTTAATGTCATAGACATTTTGCTGGTCGAAGTAGGCGTCGACCGAATCGCACAGATCCTCGCAACCCGCCTTGAGGCCGCACATCACGCTCACGCCGAGCGCGGTGATGACCACGATAGATAGGAAGCGCTTAAGACTGCCGCGGATTGTGCGGTAGATGCCACGGCGAAATACCGTCGGCACCATATCGTTTGAGCTTTGGGCGGTACGGTAGGTCGCGAACTCCCGGTCGCGGCCCGCGTGCTCCGTATCGTGGTTTTGGCTGTTTTGGCGGTCCTGGTCCATGGGCGCTACCACTCGATTGTCTCGATAGACACGGGATTTTGCTGGACCGTCTCGCTCTCCACGCGGCCGCTCTTAAAGCGGATCAGGCGATCGGCCATGGGCGCCAGCGCAGAGTTGTGGGTGATGATAATGACCGTAATGCCCTGCTTGCGACAGGTGTCCTGCAGCAGCTGCAAGATCTGCTTGCCGGTTTTGTAGTCGAGGGCGCCCGTAGGCTCGTCGCACAAAAGCAGCTTGGGGTTCTTGGCCAGCGCCCGGGCGATGGATACGCGCTGCTGCTCGCCGCCCGAAAGCTGCGCCGGAAAGTTAGCGAGGCGGTCGCCCAGGCCAACCTGGCAAAGCGTTTGCTCGGCATCGAGCGAATCGGGGCAGATTTGCGCCGCAAGCTCAACATTTTCGAGCGCCGTCAGGTTGGGGACCAGATTGTAGAACTGGAAGACAAAGCCGACGTCGGCGCGGCGGTATTCCACGAGCTGCGCCTCGTTAGCGGAGCTCACATCGCGCCCGTCCACCGTCACGGTGCCGGAAGTCGCCGTATCCATGCCACCCAGAATGTTGAGCGCCGTGGTTTTACCGGCGCCCGAAGCGCCCAAGATAATGGCAAGCTCGCCACGCTCAACGGTAAAGCTCGCGCCGTCGAGCGCGTGAATGCGGGCATCGCCCTCGCCGTATGCTTTGATGACGTCTTTAAATTCGATATAGGCCATCGATCGGTTCCCATCTGGTCGGATAACTCTTTAGTATTACCCATTTCGCACCTATCAAAAAGAGACAGGTTTATTTTGGCAGGTTTTATATGGGGAAACGTACCTCTTTGGGGGCAGCGCGGGACGCGCAGGGGCGGCCGTGCAGATCGGCACAGCCGTCTCACGTGGAATCGACCGACGCCTGCCTTTCCGTGACACCGGCAACTCGTTTTTGCTTGTTGGCATGGCCGCCATTATGCCTTGGGACTGAGCACTCAAATTCTCACTCCTCATTGCCACGCTTGCCGCAAGCTATCAGGGTGACGAGATGACGACGCTCGCTGTAGCAGCGCAGCCACACTCTATAAGCGAGGCGTTTGCCAGCAAAAAAGCGCGCGACAGGGTAAGCCCGCCGCGCGCTATCCTATGCGGACTAGTTATTGTTGTTGGTCATCGAGGCCACTGCTGCCGCAAGATTGGAAATGGGCATCGTCTGCAACCAGATGCGACCGGGACCGGTGAGCACGGTGTTGAACACGCCCTCGCCACCAAACATGATGTTTTTGACGCCCTTGACCATTTGAGCGTCGATGCTCACGGTCTCCTCAAAGCCGGCCACGTTGCCGGTATCCACAATCATCTGCTGGCCAGCAGCGAGCTCGTACTCAACCAGGTCGCCGTCGATCTCGGCAAAAGCAACACCCGAGCCCGTGAGCTTCTGCATGATAAAGCCCTCGCCGCCAAAGACGCCGGCCTTTGCCTTCTTGTTAAAGTGAATGCTCAACTCGACGCCACTTTCCGCGGCAAGGAACGAACGCTTCTGCAAAATCCAGCTCTTGCCCGGACCGATCTCGATTGGCACGATGCGGCCGGGGAAGCAGGAGCCAAACGCGATCATGCCATCGCCACGCACGGTCCAAATGTTTTGGAACAATGCCTCACCCGAAAAAGCCTTGGAGAACATCTTGCCGATGCCACCGCCCGAGGTAGACATTTCCATGTTGGGGGTCATCCAAGCCATGGCGCCGCTTTCGGTGATCATGGATTCGCCATCGCTAAGGTTGCATGTAACAACCGGGAAAGCCCCTCCGCCGATCTCGTACTGCATGACCGTCTCCTTTCCACTCAGGAGCCGAATAACGATGCCTATATTTTAGCAGGTAGAGATGCATATGTTCACACCGCCCATGCCCTCTCCTGCGGACGTTTCCCCAGATAAAACCTGCCAAAATAAACCTGTTCCTTTTTGGCAGGTTTTAAAGGCAAACGGTGAAGGTGATCTGGTTGCCGTGACCGGATACGGTGGCGGCGCCTCCATGGGCCTCGGCGATGGCACGCACCACGGACAGGCCCACGCCCGAGCCACCCGTCTTGGAGCTGCGCGACGCATCCGCACGATAGAAGCGATCGAACAATCGGTCCAGGTCGCCCTCGGGCAGCTCGTCCACGGCGTTCGATACGACAAGCTCGGCGGCGCCCTTGCCTTTGCCGTGCGAAACGGCGCACAGGCTCAGCTCAATCACGCTGCCCTCGCTCGCATAGCGCGTGGCGTTGTCCAGTAGCAACTCAACCACCTGCGCCACCGCCGCGGCATCGGCATGGGTCCGCACGCCGGTCGCAATCGACGTCGACAGGCGCTTACCGCCTGAGACCACCACCGACTTAAACGGCGCCGCCGCCTTGTTCACCGCCTCCGAAAGATCGATCGACGCCATGGTAAAGCCCGCCGAGCCCTCGTCCATGCATGCCAAGAACACCAAGCGCTCCGTGAGCGCCGATAATAGCGCACCCGCACTCGCCTTAGTGCTGCCTTAGCAGGTCGATGAGCATATTTAAAAAAGCAAGGTTATAGCTTAGTCGGACTTAAGGAACGGGCGGCTTCACATCTCGCCCTGCAAACAACGCCCGTACAGCGAGCGCGCTTGCCGCATGGGCGTTGCGGCCGCCTGCAGCTTATAGATAGGCACCCTCGAGGCGCAGCAGCCACTCCTTGCGATCCAGTCCACCGGCGTATCCGTTGAGCGATCCGTCGGCCGCGACCACGCGATGGCACGGCACGATAATCGAAATAGGGTTGCGAGCGACCGCAGCCCCCACCGCGCGAGGAGATACAACGGGCGCTTCATTTCCCGGCACACGATGTCGAGCCGCAACACGCTGGGCGATCTCGCCATACGTAGCGACCTCGCCACGCGGAATTGAAAGTAGCTCAAACCAAACCTCACGCTGAAACGCCGTGCCAATCAAATGCAACGGCGGCGTAAACCGAGGCTCCTGCCCCGCAAAATAGGCGTTGAGCCAAGCCCAAGAACGCTCTAGCACCGAAGAAGCCGCGCCATTGGCCGGATTTACCGTCTGCATGCCCCCGGCACCCGAAACTGCATCGGTGCCCTCAACGTATTCGGCGCTTTCTTTAAGAAGCGTGGAACCAAAGTGCTCCTGCCCCTCAAACCAAAGCCCCGTCAGACCGCGGCCATCAGCGGCAAGCAAGATTTCGCCCAAAGGCGAAGCAAACGTCGTCGTGACCACCAGCGGCTCCCTTCAAAACTCCGCAACATAATACCGCGAATTGTACAGACAACCCCGCAGATACGTCTGGGCGGGCTCGCAATTACTTAAGCGAGACTGTTTTCCCTAATCAAGCGAAAAAGACGCAGGGCATCGACACCAGAGCGGTACCCCTGTCAGCCGAGCTCTAATACTTTCCCGAGAAGTGAACGAGTAAAAACGAAGTCCCGGAGCATCCACACCTTTAGACCGCAAAACCGCAGGATTCGCGCTGCAAAACCGCAGGACATAGCAATCAAAAAATGCCAATGCTTCGGGGGTCCAAATAAGGTCGTTCACTTCACGGGAAAAGTATTAGACCTCAATTCGCACCAAGCCCAAAGTCACCCCAGGCAGCAGGCGCGAAGCGCCGAGGCCGCCGCCGGGACTAGGGCCCGCAACAACCACGTGCCCCCACATCAGCCCAGCGGCCCCAACCAGCAACGGCCCCATCGCAGGCCGCTCGCAGCCGAGTCACCGCAGGCGGGGGCCGGGCTTGGTTTTCAGAACATTCCGCAGACCAGTGTGGCGCCTTGTCCGCAGCTCCGAAGGAGCAGGACAAGGCGCCACACATGGTCGAGGACGTTCTGAAAACCAAGCCCGGCCCCCGCCGGACAGGTCCACCGCTACTCGCAGAGCAGCTTAGCGATCTGGACGGCGTTGGTTGCCGCGCCCTTACGGATTTGGTCGCCGCAGCACCAGAAGGTAATGCCACGTGCGGCCTCGGGGTTCGAGATGTCGCGGCGTACGCGACCGACCCAAATCAGGTCCTGGTCGGAGGTGTCCATCGGCATGGGGAAGCGATCGTGCGCATCCTCGGCACTCATGTCGTCAACCAGCTTGACGCCCGGAGCGGCAGCCAGCGCAGCACGGGCCTCTTCCACCGTGATGTCGCGCTCAAACTCGAGCGTAATGCTCTCGGAGTGCGAGCGCAGCACGGGCACGCGCACGCAGGTGCAGTTCACGCGCAGCTCGGGCAGGTGCATGATCTTGCGGCCCTCGTTTTGCAGCTTCATCTCCTCGGAGGTAAAGCCCTCTTCCTTGACGCCGCCAATCTGCGGAATCAGGTTGCTCGCCAGCTGGGCGGCAAACGCGCGCGGCTCGGGAATCTCTTCGCCACGGCCCAGGGCGTCCAGCTGGGCCTCAAGCTCGGCCATGCCGGGGGCACCAGCGCCCGAAGCCGCCTGGTACGTCGAGACGATCATGCGCTTCACGCCAGCGAGCTGATGCAGCGGCCACGTGGGAACCAGGCCGATAATGGTCGCGCAGTTGGGATTGGCGATAAGACCGTGATGCCACTTGATGTCGTCGGCATTGATCTCGGGCACGACCAGCGGCACCTCGGGATCCATGCGGAAGGCGTGGCTGTTGTCGACCACGACGGCGCCGCGCTTGACGGCCTCGGGCAGTAGCTCCTTCGCAATATCGTCGCCGGCGGCGCCGAGCACGATGTCGCAGCCCTCAAAGGCCTCGGGGCAAGCCTCCTCAATCACAACCTGCTCGCCGCGGAACTCGACGGTCTTGCCCGCAGAGCGCGCGCTCGCTAGCAGCTTGAGCTTGCCGACCGGAAACTCCTGCTCGTTGAGGCACTCAAGCATCTGGGTGCCCACGGCTCCCGTCGCGCCCAAAATAGCAACCGTGTACTGTTTCATGCTTCCCCCTTTAAAGGCTGTGGCTTTTGCCCGCACGCCGAGCAGGCCGATTATTGTTGCCAGTGTATACAAGAACAGGGCGGGCACGAAACCCGCCCCGTCGAAACGAAACCGAAACGAAACGCCCCGCCGTAGTTTTTGAAGCAAGTCCCAAAAATCTACTGGGATAGCAGCTACTTGTGGAGCGCGGCCGGAGCGGGATCGACCGGCACGGGAGCCTCCAGGTCGGAGACCTTCACAATGCCGTTCTCGTCGGAGAAGGCGCGGTAAATGGTCCGAATCGCCAGGTCGAAGTCCTTCTCCTCTACGCCGATAATGATGTTGATCTCGTCGCAGCTCTGCGAAATCATACGTACGCTCACGCCGGCCTGACCAAGCATGCCAAACAGATGGCCCGAGATACCTGCGCGGCCGCGAAGGTTACGGCCGACGGTCGCGATGAGCGCCAAACCCTCGACAACCTCGATCTCGAGCGGCTCGACCTCCTGCTGAATGTCGCCCACGAGCGAGTACAGCGAGTCGTGCACATCCCGCTCCTGCACCACGGCGCCAAAGCGGTCGACACCGGTGGGCATGTGCTCGACGGAGACGTCATAGCGCTCGAAGACCGAAAGCGCACGGCGCATAAAGCCGACGCGGGGCTTGGTGCGGTCGCGGGCAACGTTGATGGCGACAAAGCCGCGCTTGCCGGTCACGCCGGTAATGATGGGCTCCGCCTCGCCCTCGTCAGCCGTCTCGCTAATGATGGTGCCGGGGTCCTGCGGCGCATTGGTGTTCTTGATGACCAGCGGAATACCCGCCTCGCGCACAGGGAACACGGCCTCCTCGTGCAGGACGCTCGCGCCCATGTACGAAAGCTCGCGCAGCTCCTCGTAGGTAACGCGGGCGATGGGCTGAGCCTCGGGCACAATGCGAGGATCGGCAGAATAGAAGCCCGAAACGTCGGTCCAGTTCTCGTACAGGTCGGCGCCTAGGCACTTGGCCAGGATCGAGCCGGAAATATCGCCGCCGCCACGGTCGAGCAGCTTGATCTGGCCCTCACGCGTCGCGCCGTAGAAACCGGGCATAACAAAGCCGCCCTGCTGGCCGTACTCCTGCACTAGCTCGGCGGTGCGGTTCATGCTGAGCGTACCGTCATGATGGAACGCCACGACCGTCGCGGCATCCAGGAACGGCAGGCCCAGGTACTCGGCCATCAGGCGAGCGGTAAAGTACTCGCCGCGGCTTACGAGCTCCTCAGTAGAGTAGCCACCGGAGCGAGCACGCTCGGCAAAGGCCGCAAACTCTTCGCGGATGGGATAGGTGAGCCCCAGCTCGTCAGCGATATCAAAATAGCGCTGGCCGATGTCCTCGAGCAGCTCCTCGCACGACACGTGGTACTTGACGTGCGCGTTGACCAAGTAGAGCAGATCGGTCACCTTGGTGTCGCCCTTAAAACGGCGACCGCAGGCAGAAACCACCACAAAACGGCGGGCCGGATCGGCATCGACGATGGCCTTGATCTTCTTAAAGTGTTCGGCGTCGGCGACCGACGAGCCGCCAAACTTGGCAATCTTAATCATGGGCTGGAGGTTACCTTTCTAAAAAGCCTCTGCGAACCTATTTTGCGCGCTCTGATACCATGGTTTCACCGATTGGGACCAAGGCATCCGAGGAGCAGTGTTATATGGGAACTTATCATAGTACACGAGGACGCACTTTATCGTGCTCAAGTAAGGTGGCAATCCGTACCGGCATCGCTCCCGACGGGGGTTTGTTTGTCTCGGACGAGCTCGGCACCCAGCAGGTCGATATCAGCTCGCTTGCAGATAAATCGTACTTTGAAATCGCTCAAGATGTGTTGGGAATGTTACTGAATGATTACACGACCGAAGAAATTTCGGCCTGTGTGAATGAGGCATACCGCGGCACGTTCGCGAGCGAAGAGGTCACGCCGCTCGTCAAACTCGACGCCGCACCGGGCGCCGACGCCCCGCAAACCTATGTGATGGAGCTCTTTGGCGGCCCCACGAGCGCCTTTAAGGACGTCGCCCTGCAGATGCTCCCCCGTCTGATGGCCCGCACCTCTGCCAAGGACGGCGGCGCCGAGCGCATCATGATCGTCACCGCCACGTCGGGCGACACGGGCAAGGCAGCACTCGCCGGCTTTGCCGACGCCCCGGGGACGGGCATCACCGTCTTCTATCCCGAGGGCAAGGTCAGCCGCGTGCAGAATCTGCAGATGTCCACACAGGAGGGCGATAACGTCGCCGTCTGCGGCATCCGCGGCAACTTTGACGACGCCCAGAGTGCCGTCAAGCGCATCTTTGCCGATAAAGAGCTTGCCAAGCGCCTGGAGGCCGCCGGCACGGTGCTTTCGAGCGCCAACTCCATCAACGTCGGCCGCCTGGTGCCGCAGGTCGTCTACTACTTTGCCGCCTATGCACAGCTGCTGCGCGCCGGCGCCATCGAGGCAGGCGACGCCGTTGAGTTCTGCGTACCGACCGGCAACTTTGGCGATATCCTGGCCGGCTACTATGCCAAGCGCATGGGTCTGCCCGTCGCCAAGCTCATCGTCGCGAGCGACAAGAACAACGTTCTGGCTGACTTCCTGACCACCGGCGTCTACGACCGCAACCGTCCGTTCTTCACGACCATCTCGCCGTCGATGGACATCCTTATTAGCTCCAACCTGGAGCGCATGCTCTACTTCCTGTCCGACGGCGACTGTGAGCTCGTTGCCGGCCTTATGGAGCAGCTTGCCCAGACCGGCCGCTACGAGGTACCCGCCGAACTGCTGGCAAAGATTCAGAGCGTCTTTGGCTGCGGTTGGGCCAGCGAGGACGAGGTCCGCGCTGCCATCAAGAGCTGCTGGGACGCGAACGGCTACGTGATCGACCCGCACACCGCTTGCGGCTACCACGTCTTTGAGCAGGTCGCTTCCGCCGAGGGCGCCAAGGCCCGCGTGCTGCTTTCGACCGCCAGCCCCTACAAGTTCCCACGCGCCTGCTGCGACGCCCTGGGGCTCGACGTTCCCGAGGATGATTTTGAGGCTATGCGTGTGCTCGAGCAGGCCACCAACACGGTCGCCCCGACCCAGCTCGCCGAACTCGAATCCAAACCCGTCCGTTTCGAAGACGTCTGCGACGTCGATGAGATGGCAAGCTACGTCGAGTCTGCAGCAAAACGAATGAGCACCAACTAGATTCCTTATTAAGCGCCGGCGAAAGCCGGCGCACCTTCTTTTATCAGATAATCCCCGGGATGATGACGAACGCGCACAGCGTGCCTGGCTGTTTAGTTCGTCGCGAGTTCCGCACGCAAAGGAAAGCACTTAATGTGCTTTCCGTCTTGCGCAGGACTGCCCGAGCAGCGAACTAAACAGCCAGGCACGCCAGGAGGACTCACATGATCAAAATCACCGTCCCAGCAACGAGCGCCAACCTAGGCATCGGCTACGACACCCTCGGCATGGCCGTCAGCCTCTACTCGCACTTCACCTTCGAGCGCGCCGACAAGCTCACCATCACGGGCTGCCCCGAGGAGTTTCAAAACGAGAACAACCTAGTCTACGTGAGCTTTGTCGACGCACTGGCCGCATGGGGCGAGCCGGCCTTCCCCGTCGCCATCGACATTCAGACTGACGTTCCCGTCGCCCGCGGCCTGGGCTCCAGCTCAACCTGCGTCGTCGCCGGCATTATGGCCGCCGCCGCGCTGACAGGCCACACCGTCGACCGCGCCGAGCTCGTCCGCATTGCCACCGAGGTCGAGGGCCATCCCGATAACGTCGCCCCCGCCATCCTGGGCGGCGCCGTCTGCTCCTTTACGCCGACCGATTCGCTCCCCCAGTGCCTGCGCTACGAGGTGAGCGATCGCTTGCGTTTTATTACCGTGATTCCGCCCTACGAGGTACATACGAGCGAGGCGCGCAAGGTTGTGCCGCAGGAGATTCCACTCTCCACCGCCGTATGGCAAATGGGCCGCATCGCCGGCATGACGCGCGGCCTGGAGACCGGCGACCTGGATCTGATTGCCGCCGCCAACGACGACCGCATCCAAGAGCCGTATCGCCGTCGCCTCATCCCCGACTACAACGCCGTGCGCGACACCTGCCTTAACGGCGGCGCTAAGACCATCTGGATCAGTGGTTCGGGCTCGACCCTCATGGCCGTGACTGACGACACCATCGTGGCAAAGTTCCTACAGGTCAAACTGCGTGAACAGTTCCCCAAGTGTGACACGCATATTCTGACGTGCGACACGGAAGGCGCTCAAATCGAGTACCTGTAGACATCCTCCTCATATACCTGTCCGGGACGGTCGGGATGTTCCCTCAAAATCGTCCTCGCGCATGAAGGCCCCTTGTCCTGCTCCTACGGAGCGACGGACAAGGGGCCTTCGCGCTGCGGAATGATTTTGAGGGAACATCCCGACCGTCCCTGCGCCTACCTTGCTGAGGATGTCTACAGGGACCCACGCTTTGAAGGGGCGCCGGGCTGATAGTTTGGCTTTTTATTGGTAGGGGCTCTTGCTAGACTGAAGCACTTATTAGAGGCACGCCTCGGCAATGCGGCGCTTGAGCTCGTCGATGCCCACACCGGTCTGGGAGCTTGTGATGATTACGTTCTCGGCCGGGACATTGAGCTGCTTTTTGATGGCTGCTGCCTGGCGGGCCTGCTGGGTGCGGCTGAGCTTGTCGGCCTTGGTGAGACAGACGATAAAGTTGAACTCGTTGCCCTGCAGATAGTCGATCATGTCGTGATCGAGCTTGCTGGGGTCGTGACGAATGTCCACCAGCGAGACGACCAAGTTAAAGCTGCGCTCCGAGTCGAAGAAGTCGCCGATAAGCTCTGCCCAGCGGTCGCGCTCGGCCTTGGAACGACGGGCGAAACCGTAACCCGGCAGGTCCACGAAATGCACGTCGTCGGCCTCAAAGAAGTTGATGTTGCTCGTCTTGCCCGGCGTGCTGGAAACCTTGACCAGGTTCTGGCGGCCAAAAAGCTTGTTCATAATCGACGACTTGCCCACGTTGGAGCGGCCGACAAAGCTCACCTCGGGGCAGGTGGACTCGGGAATCTGCGAAACCTTGCCATAGCTGGCAACGAACTTGGCAAGCTGGTAGTTAATGGAATCGGCCATGGACACTCCTTGGTCGTAGGTTCTTACAAAAGAGCGCGCTAATAGATAGCAGCGATACGGCGGACGATATCGAGCGTAATGCCACTCGCGGTACGGGCATACTCGAACAGGTCGAACTCACGGTCGCAAATCGCATCGTACGCCTCGTCACAATTATCGCTGATAGCGCGCAACACCAGGCAATCGACACCATTTTTAGTTGCGACATGGGCAATCGCCGCGCCCTCCATGCCAACACAATCGGCATGCGTCGCCTCGATAGCGTCGTTGCGCATGGCGGCACCCGTCACAAAACGGTTGCCCGTGGCAATCGTGCCGACCAGGAACTGCTTGGTGCCCTCGTTCGAAGCGGCTGCATTTGTCGAAGCATCAACAAACCCACGCTCAGCAAGCACGTCGACGGCAATATCGACCAGCGCGGGCGTCGAACCAAACTCCTCAAGCCCCGGTGCAGACTCGGCGATAAGCGCGGTATCGGTATCCAGATAGCGCAGGCGTTTGCCAATGACCACGTCGTCGATATGGAGCTTGGGGTTCAAACCGCCCGCAATGCCCGAAAACACAACAGCCTGCGGAGCATACTTACTAATGAGGTGCTGCGTTGCAGCGGCGGCGTTCACTGTGCCCATGCCCGCCGTTGTGGCGACAACTGTCAGGCCGTCGAGCTCACCGCTCACGACGGTCAAGCCTGCCTCCCGCGCCTCGCAAACGTCACTCAGCTCTTCCTTAATCTGCATGATCTCTTTTTCGAGCGCACCGATAATCGCGATGGTAGCCATACCATTCCCCAAACCTATACGAAATTCTCAACCAAGGTATGGTACCAGCATTTTGTTTGACCTCGCCAAACGAACACGCTAAGCCAGCGCAGCTCGCGTATCAAACAGAGCCTTTGCAATCGCAGCCGTAACCTCGCTCGAGCGGTCGCTCCACGACATCAATGTCATGATACTCATAACATAGCTATGGCCGTCGACTTCGATCAGTCCGGCATCGCATGTCGAATAGTAACCATCCTCGCTAATCCAGCCCGCCTTGTTGCGCATCTTAAAGGGTAGTCAATTTGGGACGGGCTTGTTAGCCGATGGCCGACCTGAGCTCCGCACGGCGCTTTTTCATACCGGCCATAACGGCATTGCGCAGCTCGGGCATGCGCGCGGTATCCATCTGAGGTACGCCCTCAAGCTTATAGGGAATGCCCAGTTGCTCGTACTTGACGACACCCATCGTGTGATACGGCAGCATTTCCAGGCCCACCACGTTGTGCCATGGAGCGATGAGGCGACCGAGCTTCTCGCACTCCTCCACCGTGTCGGTAATGCCCGGCACCACCACGTGGCGGATAACGACCTTGATCTTGCGACGTGCAAGTTCATCGCCGAACGCCAAGATGCGTGCGGGATCGCAACCGGTCAGCTTTTTATGCTCGACCGGGTCGGCATGCTTAATATCGAGCAGTACCATGTCGGTCTCGTTGAGCACGGCATCGAACTTCTCGGGGTGGTTGGGGTCAAATGCATAGCCACAGCTATCTAGGCAGGTATGTACACGGCCATCGGGGTTGTTATGCATAGCACGAAACAGATCGGCCAAAAACTCGGGCTGCAGGAGCGGCTCGCCGCCGGACACCGTAATGCCACCGCTGCGATAGAACTCGTGGTTACTCTGGAACTCATCCATCAGGTGTTCGACGGTCACCATGGTGCCGCCGTTGACCGACCAGGTATCGGGATTGTGGCAATACGCGCAGCGCATGGGACAGCCCTGAACAAACACCACAAAGCGGATGCCGGGTCCGTCGACCGTTCCCATCGTCTCGATCGAATGCACGCGGCCAAGGGCAAACGCAGAGTCCTCGGGACGAGCGTCCACACCCTCAAGCGTCATTTCTGCCATTCGCGCTACCTTGCCTCTCCTTGGATGCAACCAATTAAAATGCCAGAGTCATTCTAGCCCATGCGTTTGCGTTTAAACGTCTCGGACTAGAACGGCACGTTTTAATCTATCCCCCATCACCATGGCTGGGGGCTACGTCGAGATGTCAGGCTGAAGAACGCTCGCCTGCGGCCTTTACGCCTTAAGCGTGAGCACCGCACCTAAGGCGGTCGGGCCGCAATGGCTCGAGATGACGCCGCCGACCTGAGTCCAGGTAACGTCCTCAAAGCCCAGGTCGTGCGCATAGACTTCCATGTCGTCGCGCAGCTCCTGGGAAAGGCCCACCGAATACGCCAGGCCAATGTGCGAGTAGTCAATCTCGCCCTTCGCAACCATGTGGTCAATAAAGGCGCGGGCGCACTTGAGCATAGAGCCGCGGAACTTCTTGGTCGCCACGAACTTGCCGCCCGTCACCTCAATGCAGGGCTTAATCTTGAGCAAATGGGCGCCAAGGAATGCGACGTTGGACAAGCGACCGCCCGCCTTAAGAAAGGCAAGATCGGTAGGAACAAAGCCCAGCAGCACGCGGTCCATGACGGAATTCGTAAATGCAAAGATCTCGTCGACGGTGGCATCGGGGTGAGCCTCGATGTATTTGGCGGTCTCGACGACAACGAGCGACTGGCCTACCGAGACAAAGCGCGTGTCCATAGAGAACACGTAGTCGCGACCCTTGGCGGCGATCTTCGATGATTGATGCGAGCAGGTCGTGGCCTCGGAATACGCGAGATGCAGAATAGTCGCATCGGGCTGCTCAGCGTGAATGCGGTCGTACACGTGAGCAAAATCCGCAGGCGCGCAGCCGCTGGTCTTGGGCATCACGCCAAACTCGTTGCAGCGCGAATAAATCTCGAGCGGATCGATCGAGCCGTCCTCGACGGTCTCGTCACCAATCGTGACATGCATGGGCACGCGCACGATGCCGTAGCGCTCGCAGAGCTCCGGCGTCACATCCGACCCAGACTCAACCACGATTACGTACTTGCCCATTATTATCACGACCCATCTCGACATTGGCTTTTCAATACATGGCACGCGCCGCCGCACTGTTGCACAACGGCGTCCAAGCGCCAAAGAGACGCCGCCCCTTGCACACAACAAAGGACAGCGTCTCCCTGGAAAACTCCGTGCTTATCTAGGATTCCACACGGTTTATTAAGGAGGGTTACTTATTCCGCAAACGGTCGCTATATGCGGTAAGCGGTAGTTGGCCGCGACAACTGCGACACATTCCGTCCAGCAAATCCAATCGTGCTCCACGCACGGTTAATGCACGAGGCGGTAGAAATTCATCGATGCCGCACCCTCGGCGTGCAGCTCCATCGCCGGAACCGCCGGCGAATAGGTACGGCTCGTAAGTGCCGCCTCGCCGCCATTTGCAAAAATCTCGACCATCGTAGTGTCCGAAAGCACGCGCAGGTCGCGAAGCTCGCTGAGCTCGATCGACCTCTGGTCGCGCCCATAGCCTTCGTCACCCATGTCGAGGGTAAGCATCCCGTCTGCATAGCGCACAAAGACACCCTTGCGGATTTCGAGCTCGATCACCTGGGCGCCCTCACAGGAAACCACAAGATCAAACAGGCGGCCCGGCTCCTCAACGGTTTCACCGCCTGTCGCGCAAACGCAGTCGCCGCGCATCCTCTCAATCTCGTGCACCGGCTGCTGACAGAGCTTACCATCGCGCATGCTCAGTTTTCTCGGCACCGTCAACGCGCACTGCCACCCGCGTGCCACCGTCGGGCTTTTTGCCGTCGCATCGGGGCAACCCGACCACCCGATCATCAAACGCCGACCCGCAGCATCCTCAAAAGACTGCGGTGCGTAGAAATCAAAGCCGGCATCGACCATCGGGGGCATGCCCTGCCCGGCGATCTTAAAACTCGGCGCCTCCCAATCGGCCTCGATGGGAAACCACACGCACTGGTGCGGATTGCGGTAACGCCATCCATCGGCGGACACACCCTGCGGACAGCAAACGAGAATAAGCTCACCATCGAGCTCAAACAGATCGGGGCACTCCCACATAAAGCCAAACTTCTCGCCCAACTCAATGCGCGTCGCATAGCTCCAGTCCTCTAGATTGCTCGAGGTATAGACAAGCACGCAGCCGCGGTCGTCTTTCGTACGAGCGCCCAGAACCATGTAGTAGATACCATCGTGTTCAAGGATTTTGGGATCACGCACGTGCGTACCGATATCGTCGGGGTAATCGACCGGCCCAACAGCTATGCGCTTCTCGCCCAATTCGTCGGGGTTCTCGGCAACCACATGAATCTGGTTTTGCTCACGGCCCGTCAACACGTAGTCGTAATCATCGCGGTCAAAATGCTTGACGTTGCCGGTATAGAAGTAGTGAATCTTGCCGTCGTGTACAAAGGCAGAACCAGAATACGCTCCGCTCGAATCCAAATCGGAATCGGGGAACAGCACAGGGCCGCGATTCTCGTACGTCACAAAATCCTTTGTTGTCAGATGATTCCAAAGCACTGGACCGCCATGCGCAGCATCGAATGGATCGTATTGGTGATAGATGTGATACGTATCACCGATCTGCACCAAACCGTTGGGGTCGTTGAGCCAGCCAAGCTCAGGCTCCACATGGAACAGGAGCCTATCGGGGTCGGACGCGATGCGACCCGCCGTCTCATCCTGTCCGGCACGCCACTGCTCATAGTCCGCGCGTGTCACCTTATTTTTTTGATTAAACATCGCCGTTGACTTTCTCGTCTATGGGGAAGGACGCTCGACTCACACGAGTCGAACGCCCTTCCCCAAATGGACTTATCCTCAGATTACGCTGAACGGCTCAACTAGAAGCTGACATCAAAGCCAGCACCAGCGCCCTCTTCATCAGTGGTCGGCACGCCCTTTGCCTTGTTGTAGGCAAAGATCAAGACGATCGGCACGATAAAGGCGATGAGATTGCCAGCCACATACCACACGAGCGTCTCGGGCGTGACGATGAGCAGGCCAAGCACGCCGGTCAGACCCTGACCGATGGCGCGCACCTCAAAGAGCTTCACGAAGGCACCGCCGCAGCCTGCACCGATGCATGCGCAGATGAACGGAATAATCGAGTAGCGCATGTTTGCAGCAAAGATTGCGGGCTCGGAGATACCGACCAGCGTCGGGATAAAGGACGACATGCAAATGTTGCGCTCTTTGGAATGCTTCTTGTGAATGAGGTACATGCCGATGGCGCCGCCGCCCTGGGCGATGATGGAAACCGACCAGATGGCCTGGATGTAGTTGAAGCCGGTCGTGGCAACGAGGTTGGCCTCGATACCCTGGATGAACTGATGCGTACCGGTAACGACGAGCGGCTGCAGGAACGCGGCGAAGACAAAGGCACCAAAGACGCCCATCCTGTTGTACAGGATATCGATTACGCCGGCGAGGACGTCACCGATCAGGTTGCCGAGCGGGCCGAACACGGTGAACAGGGCAACGTTAGCAAGAATCAGGGTAACGGTCGGGACAAAGACGAACGAAACGACCTCGGGGATGTACTTCTGGGCAATCTTCTCGACCTTGGCCATAAACCAGGCAGTCAGGATTGCGGGGAACACACCGCCCTGGAAAGCAACCATGGGAATGGATAGCGGACCGAAGTTCCAGTACTCAGCACCCGTCGGGTCCATAACGAACGTGTTGCGGTTCATAAGGCTCGGGTGAACCATGACGATACCGACGAGGATGCCCAGGATCGGGTTACCGCCAAAACGCTTGACCGCGCTGTACATAACCAGGACAGGCAGGTAGTCGAACGTGGTGGCGATAATGGCAAAGAAGCTTGCGAGGTTCTTGAGGAACTCGCTGTGATCGGCGAGGCTGCCTTCCATGCCAAAGAGGCCGTTGGCAACGATCAGCGACTTAAGGCCGATGATGATTGCAGCGCCGACGAAGGCGGGAATGATGGGGATAAAGATGTCCGAGAATACCTTGAGGACCGAGAAGAACTTGCCCTTCTTGTCCGCCTCGGCGCCCTTGACCTCGGAAGCACTGATCTCCTTAACGCCCGTCAGAGCCATAAACTCATCGTAAACCTTGTTGACGGTACCGGTACCGAAGATGATCATGAGCTGGCCGCTGTTGTACAGCACGCCCTTGACGCCATCGATGTTCTCGAGCTCGGCCTTGTTGTATTTGCTCGTATCCTTGAGCACCAGACGCAGACGGGTCACGCAATGCGTGGCGCCCTCGATGTTCTCCAGTCCGCCGACGTTGTCGACGACTTGCTGGGACACTGCCTTGTAGTCCATGTTCTTCTCCATTCCTTTTCTAAATCATAAAACGGTTCGTTGCCGCTACAGAGACGCGATCGTTGCGTTTGCGCACTTGAGCGCACCGTCGGTGACGGTAAGCGCCACACCCTGGCCCTGCTTGTTGCAGAAGCGAGCGTTGAGCGCAACATCATCGACAAAGATGGTCGCGATGTCGTCGTCGACGACCAGACGCACATGGTGAGTGCCCTCGCCCTTAAAGAACAACGGACGCTCGAGGCCCATGTTGTTGACCTGGAACCACGGGTACTGGGGAGCCGGCGTGAACTCGAGCTTGCCCTCGCGCAGGTTGGCGCGGAACTCATAGGCAAGACCAGTCTCGGCGTCCTCGGCGAACTTGACCGAGAAGCCGGCAGCGTTACCGCCGAGCTCAATGTCGGCATCGAGCAAGTAGGTGGAGCCGGCATCCGCGGCGAGCACCTGCTCGACCTTGCCCGACTCGCAGGAAAGCTCAAAGGTCTCGACTGCCTTAGCCTCGCCAAAGGCGCCAAGCATGCTGTCGGGGAGCTTGGTGCCGAGCGTTCCGTCGGCACGCTGAACGATCTCGAGGGGCATAAAGGTGCCACCCCATAGGTAAGAGCTGGGGTCGCCGCCCTCGTCACGCGTAGGAACCCAACCAAAGAGAACGCGACGCTCGCCATCGAATGCGGTGCGAGCAGCGTAGTACGCGCGGCCGTCGAAGGAGTCGTCAGCGGGGGTAATCCAAGGACCGTTGATGGACTTGGACATGCGGTAACGGGTCTTGTTGCCGTCGCTGTACTCGGAAAAGACGAGGTACCACCAGTCGCCCATCTTAAAGAGATCAGGCATCTCAAACATGGTGTACAGGCCCGGGTTCCACCAGTCGCCCTGGAACTCCCAGTTGGTCAGATCCTTGGAGGTGAACTTGACCAGGCGGCCGGTCATCAGACGCTTGTCCTCGCCCACACGCGTGCCGAGGATGAGCATGTACTCTTCGTTCTCCTCATCCCAAAGCACAAAGGGATCGCGCCAGTTGCGGTCATCGTAACCCTCCTGGGGCGGAAGCAGCGTCTCGGCGATGTTCTTCTCCCACTTGACGGCGTCGTCGCTCGTTGCGTGAAGAAGAACCTGCTTCATCAAACGTGCGCGGACCTTATCGCGATTGCAACCAGTGTAGAGCGCATGGTACTTGTCGCCCACCTTAAACACCGTGCCGGCATAAACGTACTGGTCGACTTCCTCGTCGCCGCCACGCTCAAGGCTCTCGCCAAAGTCCTTGTAGTTGACGAAATCCTTGGTCGTAGCGAGTGCCCAGCCAAACGGCTCTCCGAAAGGTTCGGGGTTACGCGTGTCACGCTGATGATAGAGATAGAACGTGCCGTCCTCGCCGTACGGCATGATGTCGCCTACCCAAATTCCCTCAGGCTGGTAATACACCTTGTGCATCCGAGACTTCCTTTCCACGACATACTAACTCGGTACAATGGCAAGATATGTCAATCGTTTTCATATGTCAAACGTTTTCACACCAATACGTCTTTTCGCAGTTCCAGTCGTCGGCAAACGGTTGACATATGCCGGTGAACGGTCATCAGAGGCGTTTGAGGAATTCTTTTGGCACGGGATGAACTACGCGGTTTTGCCCTCAATGAGTTCAACGGGGAGCTCGATATTCGATTCGGGATTATCGCCGTTAATAAGAGCGATGATGGATTGCGCCGCGAGCTCTCCGATGCGATCGATATCTTGACGTACGGTTGTTAAGTCAGGCATAAACGTCATAGTTCGGCGGGCACCATCCGCGCCCACGACCTTAATATCGTCTGGAGCGCTCAAGCCGCGCTGCTTCATCACGTTGAGACAGATGGCCGCCATCGTATCGTCTCCCGCAAAGATGCCGTCAATATCGGGGTTCTCATCGAGGATCTTCGCAACGACCGCGCCCTTTTCGTCGTCGGGCTTAACGAACTCAACCTCACGGACAAGCGCGGACAAACCGGCCTGCTCAACAACATCGAGGTAGGCATCGGTACGCTTATTGGCAGGCATGCGCATGCGGCTATTGCTGCGCAGGCACAGGATACGCCTGCAGCCGTCATCAATCAGACGGCGCGTGGCGAGCTCGCCGATGCCATAGCTGTCACTTGCAATCTGGACAGAGCCCTCGCCAAGATCGCAGTCGATGCCAACCAGGCTCAAGCCCATCTCGGCATATGCCTCGGCACCGATATTGAGGGAGTTGACGATGACGCCGTCGACCATATTGCGGCGGAGCATGTCAATATAGGAACGCTCAAGATCGGGTCGATTGGCGCTGTTGCACAGCAACATCTTAAAACCGTTTTCCGCTAACGTGCGCTCGACCGCCTGCACAACCTGAGCATGGAACGGGCTGCTCACAAAGGGAACAATCATGCCGATAAGGTTCAGGCGACCGTTGAGCATGGCACGGGCGATATCGTTGGGCGTGTAATTGATGCGCTCCATCGCCGCATGGACTTTATCGCGGGTTTCCTGGCTAATGTAGCCGCGATTATTAAGCACGCGAGATACCGTAGTAGGCGAAACCCCCGCCACCGCTGCAACTTCCTTGATGCCAGGCTTAGCCGTATCTTTAGAACGAGCACTCTCGCGAGCCATAGCACCCTCCCCCATCAACATGTCATACGTTTACATACGAACAAAGCATACCCCAACAACAGCGGGAAGACGGTAACAGCACAAGTAAGTAAACGACTCATCCAAATAATTAGGAGAGTTCCGCCTAAAGGGTGACTCCGAAGAACCCCGCCGGGCCGCTTTGGGTTACTTTCCAAAACATTTCCGCAGGACGCAAAGGGCTCCGCCGCGCGAAGCGCGCAGCGGAGCCCTTTGCATGTCCGAGGACGTTTTGGAAAGTAACCCAAAGCGGCCCGGCGATCCTGCGGGAGTTAAACCCCTTTAGAACTTGTCGTGGAAGGTACGCGCAATGACCTCGTCCTGCTGCTCCTTGGTGAGCGTGTGGAAGTTCACGGCATAGCCGGAAACGCGGATGGTCAGCTGCGGGTACTTCTCGGGGTGAGCCTGAGCGTCGAGCAGCGTCTCACGGTTGAAGACGTTGATGTTCAGGTGGTGGCCACCCTTCTCGGCGTAAGCGTCGAGCATGTGGACCAGGTTATCGGCCTGAGTCTCAGAAACTTCAGAAACCTTCATAATGTGTCTCCTTCGATTAATAGGCGCCGGCCGAAACCGGCGCACTAATCAGTAATCGTTATTGTTAGTATAGCACTAACAATAGTTACTCGCCCAGCTGATCAAGGTCGATATCGCCAAAGAACACCTGATCCTCCTTGCCGAGCGCACTCGGGATGATGGAGAAGGTGTTGGAGATACCGTCCTGAGCATCGCGGAACGGGAGCTTGGAAACCGAAGACAGCGAAGCGATGGCGCCGTGGCTATCGCGCTTGTGCATGGGGTTAGCACCCGGGGCGAACGGCTGGCCAGCCTTGCGGCCGTCGGGCGTGGAGCCGGTCTTCTTACCGTACACGACGTTGGAGGTAATGGTCAGAACCGAGGTCGTGGGCACGGAGTTGCGGTAGGTGTCGTTCATGCGGATGTACTCCATGAACTGGTGCACAACGTCGTGAGCAATCTGGTCGACGCGGTCGTCGTCGTTACCGTACTTGGGGAACTCGCCCTCGGTCTCGAAGTCGACGATGATGCCGTTCTCGTCACGGACGGGGTGGACCTTGGCGTACTTGATGGCGGACAGGGAGTCAGCCACGACGGAAAGGCCAGCGATGCCCGTAGCGAACCAGCGGTGCACGTGCTTGTCGTGCAGAGCCATCTGGATGCGCTCGTAGCAGTACTTGTCGTGCATGTAGTGAATGATGTTCAGCGAGTTGACGTACACGCCAGCGAGCCACTTCATCATGTCGTTGTACTTGGCCACAACGTCGTCGTAATCGAGCGTATCGCCCTCGACGGCGCGATACTTGGGGCCGACCTGCTTCTTGGAGACCTCGTCAACACCGCCGTTGAGTGCGTACAGCAGGCACTTGGCCAGGTTGGCACGGGCGCCGAAGAACTGCATCTCCTTGCCAATGCGCATGGAGGACACGCAGCAGGCGATGCCGTAGTCGTCGCCGTGGTAAACGCGCATGAGGTCGTCGTTCTCGTACTGGATCGAGGAGCTGGCGACAGAAGTCTTGGCGCAGAACTTCTTGAAGTTCTCGGGCAGACGGGTCGACCACAGAACGGTCATGTTGGGCTCGGGGCTGGTGCCCATGTTCTCGAGCGTGTGCAGGTAACGGTAGCTCATCTTGGTAACGAGCGTACGGCCGTCAACACCCATGCCGCCGATGGACTCGGTGACCCACTGCGGATCGCCGGTAAACAGGGCCTGGTACTCGGGGGTACGGGCAAACTTGACCATGCGGAACTTCATGATGAAGTGATCCACGAACTCCTGGATCTGCTCCTCGGTGAAGGTACCGTTGGCAAGGTCGCGCTCAGCGTAGATGTCGATGAACGTGGAGGTACGGCCGATGGACATAGCGGCGCCGTTCTGCTCCTTGACGGCAGCGAGGTAGGCGAAGTACATCCACTGGATGGCCTCCTGCGTGTTGGTAGCAGGGTTGGAAATATCGAAACCATAGGTCTCGGCCATCATCTTGAGCTCGCCGAGGGCGCGGATCTGCTCCTGCAGCTCCTCGCGGTCGCGGATGTTGTCGGCGGTCATGACCGTCGGGGTGGAAGCCTTCTGGGCCTCCTTGTCCTTGATCAGGTAGTCGACACCGTACAGGGCGACACGACGGTAGTCGCCGATGATGCGGCCGCGGCCATAGCCATCGGGCAGACCGGTGATGATGTGAGCCGAGCGGCAAGCACGCATCTCGGGGGTGTAAACATCGAAGACGCCGGCGTTGTGGGTCTTGCGCTCGAAGGTGTAGCGCTCGACAACGTTCTCGTCGACCTTATAGCCGTGCTGGCTGGCAGCCTGGCAAGCGATGCGGATACCGCCGTTGACGTGCAGCGCGCGCTTGAGCGGCTTGTCGGTCTGGAGACCGACGATGGTCTCCTTCTCGCGGTGGGCGTTATCGATGTAGCCAGCGGGGTGGCTCACGATACCCGTGACGATCTTGGTGTCCATATCGAGGACACCACCCTGCTCGCGCTCCTTAAGCAGCAGGTCGAGAACCTCGCCCCACAGCTCCTTGGTACGCTCGGTCGGACCGACGAGGAACGACTCGTCGCCCTCGTAGGGGGTGTAGTTCTTCTGGATGAAGTCTCGGACGTCAACCTCTCCCGTCCAAATGCCTTCCTTGAAGCCTTCCCATGCCTCCTGCATTGTGCAACCACGCTCCTAGTTACGTGTAATGCGGCGCTCTCTCACACCGCTGCTTATTGAATTCTTGAATTTTCGGCTTGCACTACCGGCTTCTTCCGTTCTTCACCACACGTTGGTGCAGGGAAAACGTTTGTCCACCTTGGAACTACAACCCAAAACCCAAGATTTCACCCGTCTGAGAAGGATAACATAGCGACCCTCTCCATCTGGGCTGTTATATGTTTCTTTTTTTATATCATAATGGCGTTTTTTACAAACCCGCAGGAAATGCGAGCGCGAACAACTACCGTTCACCGATTTGTATGTTATTTTTCCTTGCCTTTGTACGACGTTCGCTCTAGCTGTTATGCCAGCTTTAGCAGGGTAAAGTGTCCCAAAGACCCTACAGAAACTGCAGGGCGGCCACGGGATCCCCCGTGGCCGCCCTGTGGCGTAGCTAGTTTTTAGCTTTGATTACCGTTTGGCATTAGGCGGCTGCGGAGGCCTTGTCGGTCGTTGCCTTGCCGTTGCTCTGCTGGCCCTCAAAATGCTTGTAGCACCAGCTGGTGACCAGCGGGGTCAAAATAGCCGTAACGATTGCGCAGGCAGCAACCTGTGCCGTGGCCGTCGCGAGCACCGCGCCGCCGTACATGGCCTCGTTGACGCTTGCCATGGCAGCGGGCGTGGCCACATTGGCTCCGGCGCAGCTCGAAATGGCCGCACCTGCGACACCCGTACCGCCCGTGAGCTTATCGACCGCGATAACGGGAATTGCAAAGACCACCGAGCAGATCACGCCGAGCAGGATGCCGGGGAGACCGCCATTAATGAGCTGGCCAAAGGTCATGGTCGAGCCCATGGCAAAGAAGACGAGCACGATGATGGCGGAAAGTGCCGGTGCCATCATCTTCTTAAAGCTCGGGAAGAGGTTGCCCAGAATAATGCCGACGACGATCGGCAGGATGGCGCCCACGAGCGACCAGCCGATCGGAGCCTGACCGGCAGCGCCGAGCACGATCATCGTGACCGGAGGGCCGACAACCAGCGTGGTGATGGCGACGGCGCCACGCTCGGCCTCATTGCCCATGGTGCCCATCAGACCAGCGTACATAGCGTTGTTGGCGCCGGTGCAAGCCGCCAGCATCACCATGGCAGAGATGCCAAACAGGTTGTCGTTGAACACATAAAGGATGAGCAGCGACACGGCAACGACCACGATCTGCTTGACGGCGATGATGATGGCGCCGCGTGCAGCGGCGGCAGGAGCACTCTTAAACGAAATCGTCGTACCGACGATGAGCAAAAAAGCGCCCACGAGCGGGCCTGCGCCCTGCTGGGTCATACCAAGCGTAAAGCTGCCGAGCGTTTTGAACAGGTCGGGGAATAGCGTGTTGAGCAGGCAGCCCAGCAAAAGCGGCACCAAAATATTGGCACCCGGGATGGAGGACATCTTAAAGAACGGCTCCTTTGCCGCCGGCGCCTCCACCGCAGTCGATTCACTCATATATATCTCCTTTGGATGCATGCGAATCGTAGCCGCACGCGCCTATATCAGAAAGAAGGCGACGGTCCCGAGTCGCAGGAGCCGTCGCCGAATAATCGTCGTGGGGTATTACCCGTCCAGGACGATGCCGCCGTCGCAGTCGCCGATCTCGCCGTTCACGAAGCTGGCGAGGTCGGAAGCGAAGAACAGCACCATCTGCGCAGGCTCGCTGGCCTGGGCAGCGCGGCCCAGAGGAATACCGTTGATGATGCGCTGAGAGTTCTCGTCAGAGAGAATCGAGGTCATATCGGTCAACGTGAGCGACGGGCACACGGCGTTGCAGCGAACGCCAAACTTGCCGCCCTCCTTGGCGACCGCCTTGGTAAGGCCGTTGACACCGGCCTTGGAGCTCGCGTAGGCAGCGGTGCCAAGCAGGCCGCCGCCGATCTTGCCAGCAACGGAGCTCACGTTGACGATAGTGCCGGCATGCGCCGCCTTAAAGTGCGGGTACACGGCGTTCATCATAGTGAAGGTACCGTTGAGGTTGATATCGATAGTGCGGCGCCACTCGGTGTCATCGATCTCGTCGAACTTCTTGGTGCTGATGACGCCAGCGCAGTTAATCAAGATGTTGGTTTGCGGCAGGTCCGTAAAAATCTGCTCGACGGTCTCGCGCGCCTTGGGCGCATCGGCGACATCGAGCTGATAGAACTTGTTGCCCTCGCCAAGCTCGGCCACTGCGGCCTCGCCCTTAGCAGCGTTCCTTGCGATGAGCGCGACATGTCCGCCGCCCGCGACGATGCCCTTGGCGATCTCGAGGCCAATGCCCTGAGTGCCGCCCGTGACAATCGCGGTCTTGCCCGTGAAGTCAAATGCCATGACTCCATCCCCCTTTATGTAAGGTGTCTCCTTGCGGGAAGTTGGAGCATCGCACGTGGCGATTATATGAGTCCCAGTCGTCATGGTGGTGACAACCCCTCGCCTAACCGCGGGCATAATAGTTCTTTAAAACGCTTCAGCAATTGAATTATTTTAAGTCTTAATGAGCTCTTAATATTGCCCACTGTATGAGGCCCGCGTATGGGGGTATCATCTTTCACCGAAAATAGTTTTTAGTGTTAGGGGTTTTCGGTGGAAGATACCGATTTCCGTGAACTTGGGCGCCAGCTCCTTACCGAGTTCGGCAGCATGCATCAGCGCATTTCGCGCTTTGCGGACAAAGCCCTCGGCGGCGAGATGGCCGTCATGCGCGCCCTCATACTCGCCGGCGGTTCGCTCACGCCGAGCGAACTCGCTGATCGCGCCTGGGTCTCGAGTGCCCGCATCGCCAATATCCTACGCGCTCTCGAAGCCAAGGGCTGGGTCGAGCGCGAGCACTCAAAGACCGACCGTCGTCGCGTGCACGTCACGGTGACCGACAAAGGATTCCAGGATCTCGAAATCAAACGTCGGGAATTCGAGAACCGCACTGCGGCTTTCCTCGAGCAGCTCGGCGAAACAGATACCCAAGAGATGGTGCGCCTTCTTAGACGTGCCAACGAAATTATCGACCGCAATCAAGAAAGGAGAGATGCCGAGTGAGGATTCTCAAGCTCTTTAAAAAACATATCCTGGCACTGTTCGCAGCTATCGTACTTATCGTAATCAGCTGCAACGCCGATCTGGCACTGCCTACCTATATGAGCGACATCGTCGACGTGGGTGTGCAGCAAGGCGGCATCGCGTCGCCCGTACCCGACACCATCCGCGCCGAATCGCTCGACGACCTCGAACTCTTTATGAGCGCCAAGGACGCCAAGACGGTAGAAGCTGCGTTTGGCAAGGCAGACAAAAACGGGATTCGCACGTACAAGGGAACCGAGGATGAGCGCGCCGACGGCAGCAAGCTCGCCGATATCATGAGTCTGCCCGAGACCGTCGTCCTTTCGCTCAACCAGGGTATTGACGCCAACTCCATGGGTGACATGATGGGCACGTCCGGTGAGAAAGACAACAGCGGCGCTCAGGCCATACCCACGCCCGAGCAGATGGCGGCGATGACGCCCGAGCAACTCGCCGAGATGCAGCAGAAGGCCGCAGCCGCGCAGAGCATGCAAAAACAGATTGATGCCGACGGCGGTAAGATCACCATGAAGAGCCTGCGCTTGGGTGTCGAGGGCGGTCTGGTAGACCAAATCAAGCTCGTCGAGGGCGCCAACCAAATGGCGGACAAAATGGGCTCCATGTCGGGCTCCATCGTGACCCAGCGCGCCGTGAGCTATGTACAGGACGAGTACAAGGCACAGGGCATCGACCCCGCCGACGTGCAGAACGCCTACCTCAGCCGCATGGCGACCACGATGTTTGGGCTGTGCCTGGTGTCGCTCGTCGCCACCATCCTGACCGGTGCCGTGGCTTCGCGCACCGCCTGCTCCATCGCCCGCGACCTGCGCCGCGAGACCTTCAACAAGGTTATGCACTTCTCGCCGGCCGAGGTGGGCAAGTTTAGCCAGGCCTCGCTCATTACCCGCTGCACCAACGACATTCAGCAGATCCAGATGGCTGCAACCCTGTTTATCCGCATGTGTCTGATGGCCCCCGTCATGGGCATCGTCGCCGTCATGCGCGTCCTGGCTAACCATACCGGCCTGGAGTGGACCATCGCCGTTGCCATCATCGCGGTCTCGGCCGTCGTCGGCGTGCTCATGGGCCTCACCATGCCCAAGTTCAAAAAGATGCAGAGCTTTGTGGACCGTGTGAACCTTACCGCCCGCGAGCTGCTCGACGGTCTTATGCCCATCCGCTCGTTCAACCGCGAGGAGCATGAGCTCGAGCGTTTTGACAAGGCATCACTCGACCTGATGACCACACAGCTCTACACCAACCGCGCCATGAGCTTTATGATGCCGCTCATGATGCTCGTTATGAACTGCATCACCGTGCTTATCGTCTGGTTTGGCGCGCAGGGCGTGTCCGACGGTGTGATGCAGGTCGGCAACATGATGGCGTTCATCTCCTACACCATGCAGATCGTCATGGCGTTTATGATCCTCACCATGGTTTCGGTCATCCTGCCCCGCGCCGAGGTCGCAGCCGAGCGCGTGGAAGAGGTCATCACTTGCCCCACGAGCATCAACGACCCCGTCTCGCCCAAACTGCCCGCAGCCAGCGCGCCGCGCGGTGAGCTCACCTTCCGCGACGTGAGCTTCCAGTATCCCGATGCCCGCGCCGACGTCATTAGCGGCGTAAACTTCACCACGCATGCCGGTCAGATGCTCGGCATCATTGGCTCCACGGGCTCGGGCAAGTCCACGCTTGTGCAGTTGATTCCGCGCCTGTACGACGTCACGGGCGGCAGCATTTCGCTCGACGGCATCGACGTGCGCGACATGACCCTTTCCGAGCTTCGCCGCCGCATTGGTTACATCCCGCAGCAGGGGCGTCTGTTCTCGGGCACCGTCGAGAGCAACCTCAAGTTTGCCGGCGACATGGTGAGCGACGAGGACATGCACGAGGCCGCGCGCATCGCCCAAGCCGAGGACTTTATCGCCGAGCGCGAGGGCGGCTACGACTCCCCCATCAGTCAGGGCGGCTCCAATGTCTCGGGCGGTCAGCGCCAGCGTCTGGCCATCGCACGCGCGTTGGCCAAAAAGCCCGAGGTCGTGGTGTTCGATGACTCGTTTAGCGCCCTCGACTACAAGACCGATGCTCGCTTGCGCGAGGAGCTTGCCAAAAACGTTACCGACGCCGCGCTCGTGGTCGTGGCCCAGCGCATCGCGACCATCATGCACGCCGACCAGATCATCGTGCTCGACGACGGCCACGTGGTGGGCACCGGCACGCACGAGGAGCTGCTGCACAACTGCCCGGCGTACCTGGAGATCGCACAGTCGCAGCTTTCCGCCGAGGAGTTGGGGCTTACCCAAGAAGAGATTGAAGCCGTCATGGAAGGAGGCGAGCGCTAATGGCAGACGAGACCAAGACTCAGATTCCTAAGCCCACCCGCCGGCGCGGTCCCATGGGCCGCATGGGTGGCATGGGCCGCGGCGAAAAGGCCAAGGACTTTAAGGGCACCATGAGGCAGCTACTCGGCTATATCGGTCAGCACAAGATTGCCGTGTTTGCCGCCGTCGCCTTTGCCGTGTGCTCGGTCATCTTTAACATTGTGGGACCCAAGGTGCTCGGCCAGGTTACGACCAAACTGTTCGAAGGCCTGGTCTCCAAGGTCAACGGTACCGGCGATGTCGACTTTGCCTGGATCGCCAAGACGCTCGGCTTTTTGCTCTGTCTGTATCTGGCAAGCTCTGTCTGCAGCCTGATCCAAGGCTGGCTCATGACCGGCGTCACGCAAAAAATTTGTTATCGCATGCGCAAGGAGATCGCCGCCAAGATCGCCGTCGTTCCGATGAGTTACTTCAACGGCCACAGCAAGGGCGACGTACTCAGTCGCATCACCAACGACGTCGATACGCTCGGCCAGTCGCTCAACCAAAGCGTGACGCAGCTCATCACGTCTGTCACGCAGATTATCGGCGTGCTCGTCATGATGCTGTCGATCAGTCTGCCGCTCACCGGCGTCACCGTGCTCACGCTGCCGGCCGCCGCGATTATCCTGGCTGTGATGATTCACTTCTCGCAGCCGTACTTCCGCGAGCAGCAGCAGGTTCTGGGCACCGTCAACGGCATTATCGAGGAGGACTTTGCCGGCCAGAACGTTATTCAGGTGTTCGACCGCGCCGAGGCCTCGATCGAGGAGTTCGACAGGGAGAACGACCGCCTCTTTATTAGTGGCTGGCGCTCGCAGTTCCTGTCGGGCCTGATGATGCCGCTTATGAGCTTGGTGGGCAACATGGGCTACGTGGGCGTCGTCGTGGTGGGCGCGCAGCTCGCGCTGACCGGCAATGCCACACCCGGCGACATTCAGAGCTTTATCCAGTACGTTCGCAACTTTACGCAACCCGTGCAGCAGCTGGGCAACGTGAGCAACACGATGCAGTCGATGGCCGCCGCCACCGAGCGTGTCTTTGAGTTCTTGGCCGCGCCCGAGGAGGAGCAGAAGGCCGACGCGCAGATCCCCGAGAAGCGCCCCGGCCACGTGGAGTTTGACCACGTCAAGTTTGGTTACACGCCCGACAAGACCATCATCCACGACTTTAGCTGCGAGGCGCAGCCCGGCCAGACCATCGCCATCGTCGGCCCCACCGGCGCCGGCAAAACCACGCTCATTAAGCTGCTGCAGCGCTTTTACGACGTGGACGACGGTTCGCTGCGCGTCGAGGGCGTCGACGTGCGCGACTGGGACCGCGCGGCGCTGCGCGGCGAGTTTGCCATGGTGCTGCAGGACACCTGGCTGTTTAACGGCACCATCCGCGAGAACATCCGCTACGGACGCCCCGATGCGACCGACGCCGAGGTCGAGGCCGCCGCACGCGCCGCACGCTGCGACCACTTTATCCATACGCTCGCCGGTGGCTACGACTTTATGATCAACGAGGAGGGCACTAACCTGTCGCAGGGTCAGCGCCAACTCGTGACCATCGCCCGTGCCATTTTGGCCGACCGCCCGGCGCTGATTCTGGACGAGGCGACCTCCAACGTCGATACCCGTACCGAGGAGCTTATTCAGCGCGCCATGGATGCGCTGATGCAGGGCCGCACGAGCTTTGTCATCGCGCATCGCCTGTCCACGATCCGCAACGCCGACGTGATCTTGGTGATTCGCGACGGCGACATCGTCGAGAAGGGCACGCACGACGAGCTGCTCGCCCAAGGCGGCTTCTACGCCGACCTGTACAATTCGCAGTTCGACGAAGCGGCGTAAATTCTGCCGCAGGGAACGAATAACGCCCGAGAACGGGGGCGCAGGACAGCCTGCGCCCCCGTTTTTTGTTCTGCGGCCCTCGAACCGCCTCCCCTGGGACCTGATTGACGCCCTCCCTCAAGGCCCCGTGGACAAAAAATGGCAAATATGAGTACTGTCACCTTTTTAGTAACAGCCAAAACTGCCCCAAACGACCTCATTGCGGCCTAGATATGCCTTCAAATTGATCAAAATGCCCGGTAGCATGCTTCTGTGTGCCAACGTTAATGAACATATTTACTGTTGTGTCTATTATCTTGTAAGATCGATATGATACTACGCTAGCAACAGTACTCATATTTGCCATTTTTTGCCCACAGGGTATGCCGCAGAAGATCCAACTTGCTCCAGCGTGCCGTACGTTGGCCCTCCCCTTCCGGCGAGCGCCGACATTTCCCCAGATAAAACCGACCAAAATAAACCTGTCCCTTTTCGGCAGGTTTCACTTGCACTTTAGCGTGCGACAGCGGATAATGCCGAGCATTCGAGAATTCGCCAATTGTTGCCGTTAATTGATAAAGGAGGCCCCATATGGCCATGGAATTCAAGCGCAGGCTGCCGATCCCCATGGAGATCCGCGAGGAAATGCCGCTTTCCGCCGAGCTTACCGCCAAAAAGCAGGCATTCGACGCCGAGGTCGCCAAGGTCTTTACCGGCGAGGACGCACGCAAGGTGCTCATCATCGGCCCGTGCTCTGCCGACCGCGAGGACTCGGTGCTTGAGTACATGAACCGACTGGCCAAGGTCGCCGAAGAGGTCAAGGACAAGCTCATCATCATTCCGCGTGTCTACACCAACAAGCCGCGCACCAAGGGCACCGGCTACAAGGGGCTGCTGCACAACCCCGACCCCGAGGCGCCCGATGACCTGCTTGAAGGCGTTAAGGCCATCCGCCACATGCACCTGCGCGTCATCGAGGAGACTGGCTTCTTTACCGCCGACGAGATGCTCTACCCGTCCAACTACCAGTACCTCGTCGACCTGCTGAGCTACGTCGCCGTGGGCGCGCGCTCGGTCGAGAACCAGGAGCATCGTCTGGTGTCGAGCGGCATTTCGGTGCCTGTGGGCATGAAAAACCCCACCGCCGGTTCCACCACCGTTATGCTCAACTCCATCTACGCCGCCCAGGCACATCAGAGCTTTATCTTCCGCAACTGGGAGGTCGAGTGCGACGGCAACCCGCTCGCGCACGCCGTTATGCGTGGCTACATCGGTCTCGACGGTCGTACCTACCCCAATTACCACTACGAGCACCTGGAGCGCCTGGCCGAGCGCTACACCGAGCATGCCGGTTACGCCAACCCGGCGGCGGTCATCGACTGCAACCACGACAACTCGGGCAAGCGCCCGCTGGAGCAGTACCGCATTTGCAAGGAGGTGCTCGACAGCTGCCGCCGCAACGAGTCCATCTCCAAGCTGGTCAAGGGCTTTATGATCGAGTCTTACCTTGAGGACGGCAACCAGCCGGTCGATGGCGGTGTCTTTGGCAAGTCGATCACCGACCCGTGCCTGGGCTGGGAAAAGACCGACTACCTCATCCACGAGATCGCAGAGCGGGTTTAGTTACGCGGGCCGCATTTGGACAATCTGACGTTCAACTTCAAGGGCGCGACCAGAAGGTCAGCGCCCTTTCGTTTCACGTCACCTTGTCTCAAATGCGGCCCGCTCGCTGTCCGTCCTCTACCTGCGGCGTTGTCTTGCTCCGGATGCGGCAGTTAGGGACGTTCCTTTTCTGCCGGCAGTCTGGGACATTCCTTGAGGTAGTCGTTGGGGACGCTCTTGTTTGACCAGTCGTTTAAGAACGTCCCCAATGACTATCTCTCCGCCCCCGTGGGATCGGGGGTCGTCTACCGAATGGTTGATGCGGCGGCCCTGCGGCCATGTCACACTCAGAGGTGGCCTGACCCAACCCGGAAGGAGCCTCCATGAGCCTTGACAACGTAGCCCTGCGCGCCACCACACTTGATGACCTGACCGGCATCGCCGCCATCTACAACCAGCTGTGGTGCAACACGCTGCGCAACCGCGGCGACGTCGAAGCTGCCGATTTCTGCGCGCGCTTTAACATCGCCATGCAGCTGCAGCGCTCCCCCATCGCGCTTGTCGCCGAGGCCGAGGGCCGCATTATCGCCGCCTGCTGCATCGGCATCTTCGAAGACGGCAAGCCGCGTACCAACCCCACGTGGGTACCCTGCTACGACGAGATGTTCGCCCAGGCAACCGAGATGGCGAAGACCGCCGACGCCAAGCTCGAGGGCTCGCTCTTTGGCGACAGCCGCGAGAAGGCCACGGCCGACCGCTTTGCCGCCACGGGCAATGAGTATGCCCAGGGCCAACTCAACCTCATCATCATCGTGCCCGAGTGGCAGGGCAAGGGGCTCGGCCGCGCGCTCATCGACCTTGCGCGCGCCGAGCTCGCCCGGGCAGGCTGCACCAAGTTCTTCCTGATGAGCGACTGCAGCTCCGACTGGCAGTTCTACGAGCACCTCAACATGAAGCGCATCTTGGAAGATCACAGCCAAGACACCGGCGACGGCTTTATCGTCTACATGTACGGAGGCGACACGCAGGATTAGCTTGAGTGCCGCCTCACGGGCTTTCTCCAAGACAGCCCAAAGCAATCAGCCACGCCAAAAGGGACATGCCAAAAAGGGACAGGTTTATTTTGGCAGGTTTTATCTGGGTAAACGCCAACCGCCGCGAGGAAGTTGCCTTCCCTCGCGGCAGTCTTCTAGCAGCCAAAACCAAGTGAGTAGACTTTTTGCAGGAGGCCGAGCACACCCCGAATCGCCACAGCGCTGACCTGCGGTTTTATTGAGCACTTGTCGTGATATGCTCGGCAGATCCAAAAAAGCCTACTCACTTGCATCTGAGGCGCACCGGATCGGCAAAAAACCGCCGCGAAAGGGATCCGATCCTCTTCGCGGCGGTTGTTCGCGCTGGTTTTGAGGCGGTTTTGCCCGCTTGCTACTCGCTGCAGCGGGCAGCGATGACAGTTCGCACCATGCCGGCGCTCATAAGGCAGGCCCCCGACGACTACAGCAGCACACGCAATAATCTGACAGTATCATTTGCCATAATCTTGCAGTAGTGTTTTCCATAATCTAATAGTGGCCCAGTTCAGAGGCGTTATTGGATAGTGACATATAACCGTTTTAGAACGTCCCCAACGACTGCCCGGGAGCGATAACAGGTATTATCTGGTCAAACACCAAAACCACCACAAAGGTGCCTGTCCCCTTTGTGGTGGTTTGGAGCTCTCCTCGGCGGAATGCTAGACTGGCGGCGTATACATTCGCGCCAAAACACGGGTCGCATGCAAGAAAGGAGATGCCATGGCGCCTATCGCACCGCTCAAGATGCTCGTCGCGCCCGCCGCCAAGGCCATCACCCGACTCGGTTCTTCCATGACCTACGACGATGTCCCCTGCGCCGTTGAGGCGCGTTCGGACAGCTGCCCCTACCTGGGCCACGTCCCCTACTTTGCACCCAAGCTCGCATCTGATCCCGAGCAGCGTGAGCAGTAATCCAAGATGCATCTAGCACCGCACAACTCGCGGCGCTACTGTTTTGGCGCAAAGCGACCTGTCCCCCTTGCGCCAACGCCGGGATTGTCGATGCTGCGGCCGCGGCGCGATATGAGGCGCGAAACCTCGCCCAGCAACACGCCGATCACCACACCCATGAGGATCGGCAACTTTGACATCTCGGCGGGCGAGCTGTTAAGCGGCACGATTGTCGCAACAATCGAAAGCACGAGCTCTACCACCGGCACCGCAAGCGCTACCGCAAGCACCTTGCCCTCGAAGGGCGCGCGGAACACACGTGGGCGGTCGTCGTATTTACGCAGGCGCCAAAACGCCGGGAACATCGGGATATAGCTCATGAGCAGAAAGACGACGTTCATCGAGAAGAAGACCCAAAAGACGTCGGAACCTTCGCCCAGCGGAATCTGAAGTAGCAGCACCAAGCTGGCAAAACAACCGTTAATGAGTGCTGAGCCGTTGGGCATGCCGGTCTTCTTGGACACCAGCGCAAAGGGGCGCGGCATGTTGCCGTGGCGCGCGGCATAGCTCGCCACGTTGTTGACGCCAAAACTCCAGCAGATCATGTTGGCGAACAGCGTCACCAAAAAGGCCACGCCCACGACCATCGTCAGCGGGTGAGCGCGCCCCACCATGGCGGCAACCGCGTCCACAATGCCCGAATCGAGTGAAAGCTGCTCGGTGGGAACCGCGGCTCCAATACCGATGCCACAGATAATGTAGATCGCCGCGATGGCAACGCCACCGGCGATAACCGCCTTGGGGATATCGCGCGATGGGTTCTTCATCGTGCTGGCAAAGGTCGCGACCACCTCAAAGCCCATAAAGTTGAATAGGATGATTGAAAGATACGTCAGTGAGTTAGTGTCTCCCAGATCGGGGACAAAGGTCTTAAACGACATATCGTTGGCAAAGCCGTTATTGCAGGCAAACCAGATGCCGACGATTCCCACCACGGCGGTAATGAGCACCTTGATGACGGCGCCGCCATCCATGACCCAATCGGCCTCGGCCACCGGCTGCATTGCCATGACCGTGACGCCCCACACAAAGGCAAGCTCGATGGCAATTCGGACCCCAAGCGAAAATTCGATGCCCCATACCGCATTGATGACACTGGGGAACATGCAGGCGATACTTGCCACCCACAGTGGAAAGTTGACCCAATAGCACCAGGAGCAGCGGGCGCCCCAACGGTCGCCCAAGCCCAGGCGAACCCAATCGTACAGACCGCCCTCGGAATCGAACGCCGTACCGAGCTCGGCCACCACCAGGCCATAGGGAAGCAAAAACGTAATGATGAGGAAGATCCACCAGAAGAACTGCACGTTACCCATGGCAGATGCCGGAGCGGCCGCCTCGATGGTAAAGACAACGCAGATAACCGAGAGGATGACCTCGAACAGGGAGAACTTTTTACCTGCCACGACACGCTCCCCCTACAGCAAAAAGGATGGCATCTGTACCGAAGGCGCAGCCCAAGGTAGGGTTGCAGGCCGCGTCACCGGTGCAGGTGCCATCCCAAAGAGAAGAGAGGATGCAATTGTTGGACCAACGCTCGCGGAACAGGCGCGTGTAGATAACGATACGCTGGTACATAGATACTCCGATCAAAACGGCCGCGATTGCGACCGGAATCTTTTGGCAATTGAAGACGCGTCTGACCTGGGATATTCAAGCGAACAATTGGCCTAACCCGCAATAAATCCCAGATCAGACGCGTACTCAATCAAAGAGGCGGGCACTCCGAAGTGGAGGCAACGGAGTGCCCAAAGAAAAACCCAGCCGACCAAGACATCGAATAAACCGACCATCAATGCCCCGAGATGGTCACGGTGCGATTCATCGACTGTCCGATTGATCGGCTGGGTTTCCGAGGTGCGGCAGATTGCCCTGAAAGAGGAGGGCATAGACCTTAAGGGTCATGCCCGACGATTGAAGGGCAAGGTGCCGTGCCTCGGGAAGCCAGACAATTACGCGGACGGCTCCTGCTGCGTAATGCAGTGGATGTTGCCGCCGCCGAAGACGACCTGCTCGGACTGGACGCCGACGCACTTGTAGACGCCCTCGCCCCAGACCTCGTCATAGATCTTCTGGAGCGTGTCGACGGCCAGCTGGTCGTTCTCGTCGCCGTACTGCGGGACGATGACGCCGTGGTTGGTGACCAGGTAGTTCATGTAGGACGCGATCAGCGGCTCGTCGGGGACGCGCGGCTCGGCGTTCTCGTCGGCGTCGATGGTGTCGCAGGAGGCCTGGTCCATGAACAGCGGGTTCACGGGCATGCAGAGCTTGTAGACCTTCATCTTGCGGCCCTTGGCGTCAACGGCGTTGGAGAGGGTCTCGTAGGCAGCGTGGCACTGCTCGTAGAACGGATACTCGGGATCGTCGGTCCAGATGCAGGCCATGACGCCCGGAGCGATGAACGTGGCAACGTCGTCGATATGACCGTTGGTCTCCTCGGGGTCGATGCCCTCCTTGACCCAGATGACCTTCTCGACACCCAGGTAATCCTTGAGGTGCTCGTCCATGTAGGCGCGAAGCTCCTCGCTCCAAGGCTCAAACTTCTTGTGGAACTTGGGCCAGATGGACTCGGGATCCTCTTCCTCCTCCAGAACCGCAGAGCAGGTGCGGCCCGGGGAAAGCAGGCACTGGTCGGTCACGACAAGGGTGCCCTCGCCGTCGACGGTGATGGAGCCGCCCTCGAGGATCATGTCGTCGGGACGATAGCGACGGCAGCCGGAGAGCTCAGCCATCTTGAGGGCGATCTGCTCGTCCTTGTCCCACGGAAAGTACAGGCCGTCGACGAGGCCGCCGTAGGCGTTGAAGTGCCAGTGGTTGGCGCGCTTCTCGCCCTTGCCGTTGATGACGTAGGTGGCGGCGGTGTCGCGGAACCAGGCGTCGTCGGTGGTCATCTCGATAACGGTGACGTTCTCGTCGTTCTCGAAGACGGCCTTGCAGTTGGCATAGTCGACCTGGTTGGCGCACATATAGACCGGGGTGAACTCGGAGATGGCGCGGGCGATGGCGGCATACTGCTTCTGAGCCGGCTTGGCGCCGTGGGCCCAGGTGTCGGTGCGGTGGGGCCAGCCCATCCACACGCGATCCTGCGGGGCGAACTCGGCGGGCATAAAGAAGCCGTCGGCCTTGGGGGTGGACTCGGACTCGGTGATCGTACGCATAAGATTTCCTCCAAATCGAACGATCGTTTGCCGCGGGCGGATTACCCGCAGCCTAAAACCAAGAGATAGTGGGCGCCCGTCCCCCGGCAAAGGTCGGGGCGCCCGGTGCCGGTTTTCACGGAGCCGCACCGACGAGCGGCAACGTAACCAAGTGCGTGGAGACAAACGCACGAAGGATACGAGAGAGAGGTTGGGGCGGGCGGTGGTTACCGGAGCTATCGCTCGCACCCGCCCCAGGAAATAGTGAGCAAATTTGTCGCTTTGGGCACGCCCTCGAAGAGGCTAGAGTGCCTGGAGTCGGGAGCGACAAGCCCGACGAAGCGCACGTTGGTACGCGAGGAGGGTTGGAGCCCCAGAACCGGGTGCTCTAGTTCTCCTCGGCCTCGGCGGCCTCCTCAGCGAGACGCTGAGCTGCCAGCTCGGGAGTGAGGCCCTTGTACTCGGTCTCGCGGCCCTTAGCGCTGACGACGCGGACAACCTCGCCGATGAGCAGAAGCACGATGAAGATAACGATCATCGGGAGCTTGTCGCCAATTTCAGCGGCAGAGAACGGCACCAGCGTTGCAACGATGGCCAGGATCAGCTCGATGCAAGGGATGGCCAGCATGACCTTCATCATGGCACCCTTAAACGGGAACGTGAAGATGCGCTCGCGGTCGGGGTCGTTCTTGCGAAGGTTGAGGAACGCCGGGAACATCGGGATGTAGGTCAGCAGCAGGAAGACGACGGAGGTGCCGAAGAGCATCCAGAAGACGCCGTTGGAGATGGCATCGATGGGAACGAGCTGCAGGCACAGCACCAGGGAGGCAACGACGGCGTTGACCAGGTTGGCACCGTTGGGCATGTCGTCATCAGAGATCATCGAGGCGAAGACCTTGGGCATGTTGCCGTGCTCGGCAGCGTAGCGAGCAACGGAGTTAACGCCGAAGGACCAAGCAGCCATGTTGGCGAACAGGGTGATCAGGAAGGCAATGCAGATGACCTTAAAGATCATGGAGTCGCCCACCATGGTCTGGACTGCATAAATCATGCCGTAGTCTGGGTCGATGGAATCGGCCGGCACAGCAGCGCCGATGCCAAAGCCAGCGAACAGGTAGATCACGGCGATGGACAGGCCACCGACGATGATAGCCTTGGGAATATCGCGAGCGGGATCGGCCATGTCATCGGTCATGGTGCAGATGACCTCGAAGCCCATGAAGTTAAAGATGATGATCGACAGGTAACCGAGAGCGTTGGTGTTGGTGAGCTCGGGCAGGAAGGTGGCAGCGGACATGTCGTTCGCAAAACCGTTCTCCATGGCATACCAAATGCCCAGGGCGCCAACGATAACGGCGACGGCGACCTTGATGATGGCGCCACCGTTAAGGACCCACTCGGAGTCGGCCGCCTTGGAGCGGCCCATGAGGTAGACGATCCACACAAAGGCAAGATCGATACCCATCTTGGCGATCAAGTTGAACTCAACGCCAAAGACCATGCCCAAAATGTCGGGGAACATGGTAGCCAGCGAGGCAATCCACAGCGGGTAGTTGACCCAGTAGTAATACGAGATGCGGGCGCCCCATTTGTCGCCCAGGCCATCGCGTACCCAGTCGTAAATGCCGCCCTCGCCGTCATAGGTGGTGCCGAGCTCGGCAACAACCATGCCATAAGGAAGCAGGAAGGTCAGGATCAGGAAGATCCACCAGAAGAACTGCTGGTTGCCAATGGCAGCAGCAGGAGCGGCGGCCTCGCAAACGAAGACGACGCAGATGATGGTCGAAATGACCGTCAAAAAGGAAAGCTTTTTCTTTCCGTCGCTCATGATGAGCTCCTTCGCTCAGTCTTGGACAGATCCGAGGCCCAAGGTACTAAGGCAATTGCCTGAGCCTCGGTGAGCGGGCGACAGGAGACGAGCATCCGCCGCCCGCAAACGTGCGTTTAGCAGGCTTAAGGCTTAGAGCTGCTCGAGAGCCTCGAGAGCGGCGTGAAGCTCGGCCTTGGCGGAGTACTCGACACCCTCGTCGTTGAGCGGGGTGCGCTTGCCCAGGGCAGCGAGGAGAGCACGGATGGAGTGCTTGCGGTTCTCGGCCTCGACCCAGCACAGGGAGCGCTCGGGATCGTCCATAACCTCGTCGACGACTTCCTCGTTGCGAGTGGCCGGCAGGCAGTGCATGAACTTGGAGTTGGGGCCGGCGAAGTTCATCATGTCCATGGTGACCTGATACTTGGGGTAGAACACGTCCATGTAGTTCTCGCCCGAGACCTCCTCGTCGTACAGGCCATACCACACGTCGGTGTAGATGAAGTCGGCGCCCTTGATGCACTCGATGTCGTCGGAGATGACGACGGAGCCGCCGGAGACCTTGCAGTTCTCCTCGGCGATGGCCATCATCTGCTTGCCGAACTCGGCGCGCTCCTCAACGGTGCCAACGTGCAGGCCGCCGTCGGGGATCTGGTGGCCCTTGGGTCCAAACTGGACAAACTTCATGCCGACCTTGGAGGCGATGAACATGAGGGAGACGCAGACCTGGGTGGCGTCGCCGATGAAGGCCAGGGTGCAGTCCTCGATCTTCTTGCCCTCGGGGAGGTTCTCGAGCATGGTCATGAGGTCGCCCATCTCCTGCGTGGGATGGTTGAACTCGGACATGCCATTGATGACGGGCACAGCGGAGCCCTCGGCGAGGCCGACGACGTCCTTGTGACGGTCAACGCGAGCCATCATGATGTCGAGCAGCGAGCCCATAACGCGAGCGGTGTCGCCCAGGGACTCGTGACCGCCGAGCTGGATGGTGCCAGGGCCATAGAACTGAGCATGGCCGCCGAGGTCGGTCATAGCGGTCTCGAAGGAAAGACGGGTGCGGGTGGAAACCTGCTGGAAGATCATGCCAAGGCTCTGGTTGCGGAGCAGGTGCGGATAATAACCGTCAACCTTGATGGCCTTCTTCATTGCCAGGCCAAGATCCTCGATAGCCAGGATCTGCTCTTTGGTGAAGTCGTTGGTGTCGATGAAATCCTTAGGCAGCGCCATGTCGATTCCTTTCCGCCGGTCGTGCCGACTATTGCTATGAGGCGCTCGAACATCACGCCTCGTGTTGACAAGACCATCATTCACCCGTATGCAATTTTTACCTAGTTTATTCGGGATTAAAGACCGTTCACGGAGTTACACCCCCTCTAAACCAATATAAACCCGCAGGTAGCCAGCTTGCAGGGGGTTTACTATCTAGAACCGCGAACGGTATACGGCTATGCTGTATCTCGGCGCCTAATCCGCAATGGAACGAAGGGTTGAGACGTCTATATCCCACAAGGTATACAGGGCTCGGCCATAGATGAAATGAGATGGGACGGTGGCAGATGAACACCCTGATGTTCTTCTATACCCTAGCGATACTCGTGATCTGTATTGTGACGGCAGTGCTTTCGCTTGCCGCCTATGCCTCGTCTCGTCGACGCTTCTTTATCTATGGCAGCGGCGTTTTTATTTGCTATGCCATCGAGATGACCGAGATCTTCTTTTTTGAATACACGTTGCAAAACCAGAGTTTTCCAGCCAGCGACTATTACTCAATTACCATGCCTGTGTTGCGGACCCTTGTGGCGACCGCTTCACAAGCTTTTATCTGGCTCATTGCCATGGACTTGCTCGACAAACATTCAAAAAAGCAGTTTGTTATTCCCGTCGCAACGTTCTTCCTGAGCGAGCTGCTGGTCATTGTCGCTGTCCCCTACGGCCCCATGCATCAATGGCTCTACTACACGATGCGTCAGGTATTCCTTGTATTTGTGGGACTGTATATCTTTTGGACGGCGCATAAAAGCACGCAGGTCGAGCTTAAGGCGCGCGTCAACAATCAACGAAAGCACCTCATTATCGGCGCCATTCTGGTCGGGTGCATCGTTGCCGAGGATTTCTACAACATCCTTGTTGTTCCCATGAGCCTGGCACCCTCTTGGCTGCAGCTGTACCTGTCCGAGCGCAACTTTAGCGAGAACATCTTTGCGTGCTACTTTGCGATTCTGCTGATCATCTATGCCTATCACGTGCTTTCGATTCGCATGCAGGAGGCGCCCGAGGAAAAGAACGTCAGCGATCTTGATCGACACATCGAAGAGCAGATGCCCTTCTATCGCAACGCCTACAAGCTCTCCAACCGCGAAACCGAAGTCATGCGTCTGGTTGTGTTGGGCAAATCGAACCAAGAGATCGCTGACGAGCTCTTCCTTGCCGTGGGCACCGTCAAGACCCATATCCACAACATCCTGGTCAAAACTGAGCAGCAAAACCGCACGACGCTCATCCTCCACTTTTGGAAACGATAACCTACCAAAAAGGGACAGGTTTATTTTGGCAGGTTTTATCTGGGCAAATGCCAAAACCGCCGCGAGGGAGCTACTTTCCCTCGCGGCGGTTTTCTAGCAGTAAAACCAAGTGAGTAGGCTTTTGGCGGGATGCCGAGCACGCCCCAAAACACCACCGCCCTGACCTGCGGTTTTATTGAGCGTTTGGCGCGGTGTGCTCGACAAGTCCAAAAAAGTCTACTCACTTGCATCTGAGAGGCATCCGATAGACAAAAAACCGCCGCGAAAAGGGTCCGGACCCCGTTCGCGGCGGCTGTTCGCGTTGGTTTTGCGACGATTTTGCCCGCTTGTTACTCGCTGTAACGGGTGGCGATGGCAGCTTGTACCATGCCGGTGCTCATGAGATAGGTCACCAGGAAGTAGCCACCGTATGCTGCCAGGAAGATTGCACAGGTGAGGCCCACGGTGCCGCCGATGCTCATATTTCCGAAAATGCTCACCAGCTCGATGATCACCTTAAGTGCCACAAAGGAGTGCGCCAGGCCCACTGCCAGCGGGAACAGGAAGAATACCGCTTGCTGCGCCATCACCGAATGGCGAATCTGGCGGTCGTCGCAGCCGATCTGTGCCAGCACACGATAGCTGCGGCTGCCGTCGGCCACGTTGGAGAGTTGCTGGATCGACAGAATCGCCGCGCATGCAACGACCAATACAAAGCCGATGTAGATGGCTAGGTAGCTAATAAGACCGTTCATTTGCGCTGCTTGCGTGTACATCTCGGAGCGTGTGATGAAGGTTCCCCACGACCCCGGCTCCTTGCCGTCAACGAGCAGATTGTCGAGCACAGTGTATTTAATACTCTCGTCTGCCTCGGTCGTATCCATCCCCTGTTTGTAGTTAACGAGCAGGCTACTGGAATACGGCTGCAGATTAAGTTGGGACAACAGCTCGTCGGCAACGACGACGGTACCCGGATTACTGCCCATCGCCGAGTTGGCGATGGCCGCCGTATCTTCGTCCGACTTATCGGCTGCGGGCTTGAGTGTATGCCCGCCCAAGGTGAGGGTATGGCCGCCGGCCATGTATTTGGTGTACAGGTCGACCAGCTCGCCGCCCATATCACACGTGAGCAGATACTGGTCGTGACCGATGTGCACCGGCTCCTCGCCCATCATCTGGCGCAGTTTGTTGTACTGGCTCGCCGGCGTCACAAACAGACCCATCGCATCGGCATTGCTACCCCCGAACGCCTTGGGAAGCTTTTCGCCCATGATCTTGCACATCTCACTTGGGGTCACCGAAGGATTCGAGCCGCCAACCGGGTAACTCAGATACGAATCGATCTGCACATGCTCACCGGCAACATCGGCGATATTGACCTTCTTGCCGGTCTCGTCGTTGTTGTCCGCCGACTTGCCCTTAATACCGTCTGCAACGTTATCGGAATTGATACGATCGCCGTGCCATGCGGAGTACAAATCGACCGTTGTATCGGCCAGCACCATGCGATCGGCCTCGGACGGATTGACATACTCTTTGTAGTAGTCGAGCGTTTCGGGCGTGTAATAGACATACGTCTGAGACACGTCAACAGGGTTATAGCGCTCCAGGTTCTCGTTCATCACGTTGGCAATCGACATACCGCACGTCACCGAGGTGATGGCCAAAAACAGGAGCATCGCGATGACGCCCATCGAAAAGCACACCGTGTTGACCTTGGCCGCAAGCTGGCGCACGGTAAACATGTTGAGGCCGCGCCAATACACGCCGCGCAGGCTCTGCAGCAGCTTGATGAGCATGCCTGAGAGTCCCCAGAACAGGGCAAAGGTGCCCACGGTAACCATAGCGGTCGTAATACCAAACTGGTTCATGGCCTCTTGCAGCTTGCTGTCCGTCGCGGTTAGCGGGAACCCATCACGTAGCAGACGGTAATAGGCCACGCCCACAAGCGCCACGCCCACGGCAAAGATGGCAATCGCAATCCAGGGGTTGCGTGTCTTGATGCTCTCGTTGCGACGCTCGGCACCCATAAGCTCGATAAGTTTGGTACGACGCACGGCGCGAAGGTTCAGCAGTAGCGTGAGCACAAACATCACGAGCATGCAGACAAGGGTCAGGTTGAACGCATGCACCGAGAAAAAGAAGTGGAAATTGGCGATCTGTGTCTTAAAAAGCGAGGCCGTAAAGAACGTCATGAGCTGGGAGAGTCCCACACCCAGCACAATGCCGGCGACAAAGGCCACGACCGAGACAATCACCGTCTCGAGCGCCATGATCGTGGCGACGCGTCCGCGCCCCATGCCGAGCACCTGATACAGGCCAAACTCCTTCTTGCGGCGTTTCATGATGAAGTTATTGGCATACACCATCAAAAAGGCCATGACACCGGCCAAAAAGTACGTCAGGTCGCCGAGCATGCTGCCCATAACCTGCGCCAAGCCCTTTTCATCGATGCCGGCGATGTCGACTTGCATCGAGATGGTGTTAAAGGCATAGAAGACCGTGACGCCCAGGGTGAGCGTCAAAAGGTAGACGAGGTAGTCGCGGCCGGCGCGGCGGACGTTGCCCCAAGCGAGTTTACAGAGCATCGGAGCCCTCACCGCCCATCATGGCAACGACCTCCATAATGCGGTCGAAGAACTCTCGGCGGTCGGTGTCGCCGCGGCGCAGCTCGGTGAAGATCTTGCCGTCGCGAATGAACAGCACGCGGCTCGTGTAGCTGGCGGCAAAGCTGTCGTGCGTGACCATGAGCACGGTGGCGCGTAGGCGGCGGTTAAGGGCCTCCAGGCTCTCGAGCAGCAGGCGAGCGCTCTTGGAATCGAGGGCGCCGGTGGGCTCGTCGGCCATGATCATGGTTGGGTCGGTGACGAGCGCGCGAGCCGCGGCAACGCGCTGCTGCTGACCGCCGGACATCTGGTAGGGATACTTGTCGAGCACCTGGCTGATGGACAGGCGCGCGGCCACATCCTGCACGCGAGTCGAAATCTCTGCCGAGTTTGTGCGGGCGATGGTGAGCGGCAGGGCGATGTTCTCGCGCGCCGTGAGCGTATCGAGCAGGTTGGAATCCTGGAAGATAAAGCCGAGCTCCTCGCGGCGGAACTGCGAAAGCTTAGCCTGCTTCATGCGTGTTACGTCCTGCCCGTTGATGCGGATGGTGCCGCTCGTGGCGCTATCGATGGTCGAGACGCAGTTGAGCAACGTCGACTTGCCCGAGCCCGAGGCGCCCATGATGCCAACGAATTCGGCGCGGTTGACGGTAAAGCTGACATCGTTGAGCGCGCGGGTCACGTTGCCCAGCGCTCCATATACCTTTTCGAGATGCGCGACCTCCAGTACCGGGGTCGCCATGTGCGTGGTTTGCATACCGAGTCCTTTCTTGCAATTAGTCTACGGCATCTATAGTCGCAAGAAGACGAGTCGGCTACCATCGATATGGCTTACGCTTGCCTTACCGTTGTGTAAGGTACGGGTAGCTAGCCTGTCACGTGTTGATGTTGAGAGAGGACTCCTGTTGAAGACTGTTCATGTTGCCGCTGGGATCATTCGCAAGGAAGGATCCGACGAGCTACTGGCCGTGCAGCGCGGCTATGGCGACATGCAGGGACTTTGGGAGTTCCCAGGTGGCAAGCTCATGCGCGGCGAGACGCCCGAGGACGCCGTGCGCCGCGAGCTCATGGAAGAGCTGCAGGTGAAGGTCAACAACCTGCGCGATTTCTACACCGTTGAGTATGACTACCCCGATTTTCATCTCTCCATGGAGTGCTACTACTGCTCGCTGGCTAAAGAGTCCGACGAGCCCCAGAAGCACGACCGCCAGCTCGATATCCGCTGGATTCCGCGCACTTCGCTTGCCACGGTGGAATGGATGCCCGCCGATAAGGGGCTTATCGATGCTCTGATTGAGTTGAAGGAAGATCGGCTTGAGGCCAACGGCACTGCCAACGACGCCGAGGCCACCACGACCGACGAGCCCGCCACCAAACCCAAGCGCGCACCGAAGCGCCGCAGCAAAAAGCGTCCCAAGCCTGGCCTGCTGGACGGCATCGACACCTCGGACCTTTCCGCCGACGAACGTGAACTCGTGCGCCGTCGCGCCGCTATAAAAAAGTCCATGAAGGGCAACAAGCGCGCCAACACCAAGCCCGAGCTGCTCGTTCGCCAGCGCCTGCGCGCCGCAGGCCTTACGGGATACCGTCTGGAATGGAAGGTGCCCGGAAAGCCCGACATCGCCTTTCCCGGGCGCAAGATCGCCATCTTCGTCAACGGCTGCTTTTGGCACCGCTGCCCCAAGTGCAATCCGAGCCAGCCCAAGCGCAACGTTGAGTTTTGGGAGGCAAAGTTCCGTCGCAACGTCGAGCGCGACCGTGCTGCTGTGACAGCACTCACTCAAATGGGCTGGACACCCATAACCATCTGGGAATGCGAGCTCAAAAAAGACCGCATCGACGCCACGATGGAAAAGGTCATCGAGCAGGTGCGCGCCGCAGAGCCGCAGCGCTAACAGTGAGCATTCACACGCTCCGCACGTCCGCGCCACATCCACGTCACAAACCTTAGAAAGCCCTTAAGCCCAAAACCTTTCAAGAGTGTTACCCGATAGCTTTGACCTGCGGTTTCATCACAACGTCAAACCTCATTAAGCTTTTCTTTAGCGATTCTTTGCAACAGCCGCGGCATAATACTGCCAACGCACGGGACCTAGCAGCACACCCCGTGCGCAACCTTTTGGTGGACATCGAGGAGGCCGCATAAGCATGCATTCTTCCAACGACGCAGCACAGCAGCCATCCCTAACACATGCAGACCTTTTCTCCTTCCCCCCGACACAGAGAAACGGCCTCCTCGACTCCCCCACCACAAAAGCCAAACGCTCAACCGACCAGAGCCACAACTTGCGAGCATCGTTCGAAAAGCTCCAAGCATCCCTAGACAAAACCTTCCCCAACCAAGCCCGGGCATACTAACCCCTCATCAACAAAGCGCCCCTCGCGCACCACCCATTTCCGCCCCAACGCCACAAGGGCGACGACCTCGAGTAGGTCAACTTGGGAGGGATGAGGGCTTAGTTCCCCAATCTTTCCGCAGGGGGCAAAAAGCCTCGCCGCACGAAGTGCGCAGCGAGGCTTTTTGCATGCCCGAGGACGATTGGGGAACTAAGCCCTCATCCCTCCCCGGGATCTATTTTGAGTCGGAGTACCCTTGCTGTTACTCTGCCTTGCCCACAGAGTTGAGGTTGGTCATGCGGATCTTAACCAGCTCGGTGATCTCACGCATGCCCTCCTTGGCCGGCTTCTTGGGGTCGAAGCAGGCGGGGTTCTCGGCCATGTAGGCCATGAAGCCCTTGGTGTAGGCCTGGCGCAGCTCGGTGGCGTAGTTAACCTTGCAGATGCCGTTCTTCACAGCCTCGGCAACCTGCTCATCGGGCACACCGGAGGTGCCGTGCAGAACCAGCGGCACGTCGACGGCGTCGCGGATGGCCTTGACCACGGACTGCTCGATGTGCGGATCGCTCGTGTACACGCCGTGGCTGGTGCCAACGCCAATAGCGAGGGAGGTGCAGCCAGTGCGCTCGACGAACTCCTTGGCCTCGGCAGGATCAGTGTAAGGGCTCTCGCCCTCAACCGCGGGACCGTCGTCCTCCTTGCCGCCAACCTTGCCAAGCTCGGCCTCGACGGGCACGCCCATGGCGCGACCAGCGTCGGCGACGGACTTGGTCAGAGCGATGTTGTCCTCGAAGGACTCGTGCGAGCCGTCGATCATGACGGAGGTGTAGCCCGTGCGGAAAGCCTGCATGCAGCGGTCATAGCCATCGCCGTGATCGAGGTGCAGAGCGACGGGCACGGAAGCGCGCTCGGCGGCAGCCTTGACCATGCCGTAGAAGTAGTCCAGACCAGCGGTCTTGATGGTGCCCGGGGTGGTCTGCATGATGACGGGGGACTTGGTCTCCTCGGCAGCGGCCAGAACGGCCATAACAAACTCGAGGTTCTCGACGTTGAACGCGCCGACGGCGTAGTGGCCGGCCTGGGCGTCCTTGAGCATCTTTTCGGTGGTAACAAGTGCCATGAGCGTTTGCTCCTCTCCCTCGCCCGCATCTGGACATCGGGCGTAGTTGTTCACAAGGCGTTTTACCTTGCGTTTTGCTACGACCATTGTATGAAAATTGACGGCTTCACACGTATGAGATATCAGCGGCGCACAGGTCAAGACGCTTGTTTTTGAAAAGCAAACGGAAGAGATTCGCACCGGATTCCTCTATACGACATTGAAGTTTTCAAGCGAATCATCTTTCTTTTATAGAAAAGATAAGTAATCGAAAGGCGTTTTCTTACTTAAAAAGAAAATGAACGAAAATAGACTCAACACAATTCCTGCAAATTTCAGACGATGATGGAGCGGATATGGCCCATGCAACAACCCGAGCTTTCGCCGATGAGCGTCGTGCCGCCATCATGGAGATGCTTGAACATAACGCCTCGGTGCAGGTGGCAGAAATCGCCCAGACCTTTGGCGTGTCCTCCGTTACCGCCCGCACCGACCTGGATGCGCTCGCCGAGTCCGGCAAGCTGCGCCGCACGCACGGCGGCGCCGTGTCGCTCCAGAAACGACTGACCGTATCCACCCAGGATCGCCGCATCAACGTCAATGTCGCCGCCAAGCAGGCCATCGCACAAAGCGCCATTGAACTCGTCGGCAATGGTGACACCCTGCTCGTCGACTCGGGCACCACCGCTCTCGAGTTTGTCCGGCTCCTCGACCAGCGCGATGGCATCACCGTCATTACCGCCGACATTACCATTGCCGATTACATCGACGAGAGCATGCCCTCGGTCGATGTCGTCATGCTGGGCGGGGCGCTGCGCAAAGGCCATCGTTATCTGTATGGACCGCTCACGATGCAGGCGCTCCAAATGGTCCATGCCGATCTTGCCGTCATGTGCCCCGGCGCTTTTGTTCCCGGCTGCGGCTTTACGACCGACTTTCCGCAGATGGCCGAGACCAAAACGGCCATGATCGCCGCAGCCCGTCAAAGCGTCGCCCTCATGGACGCCAGCAAGGTCAACGGACGCGGCATGTACCGCTTTGCCGAGCTTGCCGACGTCAACACCATCGTGATGGACCGCGACCCCGAAGGCGCCGTCGCCACCTCAATCGCCGAGACCGCCGACAACGCCCGCCCAAATCTCCTCATCGCCGGCGCTTAAACAAAAACCACCACAAAGGTGCCTGTCCCCTTTGTGGTGGTTGTGATGGTTGAGCGTCAAAAGTGAACGTGTCGCTACTTGGACAGCTCGTCGGCGAGGACCTCGATCTGAGCGCGCGAGGCGTCGTTGAGCGAGCCCAGCACAGTCACCTTGTTCTGCGTCAGGGTGATGTCCTTCATGCCCTCGAGCTCCTTGGTCATAACCTTGGCAGCTGCGGGCGCCCAGGAACCGGACTCGACAAGCGCTACGGTGCGGTTCTGGTAGGCATGCTCGGCGAGCGTGTGGATAAAGGTGCTCATGCACGGGAAGATCTCGCCCTGATAGGTAATGGAGGCGAGCACCAGACGGTCGTAGCGGAACGCATCCTCAACGGCCTCGGCCATGTCGTCGCGAGCCAGGTCAAAGACGGAGACCTTCTGGCCGCGAGCCTCGAGCGCAGATGCGAGCTCCTCGACGGCAGCCTTCAGATGGCCATACACGCTCGCATAGGCGATCGTGATGCCCTCGTCCTCGGGCTGATAGCTCGACCAGGTGTTATAGGTGTCGAGGTAGTAGCCCAGGTTCTCGGTCAGCACGGGGCCGTGGAGCGGGCAGATGATCTGGATGTCCAGGTCGGCGGCCTTCTTGAGGACGGCCTGCACGAACTTGCCGAACTTACCGACGATGCCAAAGTAGTAACGGCGAGCCTCGCAGGCCCACCCTTCCGGATCCTCGATGTCGTTGGCGCCGAACTTGCCAAAGCCGTCGGCACTAAAGAGCACCTTGTCGGTGGACTCGTAGGAGAAAATCACCTCGGGCCAGTGAACGTTGGGGGCGCCGATAAAGGTCAGGCTGTGGCCGCCCAGATCGAGCACATCGCCCTCTTTGACGACCATTTTGCGCTCGGGGAAGTCGGTGCCAAAGTAGTTGACCATCATGCGGAAGGCGCCCATGCTGGCCACAATCTGTGCCTGGGGATAGCGCTCCATAAAGGCGGCAATACCGGCGGAGTGATCGGGCTCCATGTGATGGACGATCAGGTAGTCAGGCGTACGGCCATCGAGCACGGCCTCGAGGTTGCCGAGCCACTCGTCAACAAAACCGCCGTCGACTGAATCGGCGACAGCGATCTTTTCGCCCAAGATAACGTAGCTGTTGTATGCCATACCGTTCTCGGACACATCGTACTGGCCCTCGAACAAGTCAATGTCGTGATCGTCGACACCGATGTAGCGGATATCCTTGGTGATCTCCATCAGGCAAAGCCTCCTAGATAGACAAAAGAACCCGTCTATCATAGCACTCGCCTTCATAGCCACGGCTATCCGTCAGCATCCATACCGATTGTTATTGAAATGCAATAAATCGCCGTTTACCTGCACAAACTATGCGCGCGGTATCGCCGTGCTATGTCGAATAATGAGCTGACCGGGAATGCGAATGGCAACGGTTTTGCCCGCCGTACCCGCCTCGGGAACCGCATGCTCAAACACCTCGCGTCCGCGCTGATGTAGATCGAATCGCACGGTCGTGAGCTCGTTGTGTGCCACAAAATCATCGAGCGAATCATCGACGCCCACCACACTTACGTCCTCGGGCACGCGCAGACCGCTATCGCGCAGCGCTGCAATCGCGCCATTTGCCATCTGATCGTTTGCCGCGTAAATCGCCGTCATGGTGCGGTCGTGCTCGGCCAGGTACCTGCCGGCCTCGTAGCCGCTGTTGGCAGACCAGTCGCCCTCGAGCGGCTCTGCCGGCTCGATGTGTTTACGCTCGAGTGCATCCTGCCAACCGGCGCGACGAAATTGTTCGTCGACCGAGAACGACGGGCCGCCAATATAGCGAATCTGATCGTGCCCCAGCTCAAACAGGTGGTCCATAAGCAATAGCGAGCAGCCGTAATGATCGGAGTCGACCGTGGTCACCCGCGGGTGCGCGTACATGGTAACGATGACCGTGCCAATGCCCGGCAGTGGATCAAACGTCTCAAAATCGGGCGCCATGCGGCTCATGCCGATGATGATGCCGTCCACCGGCAATGCGGCCATACGACGCGTGGCCTCGGCAAGCGAAAACTCCTCGGTCTTGGACATCTCGACCAGCGTGATGGCGCAATTATGCTCGCGAGCAGCGCTGGCGATGCCGTCGATCATTGAGAGGTTGCCGAACTTGGTGACATCGTTGACGCACAGGCCGACCGAATGGTAGCGACCGTCGCGCAGCGAGCGACCGGCATAACTCGGACGAAAGCCGAGCTCTTGCATAGCGGCCTGCACACGCTGGCGCGTCTGCTCGTTAACGTTGGGCAAACCGTTGGCGACGCGCGAAACCGTCTGCTGCGAAACGCCAGCAGCGCGGGCGACGTCGGCCATGGAGACCGGACGCGTACCTGTATCGTTGGACGGGCGCCTTGCCACAGGATCACCTTCACCCTTGCGAGATCTGAATAGCGTGCATGCCGGCCCGGGCAGAAACACACCCCGCGCCGAAGCCCGCTATCGTCGGACGCATGTTAACGTACTCTACTTTTTCAATCCGCAACTCTTCTGCTTTATAAGTCCATACAGCAGTACCGTTCACGGCTGTATTTCTACCGATTACCAGATTCTCAAAAAGTGACAAGCGTTGTGTTATGAGTACGTTAACATAGCCCGTAACGTGCGGTATCGTGAACACTTGGTTCACGCCGCTTCAAGTTGTTAACGTACTCATAACGACGCAAAACTCGCCCGTGCGCACCAAGGAAAGGACTCCCATGACCACCCCCGACGAAAAGACATTCGCCACGCTCACCAAGCTGTTCGAGGAGGAGTTTGGCCCCATCGGCGACCGCCAGGTGCTCTATGTGCACGCGCCCGGCCGTTCCGAGATCAGTGGCAACCACACCGACCACGAGGGCGGCCACGTTATCGCCGGCTCGCTTGATGTCGCCGTTGACGGCATCGCCGTGGCAACCGACTCCAACAAGGTTCGCGTAGCCGACGAGGGCTATCCCACCTTTGAGATCACACTCGATACGCTAGATGTTCAGGAGTCCGAGAAGGGCACCTCCGCAAGCCTCGTCCGCGGTATGGCCCACGAGATTGCAGCTCTTGGCGTTGAGCCCCACGGCTTCGACTTCGCCTTCACCTGCTCCGTCCCCTCGGGCGGCGGCCTTTCCAGCTCTGCCGCCGTCGAGGCCGCATACGGTCGTGCCATGGAAACCCTCTGGGGCGCACCTGCCATCGAGCCCGTCGCGCTCGCCCAGATGAGCCAGCGCACCGAGAACAACTACTACGGCAAGCCCTGCGGTCTGATGGACCAGGCCGCCGTATGTCTGGGCGGCCTTGCCTACATGGACTTTGAGGACCAGGCTCAGCCTAAAACCCAGAAGCTCGAGCTCAACTTTGAGGATCACGGCTATGCGCTCGTGCTTGTTAAGGTCGGTGCCGACCACGTGGCCGCCACCGATGACTACGCCGCCGTTCCGCGCGAGATGCAGGACGTCGCCGCCGAGTTTGGCAAGGCACGCCTGTGCGAGGTAAACGTGGCGGACTTTGACGCCAAGCTCCCCGAGCTGCGCGCCAAGCTGGGCGACCGTGCCTGCCTGCGCGCCGTTCACTACTGGTACGAAAACGGCCTGGTCGACAAGCGCTGGGCAGCCCTGAACGCCGGCGACATCGACCAGTTCCTGGTCCTGACGCGCGAGTCCGGCGCCAGCTCTGCCATGTACCTGCAGAATGTCGTTGCCAAGCTGGGCTCCGAGCAGCCTTCCATGTATGCCCTGGCGCTGGCCGAGCACGTGCTCGACGGCCGCGGCGCCGTTCGTATCCACGGTGGCGGCTTTGGTGGCACCATCCAGGCCTTCGTGCCACTCGACCTGGTCGACACCTTCATTGCCAAGATGAACAGCTGGCTGGGCGAGGGTTCTGCCCGTCACTACGCAATTTCTGACAAGGGGGCTTACGCGGCATGGCTGTAATGAGTGACGTGCACGAGGCCGCGCAGGGCCTGATTGAATACGCCATCCATCGATCGATGATCGGTCAGGACGACCGGATCTGGGCATACAACACCATTTTGGAGTGCATCGGCGCCACGGGCCCCGCACTCGACATGGCTTGGGCACTCAAGACCGAGAAGATTTCGCTCTTGCACCCCGATACACTCCCCGACTTTGACCTGGAGGGCACGCTTGCCGCGCTTTCCGAGGCCGCCGTTACCAACGGTGCCGCCGAGGACACGGCGTCAGGCCGCGACCGCATCGCCATGCGCATCATGGGTGCGCTCATGCCGAGGCCTTCGGTTGTAAACGAGGAGTTCAACGGACGTATGGGCGTCAACGAGCCCCGCGCCGCAACCGACTGGTTCTACGGCCTGTGCTGCGACGCCGGCTACGTGCGCCGTGCCGCCATCGCGCGCAACATCAAATGGAGCACCCCCACCAACTGGGGCGATCTTGAGATCACCATCAACCTCTCCAAGCCTGAGAAGGACCCACGCGATATCGCCGCGGCTGGTGCCGCAAAGAACACGGGCGAGAAGTATCCCGCCTGCCAGCTCTGCATCGAAAACGAGGGCTATCCCGGACGCTCCGCCGCAGCCGACGGCGGCGCTCACCCCGCTCGCCAGAACCTGCGCATTATCCCCATCCAGCTCAACGGCGAGCGCTGGGGCTTCCAGTACAGCCCGTACGCGTACTTTAACGAGCATTGCATTGCCATGAGCTCCGAGCATCGTCCGATGCACGTCGACCGCAAGGGCCTGACCTGCCTGTTCGACTTTGTGGACCTGTTCCCGCATTACTTCATCGGCTCCAACGCCGACCTGCCTATCGTGGGCGGCTCGATTCTGTCGCACGACCACTTCCAGGGCGGCGCGCACGAGTTCCCCATGATGCATGCCGCCGAGGTCTCGCAGTTTAGCGTGCCCGGTTTTGACCAGGTCACCGGCACTGTGCTGCAGTGGCCGCTCTCGGTGCTGCGCCTGCGCTCGCATGACCGCGCTCAGCTGCTCGACGCTGCCGAGAAGATTATCCTCGCCTGGCGCGAGTGGACCGACGAGTCTGCGGGCGTTATCGCGCACACGGCCGACGGCGTAGCGCACAACACCGTGACGCCCGTCATCCGCCGCGTCGACTCCCGCGGCAACGCTGGCGGCGAGATTTACGAGGCCTACCTGGCGCTTCGCTGCAATATCACGACCGACGAGCATCCGCTGGGCGTTTTCCACCCGCATGCCGAGTATCACCACATTAAGAAGGAGAACATCGGCCTGATCGAGGTTATGGGCCTGGCTATTCTTCCGCCGCGCCTGGTTCCCGAGCTCGGCGCTGTCCGCGAGCACCTGCTGGCAGCCAAAGCCGATGCCAGCTACGACCTTGCCGCAGCGCTCGAGAGCGACGATCTTTGCCGTAGCCACGCCGCATGGGCCGCGGATGTCTTTGCTCGCCGCGCGAACGAGCTTACGGTGGACAACGCCATCGACATCCTGCACGAGGAGGTCGGCGTGGTGTTTGGCCACGTGCTCGACAACGCCGGCGTCTTTAAATGGGACGAGGCCGGCCGCGCCGCCCAGCAGCGCTTTATCGACTC
>JAHYYK010000030.1 GCA_019425005.1 Collinsella sp.
GGTCGATTCCGGAGACCCGGCACCCGACAACGAGCACATCACCGGCGTGCGCGAAGAGCGCGGCGAAGGCGAGCGGACGACCACGCAGGCGCCAAAAGCCATGTACGCCGCGCGTATCGCCGTCTATGACGACATGCTGTCGACGCCGCGTGTGATCGTCATTGATCCGCAGGACGTGCGCACGTATTTGGAAGAGACGACCAACACCGTCTACCAGTGCATGAAAGAACAAGGCGGCCATATCTCGCTCATGGTCATCCGCGAGATTGTCGAAAACTTTATCCACGCGCACTTTGCCGAGCCCATCATCTCGATTCTGGACGGCGGAGACACCATCCGCTTTGCCGATCAAGGACCAGGTATCGACGACAAGGAACGCGCTTTCGACTTTGGCGTTACCAGCGCAAACAGCAAGATGAAGCGCTATATCCGTGGAACCGGAGCAGGGTTTCCCATGGTGCAGGAGTATTTGGAAAACGCCGGCGGCGCCGTGTCCATCGAGGACAACATGGGCAGCGGCACCGTGGTTACGGTAAGCCTGGACCCTAAACGCGTGCAGGAAATCGAGCGTGCCGGCGGACGCGGTGCCGCCGTGCGGCCCGAGACAGAGGCACCGACATACCCCCTGCCCGGCGCTTTTGCACAGCAGCCTATGATGGCGCAGCAGATGCAACAGTCCATGGCACACATGCAACAGCCCGGAGCTTTTCCTGCGCAAGATCCCCAGACGCCGTATGCGCCCATGGCACAAAATACGCCAGAAGCCATGGCGATGACAGACCTGGACGGCGGCACCATACAGCAGACGGCAGCCGTGCCAAACGCCCAGCAAACGGGTTATCAACCATACCCGCAAGGGTATCCGCCCCAATACATGCCGCAGCAAGGATACGGCCAGCCGTATCAACAACAATACCCTCAAGGGTCTCAACAGCCGTACCAGCAGATGCCGCAGCAGCAGTACAACCCCTGGGCCCAGCAGATGCCTCCGCAGCCTTACCAACAGTGGCCTCAAAGTTTTCAACAGCAAATGCCGCCGATGCAGAGTTCTCAACAACCAGCAGCTCAAATGATGTATCCTAATGCAGCAAATCAGTATGCGCAGCCACAACCGGACGTGTTCGTAAGCGATCGCGGCAACGCCGCGCTGGGCTATCTGGCGCAAAATCAAGCGTGCGGTGCAACCGATCTGGCGAGGGCGTTTGGAAACTCGGCCCCCACTTGGTCACGCACGCTCAATGACTTGGCGCAGGCCGGCTTGGTCATCAAGCATGGCCAGAAATACCATCTGACCGAACTCGGCGCCGCTCGCGTGCGAGCTCAGAGCTAAAGAACGGGAGAGACAGTGGACGAGGAAGCAAGCATCATCCTGGGGGACGCCATCGCCTTTTGCCAGCGCGACGGCCAAGATGCACGCCTCATCAGCATGCTGGGGCAATCGCGCGCCATAAGCCTGACCGAAGATACGCTCACGATCGAGGCCCCCTCGCGCTTTGCCATCGCGCAGCTCAAAAAGCATCAGCCGACCATTGAGGCCTATCTGGAAGAAATCGCCTTTGCACCGATTGCGCTCGACATCGTGGCACCGCAAGGCGCCGCAGCGGAATCCGCCACGGCTCCCGCTGCTTCCCCGGCGGCGCCGGCCTCCGCAGGCGACGTGCCGGCAATCGAGCACCAGCACAGCGATGTTTCCCGTGAAACCATGGCACCGTTGCCGACCGCGGCGGCGACGTCAACGAACGCACCCGTCACGCACATGCCCATCGCTCACGACGCAACGACGGGCGCGGATTCGGGCATTGCAATCAAGAACACGCTCTCGGCCGATGATTTTCGTCGCATGATGAACCAGATGAAGGGCGGAGCGCCAACTAAATCCACGCAAGCTGCGACCCCCGCTTCACCCATGCCAGCACCGACCGCGCCGGCCGAACAGAATACGGATGGAGCCCCGCTCGCCGCGAACTCAAAATTTACCTTTGAGAACTTTGTCTACGGCCCCGAGAACAGCCATGCCTATCGCTCGGCACTCAAGTTTGCCGCCCTCGCGGACGAGCGCGGCACGTGCACATCACTGTTCATCTACGGCAAATCGGGCCTGGGCAAGACGCACCTGCTGCTTGCCATCAAAAACGAGCTCGCCGAGAAGTCGCCCGAGATCAAGGTCAAGTATGCCAACTCCCAGGCATATCTGGACGACCTGATGACCGAGTTCGACCGCCAAAAGAAGAGCAACGCCCCCATCATGCAGGCATACCACGGCGTGGACGTGCTCATCATCGACGACATCCAAAACATCATCGGCAAGCGCGCGAGCGTGGACTACTTTTTCCAGCTCATGGACGAGTTCATCCGCAACAACAAGAAGGTCGTCATCGCGGCAGACCGCGCCCCCAAGGACCTGAGCATGGACGAGCGTCTGACCAGCCGCTTCAACGCCGGCATGCTCTGCCTGGTCGCAGAGCCCAGCTACGAGATGAAATACAAGATCTTGCAGCGCTATTACGAGAACACCATCGTCGCCGCTCCCGAGGCAGGCGACGACTCGCTGCTGGCGGCCTATGGGGGCGACGGCGGGCACCTAACCGACGAGCACTTTAAACACATGGCCGAGGTCTCGGGCACCAATATCCGCGAACTCGAGAGCTTTTGCGAGCGCTGCGCCGGCGAGGCGGGCGACCGCGAGCGCGAGGGCGGGGAGCTCACCTTTGACGATATCGACGCCATCGCCAGCCAGTACTTTGACACATCGGCCAAAAAGATCAACGTCCAGACGGTTCAGTCCGTCATCGAAGAGCAGTACGGCGTGACGCACGAGGAGCTCATCGGCCCGCGTCGCAACGCCAATATCGCCAAAGCACGCCATATCGCTATCTACCTGGCCATCGAGATGTGCGAGATGACGACCACGGCGGTGGGCGCCGAATTTGGCAACCGCAACCACTCGACCGTCAGCACGAGTTACAAAAAGGTCCAGAAGATGATCCAGGAAGACCGCACCGTCACCGAAGACCTCAAGTCGCTGCGCGATAAAATTACACTGCGCTCGTAGGGAAATAGAGACACCTGTTGAAAACTTGTCGAAACCACGGGCATAAGGTGTCTAAAACCCAACCCGCGGTGATGAAAAGTTTTGCGCAGGTTTTGAACGTGGAAAACCACCCCTGTTGCACACAGGTTGCTGTCGATTCTCTTTCCGGGTCTGACCTGCGTCTTAGGGAGTAATCAACAGTTTCGTCAGTGCTATTACTATTATTAAGATATTTATATCTATAGAAAGGTATTAAAAGATGAAGTTCACCGTCAGCCAGAGCTCGCTTACACAAGCCATCGGCGTCGTTATGAAGGGTGTCGCTTCGGCATCCACCCTTCCCATCCTGTCGGGCGTGCTCGTTAAGGCCCAAGACGGCATCTTGGAATTCCAGACCTCTAACTACACTATCTCGATCCGTCATCGCATCGCGGCGCATGTCGAAGAAGAGGGCGAGATGGTTATCCCCTGTAAGATGCTCTCCAATATCACCAAGACCCTCCCCGATGCCCCGGTCACCTTTGAACTGTCCGAGCGCCAGGTGCTGATTGGTTGCGAGAAGAGCTCTTTTAGGCTGAACACGCTCGATGCCAATGACTTCCCCGAGTTTCCGGCCTATGCCATCGAGAGTGCCGTGGAGCTGCCGACCGATGTCTTGTCCGAAATGGTCGGCCGCGTGTGGCGCGTCACCTCGACCGACAAGGCTCGCCCCATCCTGGGCGGCGTGCACATGAAGGTCGAGAACAACACCGTACGCCTGGTGGCGACCGATTCCTTCCGCTTGGCCGTGTGCGATACGCAGGTCGAGACCTCGACCCTCGAGGGCTCCTTTGAGCTCAACGTTCCGGCTGACGCCTTTAACGACGCGCTGAACATCATGGCCAGCCAAGCGACCATCATGATCGGGGCTACCGACACCCAGGTCGTCTTCGAGGCCGGCAACACCACCTACGTGTCGCGCCGCATCGAGGGCGTGTATCCCAACTACAAGCAGCTCATCCCCGATTCGTGCGTGACGAGCGTCAAGATCGACGTCGCCGCCTTTAACGCCGCCCTCAAGCGCGTGGCCGTTATCGCGAGCGCCAACCCCGCCGTCAAGTTCGAGATCGATGTCGAGAACGGGCAGATGGGCCTGTCCTCCATTTCCAATGACCAAGACCTTGCGCAGGAGACGATCGATGTCGAGGCCGAGGGCGAGTCGGGTACCATCGCCTTCAACTACCATTACATCTTCGGCTGCCTCAATGCCCTGTCCAAGGAGAAGGAGATCACGCTGGAGCTCAAGAGCTACTCGCAGGCGGGCATCTTCAAGTCCTACGACAAGATCAACTACCTGTACCTGGTCATGCCGGTCCGCATCTAGCGCTGCGCCATGACCATGTTCGCCCGCGATCTTTCCGTCGCGCACTACCGCAGCTTCGATAGCTATCGCCTTGCCCTGGACGAGGGCGTGACGATACTCGCGGGACCCAACGCGGCGGGAAAGACCAATCTCATAGAGGCGCTGCAGCTGCTGACGAGCGGCGCCTCGTTTAGGCATTCGACCGCAGCCGAGCTCGTCCATGACGGCGTGGGCTCGTGCAAGATCGAGCTGAGGCTCGAGGGCGACGGCCGCGTGCTTGATATGGGATTGAGCGCGGAGGACGGTAAGCGCTCGTTTAGTCGCAACGGCAAGAGATGCTCTGCCGCCGGTGTGCGCGGGGTTCTGCCGAGCGTGCTGTTTTGCCCCGACCATCTGGACATGGTTAAGCGAGGCGCCAGTGTGCGCCGCGCCGCCCTCGATGACTTTGGCATGCAGCTGAGCGCACGCTATGCCGATCTTGCGAGCACCTATGGGCGCTGCGTGACCCAGCGTAACGCCTTGCTCAAGGAGACCTGGTGCTGTCGCGAGATGCTCGGCGCGTGGAACGATTCGATTGCCCGCGCAGGCTCGGCTCTGCTCGTGCACCGGTTGGCCCTGCTCGACCGGCTGGCGGGCCATGTGCACACTGCCTACGGGCAAGTGGCGTCAGGCGAGGCCGCCAACGTGACCTATGCGTCCACGCTGGGGGATTTGCCCCAGGTCGAGGATCGCGAAGAGCTGAAGGGTTGGGCGTACGAGCGCATGCTGGCCGCCCTTGACGAGCATGCCGACGAGGAAATTCGCCGCGGCGTGACGTTGGTGGGACCGCATCGCGACGAGATCGAGTTCACCGTGGCTGGTCGCTCCGCCCGTTCATTTGCCAGCCAAGGACAGCAGCGCACGCTGGTGCTGTCCTGGAAGGTGGCCGAGGTGGCCGTGGCTCGCGATGTCCTGGGCACCGCCCCGCTGCTGCTTCTGGACGACGTGATGAGCGAGCTCGACGGCGAGCGTCGCGGCGCTTTCCTGCGGCTGATCGGCGATGATATCCAGACGGTCATAACTACGACCAACCTGGGGTACTTTACCGATGACCTGCTTGATCGAGCCAAGGTGGTGAGCATGGGTGAGACGTGCTAATTACGAGCGCGAGAGCGAGACAGTCGCCTTCAGTGGATTTTTGAACGCAGAGCGCCAGCGCATCCTGGCGGCTGCAACGCCTAAGCGCCGTGCGCAGATGGAGGCTGCCGAGGAGTCGCGCACGGTCTATCGCGCATGGAACGCGGTGTGCTCGGGCACGCGCGAGGGACGGCATGTGACGGGGCTGCGCTACCTGCCCGAGTCCAATGAGCTGCTGGTGTATCTCGACTCGCCCTCGTGGACGCAGGAAATGACGCTGTTGCGCGAGATCATCCGTGCGCGCATGGAGCGCGCCGGTGCGCATGTGGACGGCCTGGTGTTCAAAACCACCGCGCCCGGTCACACGCCGCCCGCCGCCAAGGAGCGCCTGCGCCCGGCGACGACCGAGCGACCGCCGGCCCCGCACGCCGACCTAAGTGAGGCCGAGCGTGCCGAGATCGAGCGCCAAGTGGCACCCATCGAAGACCAAAAACTGCGCGAGGCCCTCGAGAATGCCATGAGAGCCAGCGCCGAGTGGGCCAAGGGCGTGCAAAGCAAAAAAGAGCCTTAAATCGCATCTGGTGGCCTTGTAGAGCAAAATACCCTCGGTCCCGAGGGTATTTTTTTACGATAAACTAGTAAGGCTGTACACATTTTCTTGACTGAAGGAGGACGTGTGACAAACGAAAACGATTACGATGGCGGCGAGATTAAGATTCTCGAAGGTCTCGAGGCCGTTCGTAAGCGCCCGGGCATGTATATCGGCTCGACGAGCGCCAGCGGTCTGCATCACCTGGTGTGGGAGATCGTTGACAACTCCGTCGACGAGGCCATGGCCGGTTTCTGCACCGAGATCCAGGTGACGGTCCACGCCGACAACTCCATCACGGTCGTCGACAACGGGCGCGGCATCCCCGTCGACGAGCACCCTGTTAAAAAGATCCCGACGCTCGAGGTCGTTATGACGATCTTGCACGCCGGCGGTAAGTTCGATAACTCGGCCTATAAGGTCTCGGGCGGCCTGCACGGCGTAGGCATCTCCGTCGTCAACGCACTGTCCAAGCGCGTGGTCGTTCAGGTTCGTCGCGATGGCAACACCTACGAGATGGAGTTCTCGCGCGGCAAGACCGTCAAGAAGATGGAGGTCGTGGGCACCTCGGATTCAACGGGCACCACCGTCACCTTCTGGCCCGACGACGAGATCTTCGAGACCTGCATCTACGATTTCGATACGCTGCACAACCGTCTGCAGGAGACGGCGTTCCTCAATAAGAACCTTAAGATTGTGCTGACCGACGAGCGCGAGGCGACTCCCCACGTGGAGGAGTTTTGCTACGAGGGCGGCATCATCGACTTCGTCAAGTTCCTCAACGAGGGCAAGGACGTCCCCGAGGCCTTTAAGGAGCCCATCTATATCGAGGGTAAATCGGACCCGGACGCACCTGTGGCCAAGATGGGCGAGGTCGAGGTTTCCCTGCAGTGGAATAGCGGCTACGGCGAGAACGTCATGTCGTTCGCCAACGACATCTACACTCCCGAGGGCGGCATGCACCTTGAGGGCTTCCGCACCGCGCTCACCCGCGTGATCAACGACTACGCGCGCAAACAGAACCTGCTCAAGGAAAAAGACGCCAACCTGACCGGCGACGATGTACGCGAGGGCCTTTCGGCCGTTATCTCGGTCAAGCTGCCCGATCCGCAGTTTGAGGGCCAGACCAAGGCCAAGCTCGGCAGCTCCTATATGCGCGCGCTGACGCTCAAGATCGTGACCGACGGCCTTGCCGATTACTTGGAGGAGCATCCCAAGCCCGCTCGTGAGATCGTCAAGAAGGCCCAGCAGGCCTGCAAGGCACGCAATGCCGCCCGTAAGGCGCGCGAGGCGACCCGCCGCAAGAGCCTGCTCGAGACGGCGTCGCTGCCCGGCAAGCTCGCCGACTGCTCGGTGCGCGACGCCGAGTTGACCGAGCTCTTCATCGTAGAGGGCGACTCGGCAGGCGGCTCGGCCAAGGATGGCCGTCGCCGAGACATCCAGGCGATTCTGCCCCTACGCGGCAAGATTCTGAACGTCGAACGCGTTGGTGACCATCGCGCATTCTCGAGTGACACCATCCAGTCGCTGATTACCGCGATCGGCTGCGGCGTCACGACGAGTGCCGGCGACGGCGGCGACTTCGATATCACCAAGGCGCGCTACCACAAGATCATCATCATGACCGATGCAGACGTCGACGGTGCGCATATCCGCATCCTGCTGCTGACGTTCTTCTACAAGTACATGCGTCCGCTGATCGATGCCGGCTACGTCTATGTTGCCTGCCCGCCCATCTTTGGCATTAAGGTGCGCAACAAGATCCACTACGTGTATCCCAACGGCCGTCAGCCCGAAGACGAGATCCTGCGCGACACCATCCAGAGCCTGGGTCTGAACCCCGACGACAACGACGAGGACGGCAAGGCCAAGGACGGCAAGATCACCAAAAAGCGCAAGGGCTATACCGTTCAGCGCTACAAGGGCCTGGGCGAGATGGACCCCAAGCAGCTCGCCTCGACGACGATGGACCCCAAGACCCGCATCCTGCAGCGTGTGTCGATCGAGGACGCCGTGGTGGCAGACCGCGCCGTGCGCGAGCTGATGGGTTCCGAGGTCGGCTATCGCCGCGAATATATCGAAAAACACGCGCATGACGCTCGTTTCCTGGACGCATAGAAGGAGGTAACGTGGCAGACGATATCAACAATAACGAGGGTATGGACGAGGCCGGCGACGCCGGTATGCCCGACGATCTGAAGCGCCTGCTTGCCCGTGCTGAGCAGGGCGAGGACGGCGATCCTGACGCCTATAACCCCGATGCCGATGATGACGAGGAAGAGGACGACGACGGTGAGCTCGAGGAGAGCTTTGGCGAAGTCGACCGTGGCGCCTCGGCCGGCGAGGATATAAACGGCGGCCAGCTCCAGATTTCGGAGTTTGGCCGCGAGATGAAGCAGTCATTCATCGAGTATTCGATGTCGGTCATCACGGCGCGCGCCCTGCCGGACGTGCGCGACGGCTTAAAGCCGGTGCACCGCCGCATCCTGTACGCGATGAACGAGAGCGGCATCTACCCCAACCGTCCGCACAAGAAGTCCGCTTGGACGGTCGGCGAAGTTATCGGTAAGTACCATCCGCACGGTGACTACGCGGTCTACGAGGCCATGGTTCGCCTGGCGCAGTGGTTCTCCATGCGCACGCCGCTCATCGACGGCCACGGCAACTTCGGCAACATCGACGGCGACGGCGCGGCGGCCATGCGTTACACCGAGAGCCGCCTGGCAAAGCCCGCCATGGAGCTGCTGCGTGACCTGCAGAAGGATACCGTCGACTGGCAGCCCAACTACGACGAATCACTCGCCGAGCCCGTGGCACTGCCTGCGCGCTTCCCCAACCTGCTGGTCAACGGCAGCCAGGGCATCGCCGTCGGCATGGCCACCAATATCGCCCCGCATAACCTCACCGAGGCGATCGAGGCAACCTGCTACCTGATCGATAATCCCGACGCTACTGTCGACGAGCTCATGCAGATCATGCCCGGTCCGGACTTCCCCACCGGCGCCATCATCATGGGCAGCGCCGGCATTAAGCAGAGCTACGAGACCGGCCGCGGCTCCATTACCGTGCGCGCCAAGGCCCACGTGGAATCCACCAAGACCGGCCGCAACCGCCTGGTCTTTACCGAGATTCCCTACATGGTCAACAAGGGCACCCTGCAGGAGAAGATCGCCCAGCTCGTCAACGACAAGCGCATCGAGGGCATCTCGGACATGCGCGATGAGTCCAACCAGAAGGGCATCCGTCTGGTCATCGAGCTCAAGAAGGGCGTCATTCCGCAGGTCGTGCTCAACAACCTGTATAAGTACACCTCGCTGCAGACGACCTTCGGCGCCAACAACCTGGCGCTCGTCAACGGCGTTCCCAAATGCCTGAGCCTGCGCGAGATGCTGCAGCACTACATCGATCACCAGGTCGACGTCGTCACCCGCCGCACCCGCTTCGACCTTAAGAAGGCCCAGGCCCGCGCGCATATCCTCGAGGGCTACCTGATGGCTCTCGACCATATTGACGAGGTCATCAGCATCATCCGTTCCTCGCAGACCGATTCCGAGGCCAGCAGCCGCCTGATCGAGCGCTTTGGCTTTACGCCCGAGCAGACCACGGCCATCCTCGAGATGAAGCTGCGCCGCCTGACCGGCCTGGAGCGCGACAAGATCCAAGAAGAGTTGGACGGCCTGCGCCGTGCCATCGCCTACTACGAGGACCTGCTGGCGCACGAGGAGAAGATCCTGGGCGTCATTAAGGAAGAGATGCGCGAGATCTCCAAGAAGTTTGGCGATAAGCGCCGCACCGAGATCAGCCAGGTCGAGAAGGACCTGGACGTCGAGGACCTCATTGCCGACGAGGACATGGTCGTGACCATCACCCACACCGGCTATGTCAAGCGCATCCCGGTGGCCGCCTACCGCGCCCAGAAACGCGGCGGCAAGGGCGTGTCGGGCGTCAACCTCAAAGAGGACGATGTTATCGATGAGATGTTCATCGCGTCCACGCACGAGTACGTGCTGTTCTTCTCGAGCAAGGGCAAGGTCTATCGCCTGAAGGTGCACGAGCTGCCGGTGGGTACGCGCCAGGCGCGCGGTACCGCGATCGTCAACCTGCTGCCCTTCGAGGAGGGCGAGAAGATCGCGAGCGTCATCAGCTGCCGCGAGTTCCCTGCCGACGAGTATCTGATGTTTGCCACCAAGAGCGGCATGGTCAAGAAGACCGTGATGAGCGCATATGACCGCAGCCGTCGCGACGGCCTGATCGCTATCAACCTGCGTGACGACGACGCGCTGCTGAACGTGCGCCGCGTGCGCGAGGGCGACAAGATTATCCTGGCCACCACCGCGGGCAAGGCGATCATGTTCTCCGAGGAGCAGGTGCGCGCCACCGGCCGCGATACCAGCGGCGTTCGCGGTATCGGCATGAAGGACGGCGTGAGCGTTCTGGGCATGGAAGTCACTAACGGCAACGGTGATCTGTTCGTCATCACCGAGCGCGGCTACGGCAAGCGCACGCCGGTCGCGGACTACCCGGAGCAGAATCGCGGCGGTCAGGGCGTCTACACCATCCAAATGACCGAGCGTAAGGGTAACCTCGCGGCCATGAAGACGGTGGGCCCGCAGCACGAGCTGTTCATCGTGACGGAGGGCGCGACGGTCATTCGCGTCAAGACCGACGAGATCAGCCAGACTGGCCGCGCTACCCAGGGCGTCAAGATGATGACCGTCGACGACAACGACCGCATCTGCGCCGTAGCCCGCATGACGGCAGCCAAAGAGAAGCCCGAGGGCGGGGGCACAGAGGATTCGGGCGCAGTCGACACCCAGAACACCTCGGTCGACCTAGGCGACGGAGACGATATGCCAGAGGATCTCCTAGACGAGTAAGTAGCCCTCTCTGACAAAAAATATCAGACCCCTCATATTGGCGGTCGGCGCATTTGCGCGCCGACCGCTTTTTTGACAGCCTTGAAACTTGTGACTGACGGGTGCGCGAGATCGTGGGGTAAGTCTAGAAGAAGAATCAGGCAGAGCAATAATGCACCCAGAGAATGGCTCGTGGGATAGCAGCCACGCCGCTTATAATGGAAAGCTCAGTTGACCCCAAGAGGAGTAACTGAGTTTTAAAGAGCAAATCGCAGCTAAATGCAGCTGTTTGTCAGAATAGGTGGTGAGATCCGTGGCTGAAGAGGCAACACTCGTTGCGCTTCGCGAACTCGTGACAAAGTATGCGCAGAATCGCTCAGAGTACCTTAAGCCGTCTTACAACGAGACAGCTCTGCGAATCGAGTTTTTGAACCCACTGTTTACACTTCTAGGATGGGACGTTGACAATGAGCGGGGGCTCTCCATCTACGCCAGGGAAGTAATCCATGAATCAACGGTAGTGGTTGATGACGAAGACCCCGCTCATGCGACAAAGAAACCCGACTACGCGTTCAGGGTAGGCGGTGAGACGCAGTTCTTCTTGGAAGCCAAGAAGCCCAGCGTCAACATATCCGAGAATCGTAGTCCAGCCTTCCAGGCACGCCGCTATGGGTGGAACGGCAATCACCCCATTGTGGTTCTATCTAATTTTGAACACCTCTCAATCTACGACTGCGGTTTTCGCCCTCGCCCAGAAGACAGCGCGGCTTTTGCCCGTATCGCCCACCTTCGCTACGACGAACTCGAAGATAACTTTGATTACCTCATCTCACTTATCTCCAAAGATGCCGTACAGGCAGGCAGCCTACAAGAGTTCAGGCCGAGCGAATCAACGCAACATGAGCCTTTCGACGCTTTCTTCCTATCTCAAATCAGAGACTGGCGAGCTGCATTGGCTAGGGATATTGCGCAGAACAACACCGTGAAAGATGGCAATGCGCTAGACCTATTCACTCAAGCCCTGATAGATCGAATCGTCTTCCTTCGAGTCTGCGAAGACCGAGGATTTGCATCATATACGACACTGTCTGAGGTCAAAACCTATCGACAACTGGAAGACCTCTTCGAGGCCGCAGACGCCATCTATGACTCAGGTTTGTTCCAAGACCTGGAAGCCAACAATTTGGTAGTCTCCGACGAGGTCGTTGCATCAATTGTCGAACAACTTTACTACCCGGTGAGTCCCTACAGCTTCAACGTTGTACCTCCGCATGTCATCGGTCAGATTTATGAACAGTTTCTCGCCGAGCATATCCTCCTTGATGGGGATATGGTCATCTTTGCAAAAACAATCGACGCTGCCGACTCTGACGGCGTAGTGCCCACGCCGAAGGAGATCACTGATGCCATCGTTGCTAACACCCTTCAAGATCTGTCGTATCCGTGTAAGGTGGCAGACATTTGCTGTGGATCAGGAAACTTCCTCCTCTCCGTCTACGAATACTTAATATCGCGCGACCTTGACGGACAGATTGAACACACATCGCATTATTTCATCGAGCTTATAGACAGGGCTTCGGGACCTGATTTGCCTTTCTGGCGCAAGAGAGAGATTCTTATCAAAGCTATCTATGGCGTTGATATCAACCCGCTCGCTGCAGAAGTTGCCAAACTCAACCTCGTCCTCAAACTTCTCGAGGATTGCACAAAAGAGGAGCTGGATGAATACCGCGAGGAGACGGGAAACACGCTCCTTCCAGACCTTTCCGGTAACATTAAATGCGGAAATAGTCTCGTTGGCTACAGTTACTACGACTTCGACCCCGAGGCCACATCGAGCATTAAAACACTACGCAACATTCGCCCATTCGAATGGGCGAATGAGTTCGATTTCGAGGGATTCGATGCAATCGTAGGAAATCCCCCTTATATACGCGTGCAGAACCTTGCTCGACTCACGCCCAAGGAGTACGACTTCTACAAGAGCCCGTACTGTGATCTCACGCTTGCCTCTACAAGCGCTCTGGACAAGTACCAGCTCTTTATCGAGCGGGCTCTTGGACTCCTGAACTCCGCCGGAAGACTTGGCGTTATTGTCCCAAACAAGTTCATGACCATACAGACAGGCAAGAAACTTAGGAGACTTCTTTCGGGGAAGTACCACATCAGCCGAATTGTTGACTTCGGTGCCATCCAGGTATTCCCAAATCGAAGTACGTACACCTGCATAATCGTTGCCTCACCGGAAGCATATGCAGAGTTCTCAAGAATCAGAATTACCGACCTCACTGAGTTCCTGTTGTCTCCGTGCGACGGGTTCAGATCGTACCCGGAAACAATGCTGACCGCTGAGCCCTGGGCGTTCCAGCCCGAAGCTATAGAAGATCACCTCTCGAAGATTGCCGCCAAATGCTCGCCGTTGTCATCTTTGGCAAAAGTATTCGTCGGACTTCAAACTAGCAACGACGGGGCCTATATCATCAAGCCTGAGCGAGTTGAGAACGGACTCGTTTATTTCAAAGACTACCTAGGGTATGACTCCATTGTCGAGGAAAGCATCTGCCATCCATGCCTGCTGGACGTAGTGCTTGAACCACTGGGAGAGATACGGGCCAATCGCCTCATCATCTTCCCTTATTCATTCGAGAGTGGCTCCGCCAAGCTGATACCTTTAAGCCAAATCGCAAAAGAGTACCCGAAAGCATTTGAGTACCTGTCGCACCTGGAACCGCTTCTTAAGCAGAGGGCGTTTTCTCCCCGCTTGCAAGGAGGCGACTGGCATCGTTTTGGCCGCTCGCAGAGCATTAACAGATTTTCTGGCAAGGAACACCTTATCTGGTCCGTTCTTTCTCTTGGCCCTAAATACTCACTCGACACAACAGGGTCGGTCATGTTCACGGGAGGCGGGAACGGACCATACTACGGACTTGAGATGCTGGACGATGCGCCTGAAAGTATCGAGTATGTTCAGGCCGTCCTCTGTCACTGGTTTGTAGAATCTATTGTCCGCCATAGGACAAGCTTGTTTGGTGGCGAGTACTATTCACACGGCAAACAGTTCATTGAAGATGTCCCGATTAGGAGAATCGATTTTTCCGACCCTGAGGAGGTGGCAGCGCATGAGAGAATAACGTGCTTGGTGAAGCAAGCGCGCTCTTTCATTGCGAAGCGAGATGAAGCCATACTTCCCGGCGACAAAGAGCTTTACTCCAGGTCGATTGAGGCCGCGAAGAACTCGCTTGAGCGGCTTGTCGATGAACTTTACGAGTTGGATAACCAGTTAAAGGAGCGGGCTGAGGGATGACCGGCAACGACGACAAGCTCAGGGGTGGCTACTATACGCCTATTAATGTCGCCAAGTTTCTATGCGATTGGGCGATAACATCCCCTAAGGCTACAGTCCTTGAGCCCAGCTGTGGTGACGGGGCAATTTCGTCATGCGCCGTAAAAAGGTTGCAAGCCCTTGGAGCGTCTAGCAACGAGGCTTGCAACCAAGTAACTGGAGTTGAACTCTATCGGAAAGAAGCCTCAAAGGCAGCTTCTCGGGGCGGGACAATCATAACCGGGGATTTCTTTGGACTCTGCAAGGAGGACGACGCGCTAAGCGGTCCCTTTGATGTCGTGGTGGGCAATCCTCCATTCATCCGCTATCAAGATTTCTCCGAGGAATATCGCGAGGTTGCTTTTGAGCTTATGCGTTCATACGGGTTCAACCCCAACCGCCTCACCAACATATGGCTCCCCTTCCTGGTCGTATGCTGTCACCTGCTTGCCGAAAATGGCAGGCTCGCTATGGTAATTCCCGCCGAGCTCTTTCAAGTTAAGTATGCGGCTGAGACCCGGTCGTTCCTCATGCAGCGTTTTGAGCGAATTACGGTCATCACGTTTAAAAAGCTCATCTTCGAGGGCATCCAACAGGAAGTAATCCTCCTGCTTGCCGAGCGCACCTCAAATGAAAAGGGCGTCATAAGGGTAATCGAAACCGAGGACGCGGAAGCGCTCAGATCCTTAACGCAGAAATCTCTCGAGGAGGAACCTGCAAAAAGGAAGTTGCCGGGTTCTATGAAGTGGCAGGGATATTTCCTGTCCGAAAACGCCCTTGACCTGCTTCAAGATATCAAGAAGTTGCCCAGCGTTTCCCAAGCGTCTGATCTCTTTGACGTTAACGTTGGACTAGTCAGTGGACAAAATTCTTTCTTCCTCCAAAGCAACGATAAGGCTCATGCACGGCGAATTGAGCAGTCTTGCATTGGGATTATCAGTCGTTCTTTCCAACTCGACGGTCTCTCGTTGACGGGCAAAGACTTCAATCGTCAGCTTGAATTGCAGCGAAACGTACTTTTGTTCCTACCAGACGAGAACGACTTGACACCCGCTGACACAAAGTACATCAAACAGGGAGAAGAAGCCGGCGTTGATCAGAACTACAAATGTCGCGTTCGCAAGCCTTGGTGGCGCGTGCCGACGTCATGGAAACCAGACGCTTTCTTCTACCGACAGGTCGGCTCATATCCGAGAATTGTCCTTAACGAGGCCGATGTCCATACTACGGACACGCTACACAAGGTGCGCTTTGCAGAGAACGTAGACGGAAGGTCAGTTGCAGTATCCTTCAACAACTCTTACACGTTTCTTTGCAGCGAACTAATGGGGAGGAGCTATGGCGGAGGCGTGCTCACGTTCGAACCGAGTGAGGCCAGAGATCTTCCGATTCCGTTCAAAGCTTCAATCAAATGGGACTTTGAGAAAGCTGATAGACTAGCTCGCGCTGGGGAAGTTGAGCGTCTTCTAGACTATGTAGATGCCAAACTACTTGTGGAAGGGCTAGGCTTATCAGAAAGCGATGTGAAAACGCTGCGCCAAGCTTGGCACGCGCTCAAGGATAGAAGACTCAGCCGCAAAGTTGGCTAGCTATTATATTTGCGGGAGCCCAGCTAACCAAACCGCGCTCTCGCGCAGCCGCACCATCCTTGCAGCGTTTAAGATTTTCAGCCGCCCCGCGGCCGGTGGCCGGCCAGCCTTGGCGCTGTGCACCGAGGGTTGTTCGCGGGTAGTGTCGCGAGTTCCGCACGCAAAGAAGGCCACTTAATGTGGCCTTCGTCTTGCGCAGGACTGTAGAGCAGCAAGCCTAACCCATCTCGCACGCCCGTCAGACACACTCTCAAAGATTTTGAAAAAAGTTGTTGACGCGCGCGTAACGACTCGTCTAATATATCCCTTGCGCGATGGACCTGTAGCTCAGTTGGTTAGAGCGTCCGGCTGATAACCGGGAGGTCACAAGTTCGAATCTTGTCAGGTCCACCACTTTCTTTCGCAATAAACACCCCAGCGAGAGCCGAGTCGCCGCTGGGGTGTTTATTACTGTCTCCGTGGGGGTTTAGCTCAGCTGGGAGAGCGCGGGCTTTGCAAGCCTGAGGTCAGGGGTTCGATCCCCCTAACCTCCACCATGATGGACCTGTAGCTCAGTTGGTTAGAGCGTCCGGCTGATAACCGGGAGGTCACAAGTTCGAATCTTGTCAGGTCCACCATCAAAACTGTGAAGAGCCCTGAGGCGTTGCCTCGGGGCTTTTTTCTTGTCTGCGATAAATCTCATTTTGGTTTTGTGTGCTGGGCGAAAGATTGGGTAGTATAGCTATTCAATGCGGCGGTACCGCCGCATGTTAACCGCTACGTACCGGAGGTGTTCCATGGTTCGTGTCGACATAGAGACCATCGTCATGGCCGCCGGTCCCATGCCATCGCTTATCGTGCTTCGCGAGCGCTGCGGCAAGTCGGATTCGACGGCGCCGCTGCGTTCCCTTTCCATTCAGACTGGCTCGTTTGAAGCTGCTGCCATCAGCCGCGGCATCGATAGCGGCCGCGCCGAGCGCCCGATAACGCATGACCTGCTGCTCGATACCGTTGACGCGCTGGGCGCCAAACTCGAGCGCATCGAGATCGTTCGCGCCGAGCCGCCGGTGTTCTACGCGACGATCGTCGTGCTGGCCGATGGCGACGAGCGCAAGATCGACGCCCGCCCCAGTGATGCCATTGCCCTCGCCGTGCGCAGCAATGCCCCCATGTTTGTGGAGGACGACATCATGAATCGCCTGGGCACCGTTTCTGCCCATGCCGAGGAAGTTGACGACGAGCAGGAGTTCGAGAAGTTCGACGAGTTCGTCCACACGCTCTCCCCCGATGACTTTTAAATGCGGGGCGGCCAGGATGCGGGGCGTTCGCTGATGGCCGGCGGTATGTCGGCTGAGGCGGCGGCCATTGCGCGCGAGGCCCAGATGCGCTCGGAGGCTTCTGAGGCGGCACGCATTGCCTATGTGACGCAGGCCCGCACGTTTCGCGAGCGCCGCGGCTCGTTTATCAAGATGGTTGTCGTCTCCGCCCTTGTCGCGGCAATCTGCTCGCGCCTTCGTGGTACAGTTGGTGCGCTTGGGTTTTCGATCTCTACGGGCCTCGTGATCTGGGGCGTGGTCGATGCGGTAATGCTGACCAGTCAGATCAAGGTGCTCGACAAGCGCGCGATGGATATGATGCGCGCCCGCGACGCTGCCGCCAAGATCGCCGCCGAGGCGCAAGAACTGTAACGACGCCAGACTCGATGGGAAGGTCTAAAGATGGCACAGGATATGCAGGATGCCGGTAACGTCTCCGCCGAGCTCGACGCCATGGTGTGCGATCTGATCGGCGCGTTCTTGGACGACCTTGCCGCCGGCGAGAATCCGGGCGTAGTTGTGGCGATTGAGGACGCTGCTTCCAACCGATATCTGGCGGCGCTCGACGAGGACGGCGAAGAGGCGTGCCTCGAGGCGGCCACCAACTTTATCTCCGAGCACAAGATGGGTCTTAAGGACGAGGGCCTGGGCCGTATCGCCCGCTATGCCATCGGCTACACCGGCTGCGTCGAGATTGACGGCGGCTATCACGATGCTCTGCTCGTGAGCTTCTTCGAAACCACGCTCGAGAGCGGTTTTTCGGCATATGTGCTGTATGAGGGCATGGGCGCCGGCGATGGTTTTATGTGGAGCGACCCTGAACCTGCAGGTGAGGAAACCCCTCTCATCTAAAATCGCTAAAATAAACGAGTTTTCGGTAAAAGGCTCAATATTCCCGCTGAGCGTTGTATCGCTGGGCGGGCCGCATACGCGTGCCGTTTGTATATGGATAGAAGATAGGGGAACTACATGCGCGTAGACAATCTGAGAAACATCGCCATCATCGCCCACGTCGACCACGGCAAGACGACGATGGTCGATAAGCTCCTGCGTGCCACGGACGCCTTCCGTGCCAACCAGCAGGTCGAGGACCGCGTCCTGGATTCCAACGACCAGGAGCGCGAGCGCGGCATTACGATTCTCGCCAAGAACATCTCTATCGAGTATAAGGACGTTAAGATCAACGTCATCGACACCCCGGGCCACGCCGACTTTGGCGGCGAGGTCGAGCGCGTGCTGCGTATGGCCGACGGCGCCCTGCTGCTGGTCGACGCCTTTGAGGGCCCCATGCCCCAGACCCGCTTCGTGCTGCGCCACGCTATCGACACCGGCCTTAAGATCATGATCGTCATCAACAAGATCGACCGTCCGGGCGCCAACCCCGAGAAGGCCTACAACGACTGCCTGGACCTTATGGCCGACCTGGGTGCCACCGACGACCAGCTTGAGTTCGCCATGGAGCACGTGGTCTACGCCAGCGCCATGAATGGCTTTGCCCGTCTCGATCCCAACGACGGCAATATGGACATGTACCCGCTGCTCGATATGATCATCGACGACATGCCCGCGCCCGAGGTTGACGAGAACGCCCCGCTGGCCATGCAGTGCGTGACCATCGACCACTCCAACTTCGTTGGCCGTATCGGCATCGGTCGCGTGTACTCCGGCACCATCCACCAGGGCGATCAGATCCTGGTTGTCAAGAACGACGGCTCCAGCGCTACCGCCACCGTCAAGCAGCTCTTTACCTTCGACTACCTGGGCCGTACCGAGTGCCAGGAAGTCGGCGCCGGCGATATCGCTGCTGTCGTGGGTATCGATCGCACCGATATCGGCGATGTCTACACCGATCCCGAGAACCCTGTCGAGCTCGAGCCCATCGAGATCGACCCGCCGACCCTGTCCATCGTCTTTGAGGCTTCGACCTCCCCGCTCGTCGGCCGCGACGGCGACATCGTGGGTGCCCGTCAGCTCAAGGAGCGCCTGTTCAACGAGGCCGAGAACAACGTGACCATGAAGATCGAGGAGCTCGAGGACAAGAGCGGCGTCGAGGTCTCGGGTCGCGGCATTCTGCACCTGTCCGTCCTGATGGAGTCCATGCGCCGCGAGGGCTTTGAGTTCCAGGTCGGCCGTCCCCGCGTTCTGTTTAAGAAGGACGAGAACGGCAACAAGATGGAGCCTGTCGAGCAGGCCGTCGTCGAGTGCCCGGACGAGTACTCGGGCAAGGTCGTTGAGGTCTTCGGTACCTCCGGCGGCATCATGACGAGCATGGATACCTCGGGCATCGTGACGCACCTCGAGTTTAAGATCCCGACCCGCGGCATCATGGGTCTTAAGAACCGCATCATGAACGTCACCCACGGCGAGGGCGTGTTCTACCACACCTTCCTGGAGTATGGTCCTTACGCCGGCGAGATCGGCAACCGTCAGAACGGCGCCATGATCTCTATGACCACCGAGAAGGCCGTTGCCTATGCTCTGGGTACGCTGCAGGAGCGCGGCCAGCTGTTTGTTGAGCCGGGCACCGAGTGCTATGAGGGCATGATCGTGGGCGAGCGCAGCAAGGCCGGCGACATGGTCGTCAACATCGCGCGTACCAAGAACCTGGGCAACCAGCGTTCCTCGACCTCCGATATCTCCGTTCAGCTGGTGCCGCCCCGCACCTTCTCGCTGGAGGAGGCGCTGGAGTACATCGCCGACGACGAGCTGGTGGAGATCACTCCCAAGAACATCCGCCTGCGCAAGCGTCTGCTCAACGCCACCGACCGCAAGAAGGCTGCCGTCCGCGCCGGCCAGGTCAACAAATAAGCGCTGGGCTTTATAGCGTCTAACAAGAAAGGGCGTCGACCGCGATGGTCGGCGCCCTTTTTGGTGCACAGGGATTGAGTTGGTCTGCACCCCCCCCGCAAAGGTGCCTGTCCCCTTTGCGGGGGGGTCGACGGCTAGGCGGAAGGAAGGCCCGGGGTGTTGGCGGCCTGCTGCGGCTTGAGGTGGGCGTTGCGCCAGATGATTTGGATGATGTAGCCGAGTGTAAAGACGAAGGTCACGCCGCTGATGAAATCACCTACGAGGGGGATTGCCGTAAGCGCGCCCGCGGCGATGCCACCTACGGCCGCCATGGCGTAACGGTTCTGGCTGTGTCCGACCATGCGGGCGATCGCACACCCCGCAAAGGCACTCGACACCAACGCGATGCCGATAACGCCGCACAAGAGGGCTCCGGCAAGCGACAGACCAGCGATAGAGATAATCAGCAGTAGGACGGCGGGGACGATAGCAATCGTGCTCAGAAGACCGCTCACCCACAGGGGCATGGGGCGCTGGTGGAGCATACCGGCGGCGCTGGCGGTCGCGCGCGGAAAGACGAGCTCGAGCAGCAGAGCGACAAAGCAGGTCGAGAGTGCCGCGGCGACGATACCGCCGATGACATCGTTAACGGTGGAAGTATCCTCGTTCTCGGTGCGGTCGATCTTGAGCGCGCCGACCTCGGCTCCCGCGGCACGCTCGGGGTCCTCGGAGACGTGCGCGTTCACGGTGCCGGTGATGTGGGCGTTCTTGCCCAGGATGAGCTTGTCGGCCCAAACCTCGACATCGCCCTCGACGGTGCCATCGATGGTCACCGTGTTGCCCGCAAGCGCTGCCGACTTGGTAGAGCCGCGCAGGGCAACCGTCTCGCCTATCGCGTAAAAACAGTTGGCGGTGCTGTCGGCGTTGAGCACGACATGCTGACCGGCTACCGTCACGCTGCCATCGATTGCGGTTTTGGAGATATCGATGGTGCGCGCCGCCAGGCGAATAGCGCCGCCTACGGTGCAGTCGCGAATCGATAGGCTCTCGCCCGCCGCGATAATATCGCGGCCGATGGAGGCATCGTCTAGGTTAAGACTTTGGCCGGCCCAGTACAGGTCACCCTCGGCGCTGGACGGATCCGAGTCAGCTTCGGTTGCAAGTACGTTGCCGGCGGTGTCTGTGCCGGCGAACGACGCCGTGGGAAGTGCGGTGAGCGCCAGCGCGATGAGCGCGAATGCCATAAGCAGGCAGCGACGCATCTTGTGTGACGGCGCCGCCGCGGTTTGATTGAAAGCCATGGTTGATCCTTTTGCTAGGTGTTCGGCATATACCTAACAGGGTACCCAACGCGCGGGCGCTCTAAAAGAACCTCTCGGTTGCATTTCGAAGGATGGGCCCGCGCCACCTATTTTTTGCGGTGCAAAAAGCGTGCGATGTCTTCCTCGGTGGGGCTTTTGATGTCAAAGCGCAGCGAGAGCCAGCGCAGACCCATGGTCACGACAACGCATACGATCAGCGCGGCGACATTGCTCATGATGCCGCTCATAACGAGACACACGTAGCTTGTCGATCCGGCGATGGCGGCGATGGCGTAAAAGTTAGTACGTTGGAAAATGCCCGGAACCACGCCCATAAAGCCGTCGCGCAACATGCCGCCGCCCACCGCGGTAAAAAAGCCCATCATGATGCACACCGCCGGCGCAAAGCCGTAGACCAGCGCCTTGTCTGCTCCAGTGGCGGCGTAGATGCCGACCGAGATGATGTCGAGCAGGGGAATGAGTTTTTCGGGTTTGTCGACGATTGCCGGGAAAATATAGATGATGGCTGCCGTGGCAATGGAAAGCGGCAGCGCCATCGGCTGGTTGAGGATGTAGACGTTGCCCACCTGCAGCGTCATGTCGCGCAAGAGACCGCCGCCCAGACCGCAGACCACCGCGAGCGCGACTGCGCCCACCAGGTCGAGCTTGTGCTCGCGCGCAACCAGTACACCCGAGATCGATGCAGCGACAACAGCGAACATCTCGAGCCAAAACGGAATAGCGACCATGGCATCCGAGGCATGTGAGGTAATGGTTACGGCAGCGACGACGGGCAAGATGGGGTCCTTCTGATTGCAGGTTTAGACAATGCCCGTACATAGTACATGGTTGGCGGGCGTGGCGATCCTATTGCTCGGTAAACGGTCGGGACTGGGTGGGGGCGTAGGTACCATGTTTGGGGATCTGGGTTGATGCTGAACGCGATGGGGGCGTGGCTGAATAGGAGGGATGTCTAAATTTTGAGCAGCGCTCAAAATTTATCCGATCGGCTTACGCCGACCGCGCTGCGCTAAAGACGCGCCACTGGCGCGTCTTCTTTACGCTCCGCGCCCTGGCGGGTTCGAATCCCTCCTCCTGCGCGTAATTGAAATGTGCCCAAAAAGAAAAAAGCCCCATTGCTGGGGCTCATACCATCTAATGGCGGAGGAGGAGGGATTCGAACCCTCGTGACCTTATACAGGCCAAACGGTTTTCGAGACCGCCGCATTCAACCACTCTGCCACCCCTCCGCGTGGGGTAAAAACAAAGCAGGCTCGAAGGCCTGCTTTGGAATTAACTGGCGGAGAGTCAGGGATTTGAACCCTGGAGACGCTTTTGACGCCTACACGATTTCCAATCGTGCTCCTTCGGCCACTCGGACAACTCTCCGTTAAATGCGAAAGTCAGTATACACGAGGAATCGCAAAGTGCAAACAGAAAAGTTGGCATTTTTTAAAACGCTTGGCCGCGCTTGTCGTTGCAGTGGGGTTTGAGGTGCCAAAAAACGGCTTCCGACCAGCGTGGTTGATTAACTCAATTGTTCAAAAGGGGTATTCATAAGCGACTTGGCAATGATTTTAAAAATCTTTGGGTGGCGCTGTGGACCACTGGTATGCATTTTGCGACCACGGCCTTGTGCCCGTTGACCTGCGGCTTGGCTCAGCTTGTCCCCGCGGCACCGTATCTTGTCCACAAATCCGTCAAGCTCTTGGTCGGCATTTGGTTGGAATGCGCATGAAACGTCGTGCGAGTATGGGCATATGTGGAGGTCATGAGGTTGTAGCTGCATATTCTTGCGGCCTGGGAGGTTGAAAGATATTATTACCAAGTCTTTTCCTGCTTCAGGCGCACCTTCACGACCTGAAGCCACATTTGCCCAGAGGAGGTGACAATATGAAGGCTTATGAACTGCTGTTCTTTGTTGACCCGTCGCTCGACTCCGAGACTCGTCTCGCTGTTATGAAGCGTATCGATACCACGATCGCTGAGGGCGCTGGCAAGGTCGACTCCGTTGACGAGTGGGGCAAGCGCAAGCTCGCCTACGAGATCAACGACCTCACCGATGGTGACTACACCCTCATCAACTTCCACGCAGATCCCACCCAGATCGCCGAGCTTGATCGCGTCCTGCGCATCACCGACGCTGTGGTCCGCCACATGATCGTCCGTCGCGACGACCAGGAGTAAGACTGTCGTTTTGGACTGGGCTTGTGCCCCAAGAGGAAGTAGTGAGTAATGAGCATCAATCGAGTGAACATCACCGGTAACCTCACCCGCGATCCTGAACTGCGCGCCACCGCCGGCGGAACCCAGGTTCTGTCCTTTGGCGTCGCTGTGAACGATCGTCGCCGTAACGCGCAGACTGGCGAGTGGGAGGACTATCCCAACTTTGTCGACTGCACCATGTTCGGCACCCGCGCCGAGGCCGTGAGCCGTTTCCTGGCAAAGGGAAACAAGGTCGCGATCGAGGGCAAGCTGCGCTACAGCTCTTGGGAGCGCGACGGCCAGCGCCGGAGCAAGCTTGAGGTCATCGTCGATGAGATCGAGTTTATGAGTTCCCGTGGTGGCCAGGGTGGCTACGATCAGGGCGGTTACGCCCCCGCAGCTCCCGCGCCCGCAGCACGTCCTGCCGCACCGGTGGCTACGCCGCCTGCGGTCGACGTCTACGATGAGGACATCCCGTTCTAAGGGTTGTTCACCTATTTTTGAGTGAGAGGCGGCTTCGGTTCGCCGAAGTTGCCAAATGAAAGGTATTTTGACATGGCTAATGATTTTTCTGCACGTCAGCCGCGTCGTAAGTACTGCCAGTTCTGCAAGGAGAACACTGAGTTCATCGACTATAAGGACACTCAGCTTCTCCGTAAGTACATGACCGATCGTGGCAAGATTAAGCCCCGTCGCGTCACTGGCGCTTGCACGCAGCATCAGCATGACATCGCCAACGCCATCAAGCGCGCCCGCGAGATGGCTCTCCTGCCGTACACCGTCCCCGTGGTTTCCTCTCGTGGCAACCGCGACCGCGGCTAAGAAGGGAGACGCATCATGAAGGTTATTCTTCTCGATGAGATCAAGGGCAAGGGCGGCGAGGGTGACGTCGTAGAGGTCGCTCAGGGTTACGCTGAGAACTTCCTGTTCCCCAAGAAGCTCGCTGTTGCCGCCACCAAGGGCAACCTCAAGCAGCTTGACGAGCGTCGCAACAACATCGCCAAGCGCGAAGCCGTCCGTTTGGCTACCGCCAACGAGACCAAGGCTGCCCTCGAGGGCAAGCAGGTCACCGTTGACGTCAAGGTCGGCGACGAGGGCATCCTCTTTGGCTCTGTTACCGCCGCTATGATCGCTGACGCCATCAAGGCTCAGCTCGGTATGGACATCGACCGCAAGCGCGTCGAGCTCGGTAAGCCCATCAAGGTTGCCGGTGCCCACACCGTTGCCATCTCGCTGTACCGCGAGATCAAGGCCGAGGTTGTCGTTCTCGTCGGCGTTACCGCCGAGGAGCTCGCTGCCGAGGCTGAGGTCGAGGAGGCCGCTGAGGTCGCCGAGGCCGAGACCGCCGAGGTCGAGACTGAGGCTGCTGCCGAGTAGCATTTGCTGCAACGCAACAATCTTGTTCTAAGAAGGGCGCTCTGGGAAACCAGGGCGCCCTTTTGTTTTTTGCGCTGAGTGAGTGTCATGGTGAACGTTGCGTCGAAGTCCTATATACAGGACCGTTCATCCGTTTGGTTCGGTGATGATTGGCGGCGCGCGGCGCGTTTTGGGACCGTGGCTGATACTATGGATGCTCGCAAGCGATATGAATGAGGATGCTCATGGCATATGACGATAGGGAGACCGGGCTGACGGTCGAGGACCGCGGCTCAAAGTTGGGTCTTCCCCAAAACCAAGATGCAGAGGCCAATGTACTGGCCGCTATGCTGCTATCGCCCGAGGTGGTCGAGGAGGCCCAGGTCGAGCTGCAGCCCGATGACTTCTACCGGCCCATTCATAAGACCATCTATACCGCGATGGTCGATATGTACAACAGCCGCATCCCCATCGACTCCATCTCGCTGATCGATTACCTGCGTAGCATCAACAAGCTCGATGCCGTGGGCGGCGAAGCGTACATCTTGGAGCTGATGGGTCAGACCCTGTCGCTCGTCAACTGGCAGCACCATGCCGCCATCGTGCGCCGCGACTCGATGCTGCGCGAGCTGATCGGTGCTACCAACGAGATCAACGCGCTGGCCTACAACGCCCCTACCGACACCAAGGAGGTCGTGGAGCTGGCCGAGAGCAAGCTGCTCAAGGTCACGGCGCGCGAGGTCAAGTCGAGCTACAAGACGCTGACCGAGTTTATGGTCGAGGCCTATAACGAGGCCGAGGAAGTGTGCCAGGCCGGTGGTCAGGCCGCGGGCGTGCCCACCGGCTTCCCGTCGCTCGACCGCATGCTCATGGGTTTTCGCGAGGGTCAACTCATCATTATCGGCGCCCGTCCTGCTGTAGGTAAGACGTCGTTCGCCCTGAATCTGGCGCTCAACGCTGCCGCCGCTGGATATACCGTCGGCTTCTTCTCTCTGGAGATGTCGGGCAAGGAAATCGCCCAGCGCCTGATTTGCGCCTACGCCATGATCTCGATCAGTGACTTCCGCATGGGCCGCATTAGCCCCGAGCAGTGGGCCAATATCAATGAGGCCACGCAGACCTTGTCCAAGCTCGATATTCTGATTGACGATACGCCCGGCACCACAGTGACCGAGATTCGCGCCAAGAGCCGCCGTATGCTCCATAACAAGGAGAAGGCAATCATCATCCTGGACTACCTGCAGCTGGTGAGTCCTCCGCCGGGACGCCGCTCCGAGAGCCGTACCGTCGAGGTTTCGGAGATGTCGCGTGGTCTGAAGATCATGGCCAAGGAGCTTAAGATCCCGCTCATCGCGCTGTCGCAGCTCTCGCGTCAGGTCGAATCCCGTACCGGCAAGCGCCCGCAGCTGTCCGACCTTCGTGAATCGGGCTCCATCGAGCAGGACGCCGATATCGTTATGTTCTTGGACCGCTCCGCCGACGAGGCCGAAGCCTCGCGCGACGATCGACCCGACGAGGGCGTTACGCGTATCGTCGTGGCCAAGAACCGTTCGGGCCCGATCGGCGACGTCGACCTGATGTTCCTGCCGGCATCCACCAAGTTCTATGAGCTTGATGGGGCACATGCCGAGGAGTAGGACAGGCGCCCGTTGCACGGGTATACTGGGAATGTTTTGTGCTTCTGCGTGCCGGCGTGGCGCGTAGACAGTCCATGAATGTAAGGAGTAAACATGCCGTCAACCGTTTTGGTCGGTGCCCAGTGGGGCGATGAGGGCAAGGGTAAGATTTGCGACCTGGTCGCCGGCGACTTCGATGCCGTCGTGCGCTACTCGGGCGGCAACAACGCCGGCCACACCATCGTCGTCAACGGCAAGAAGTACGGCCTGCACCAGGTGCCTTCCGGCATCATGTATTCCGACCATGTGTCGGTGATCGGTAACGGCTGCGTCGTCAACCCCAAGGTTGTCCTTGAGGAGATCGACATGTTCGAGGCCGACGGCATCACCACCAAGAACCTCAAGATTAGCGGCAACGCGCATGTCATCATGCCGTACCACATCGATCTGGATGGCGCCTTTGAGCAGAAGCTCGGCAAGAAGAACATCGGTACCACCAAGCGCGGCATCGGTCCGTGCTATCAGGACAAGATGGCCCGCATTGGTCTGCGCATGCAGGACATGCTGGACGAGACGCTGTTCCGCGACAAGCTGGAGACCGCTCTCGCCCGCGTGAACCCCGAGCTCGAGCTCATCTACAACCTGCCCACCTACACCGTGGACCAGATTTGCGACGAGTACCTGCCGATGGCCGAGCGCCTGCGCCCCTACATCACCGAGACGAGCCTGCTGCTCAACAACATGATCGATGAGGGCAAGAACCTGCTGTTTGAGGGCGCCCAGGCGACGCTGCTCGACATCGACCACGGCACCTATCCGTACGTGACGTCTTCCAACTGCACCGCCGGCGGCGCCATCACCGGCTCCGGCGTGGGCATGAAGAACGTCGACCGCGTGCTGGGTGTCATGAAGGCCTATATCACCCGCGTCGGTTCGGGCCCCATGCCCACCGAGCTTTCCTATGAGTCCGAGGCCGGCCACACGCTGACCGAGGAGGGCTATGAGTACGGCGTGACCACCGGTCGCCGTCGTCGTTGCGGCTGGTTTGACGGCCCTATCGCCAACTATGCCTCGCGCGTCAACGGCCTCACCGACATCGCCGTGACCAAGCTCGACGTGCTTTCGGCCTTCGACACCATCAAGGTGTGCGTGGCCTACGACGTCGATGGCGAGCGCTACACCAGCGTGCCCGAGCATCAGGTGCGCTTTGAGCATGCCAAGCCCATCTACGAGGAGCTCCCTGGCTGGAAGTGCGATATCACCGGTTGCCGCAGCTTTGACGAGCTGCCGCAGGAGGCTCAGGACTACGTGGCGTTTATCGAGGATCTGGCACACACCCGCGTGACGTTCATTGGCGTCGGCGCTGGCCGCGAGCAGATCATCAACCGATTCTGGAAGTAATCGGGACTATTTGGTTATTGCGATATACCCCTTTGCAGCCCGGACGGGCGGCCGAGGGGTATATTTGCTTGCAAAGGGCTCGCGCGGAGCGGGCCGTTAATCCATAGAGGAGGCACCCTTGAAGGCGGACACTCAAACCATCGACATCCTGTTGTTGGGCAGCGGCGGCCGTGAGCATGCTTTGGCAGCTAAGCTCGCAGCATCACCGCGCGCCGGCAAGCTCTACATTGCGCCGGGTAACGGCGGCACCGCGAGCTGCGGCGAGAACGTTGTTCTCGACGACTGCGATCCTGCGGCCGTGGCGGCGTTTGCTCAGAGCCACGGATGCGGACTCGTGGTAATTGGCCCCGAGGCTCCGCTCGTGGCGGGCGTGGCCGACGCCGTGCGCGCGGCGGGTATTCCCTGCTTTGGCCCGGGTGCCGAGGGCGCACAGATGGAGGGCTCTAAGCTGTTCTCCAAGCAGCTCATGGAGCGCGCCGGTATCCCGACGGCAGCTTACGGCTCGTTTACCGACGAGGCTTCGGCTCTCGCCTACGTGCGTGAGCAGGGCGCCCCGCTGGTCGTGAAGGCCGACGGCCTTGCCGCGGGCAAGGGCGTTATCGTGGCGACCGAACTTGAGCAGGCCGAGGAGGCCGTGCGCGAGTGCTTTGGCGGCACCTTTGGCGATGCCGGCAACACCGTGGTCATCGAGGAGATGCTGACCGGTCCCGAGTGCTCGCTGCTGGCCTTTACCGACGGCAAGACCGTGCGCCCCATGGCCACCTCGCAGGATCACAAGCGCGCGCTCGAGGACGACAAGGGCCCCAACACCGGCGGCATGGGCGTCTACAGCCCGGTGCCCATCGTGACCGACGAGGAACACGCCACCATGGTGAAGGTCATGGAGCAGACCGTGGCCGAGCTCGCTGCCGAGGGCATCGACTACCGCGGCTGCCTGTACGGCGGCTTTATGCTCACGCCTGCCGGTCCCAAGGTACTGGAGTTCAATGCCCGCTTTGGCGATCCCGAGACGCAGGTCGTGCTGCCGCGCCTTAAGAACGACCTGGTTGAGGTCATGCTCGCCTGCGCCAACTGCGAACTCGATCAGATTGAACTCGACTGGCGAGACGAGTGGGCCGTGGCCGTTGTACTGACGAGTGCGGGCTACCCCGGCAGCTACGAGAAAGGCAAGGTCATCACCGGTATCGCCGACGCCGAGGCCATGGAGAACGTGACCGTGTACCATGCCGGCACCGCCGTGGTGGATGGCCAGCTTGTGACCAACGGCGGCCGCGTGCTTGCCGTGACCGCGCTGGGCGATACGTTTGAGAACGCTCGCAACCTTGCCTACGAGGCTTGCGAGAAGATTGATTTTGAGGGCAAGACCCTGCGTCACGACATTGGCCTGCGTGCGCTGCGCGGCCGCGACGCCTGGGATGCCTAAAATCCGAGAGGAATGAGACGGATGGACGAGAAGAACGAAG
>JAHYYK010000031.1 GCA_019425005.1 Collinsella sp.
ACCCGCTCCGATCTTCGCAGGAGCCAATAGAATGTGCACCAGAAAATGCCCTGGTAGCAGCAGCTATTAGTTTAGCGAGATCGGGCGAGTGGCAAACGAATTACCTGCAAACGAACCCGGAAATTAGGCGTAAATCGTTTTGCCAGTCGGTGAAAGGATGGGCCGAGCCCGGCATGGGGTCGCAGGCTACCAAGGGCACGGCGCCAACCAACGACGCATTAGCTCTGACGCTCCTTAAAGATTCGCAAAGCTTTCTTTAGCTCGGGAATATCATCGACGATTACTTTCCAAGCAAGGGACCGATCAACCTCTCGATAACCGTGGGCTACGAAGTTGCGGAAACCCCTAATAGATCAGGACCTGCTACATAAGGCAGCCCGACCTCGAGGACCTCTGGCGCGAGAGCCGCGGCCGGCCCGGCGGCGAGCGGAAGCTGCTGCGGAAGTACGGGGCGTTCGGCCTGCTCGTGATCGACGAGTGGCTGCTCGAGAGGCCGGACGAACTGTTCAGGGGGATGCTGCTGGAGCTTTTCGAGCTGCGCTACGGGAGGGCATCGACCGTCCTGTGCACGCAGTTCAGAAAGAAGGACTGGCACCCGAGGCTCGGCGGCGGCGTGCACGCGGACGCGATCATGGACCGCATCGTCCACAACGCCGCCTGGCTCGAGATGGGCGACATGAACATGCGGCAGGCGATGGCGGGAAAGGGACGGTAGCCTGAGATGGGGGCACCGCCGGTGCCAGAGACGACACCGGCGGTGCCCATCCGCGATAGCCGCGGTGCTGATTCGCAATATTTAGCGGTGCTCATGCGGGCAAATACTCAATTCAGCTCCCAAATAATGGGACTATGCGATCACTGACGCGCCTGGAAGTTCCTGGTCAACCTTGCCTGGGACAGATGGGACCCGATCGCAAGGGTGGTGCGCCATATCCTAATGACCGACGCGACCTACCGCAGCTTGGGGCCGGAGCGGTAGGTCGCGTCACCTAAACTATTAGAAATGCAAATAAATGATATAGATTCCTATTTGTATGTCAGCCTCATATAGGGACTTGCAGGCACTTGCTTAAAAATCAGGCCCACATAGACATAACTAATGTGAGCCTGATTCTAAATCAAATAATGTAGTCATAGGACCTAGCAAAGGGTCCTTCATTTGTTTTGTTTAGCTAAATACCAAATAGAGAAGACACGTTCAAGTGCCTACGGTAGCTTTACGTTGGTTCGCAAGTTGTCGTAGACAACTTTTTGCTTCAACAGTCAAAACTCATAGAAAGAGTTCATGTGGAAGTAGCTAAAGTTAGGCTTCCGTTATTCGCAAGTTGCTGCTTGCGTTGTTATTAAATCAATGAAAGATAAGCATGCAATTGAGATACAGACCGCTATCATCCAGACGAATGATAGTTACCACTCCCCCATGCTTCAGATTACGGCATGAATAATGCGTCGAGTGTATATCTAAGCGCGGCTATCTCGCGACGCCCTCACCACAGGTGTCGCTCCCGAGCTTGATAGGCGACAGTTCAATGTGATCTTTACTTGTGTCGAATTGGCCCAGCAGGCCAGCTATGGCGGCGGATACACTATCATCGATGTAAAGACCGCATTTGCCTCCACGCTCAGCTGCTCGCGCGAACTCGACGAGCTCGTTGCGAATTCCCTCGCCGTCAAGCTGGAAGAAATACCGCTTGTTTTGAGAAGGATCCTCTTTGCGTACCTCGAAGTAGTCTGTTTTCCACCAGGGAGCAGGTACGTAAATGTAGCCATCCGTGCCGGAAACCACAAGCGACCCCTCAGATTTAGCCGCCTTGCCGAAAACCGCCTCGCCGTAGCCATCCTCGAATGCCAGTCGGATCTCACCAAACGCGTCAAAGCCAGCGTGACCTTCAAGATCGGCCCTTACAAAATCGGCTGATCGATAATTAGTTCCGAGTAGCTGCAAGATGGGCAGCAACGCTGCTGGACCCCAGGCTTTGGAGCTCGACCACTTGCCCTCAACGCTCGAGATGTCCTCACTGCCAAGATCAACAAGGCTGGTGCATACAGCGCGCACCGACAGAACTCGTCCAATGTGACCACTCTTGGCGAGCAGAAGCAGTCGATGGTAGGCCGTTGAATACGCCGTCTTGATCGCGTCGGCCAAAACGAGGCCCTTTGAGCGTGCGAGCGCCTGCAGTTCCTGGCACGCCTCACGCGTTGAGGCAATGGGGCTCTCACATAGAACATGTTTGCCCGCCTCAAGAGCTCGCTTAATCTGTCCATAGTGCTGATTGGGATGCGATGCAAGGTAGAGTGCGTCGCATCGACCAACTATCTCATCGAAATCATTAACCTGTTCGACTAAGCCACAGCCTGGGAGGCTTCCATCACTGTCGATCATCGCGCAGGTGGGGTCAACGCCATTCACGAAGGCACTTTCACGCAGGTACTTTTCCACTAACACACGCTTACCCACGTACCCCATTCGTAGATGTCCACTTTCAGCGCGAAGCTCGGTGCTCGAGACACCTTGAGTACGATCAAGATAGACTACATCGCAGTATTCCTTGAGATAGTCGAACTTACCGAACCAGTCAGAGCCTACGGTAAAAACATCAATTCCCATACGCCTGATATCATCGATTTTCTGACCCTCGTACTCCTCAACGATCACCTCGTCGGCGATTCCGAGTTCCTGAACGGCACGCATGCGCTCGTTGAGAGTTTGAGACACATTTATCTTTCCGCGCACCTTATCGAAGCCATCGGCGGTCACGCCGACGACCAAGTAGTCACCGAGTGCCTTTGCGCGCTCGAGAAGGCGGACGTGGCCCCGGTGCAAGAGATCGTACGTACCGTATGTAATTACTTTCCTCATGGGACCTCATCTCCTCCCTTGCTCTGTCAGCTGTCTTTTTTGCCGCATTTCCTGCTCGCTTTGTTCGCCTTTGCACAGACCTGTTTATTTGTGCCCCATAGGTATTTTGAGACCAATAGTTTCAGCGTTGGCTTCTTCGCCCACTTGCGCGTGAACTCACGCCAGCCAATCGAACGCAGGTCGTTCATGCATTCTTCCCTGCGGGGGTTTGCGCCGGTCGGCTTCCTCATGGGTCCTTGGTAGCGAACCACGTCGACCATATCAAGTTCTCTAGACTCCATTAAAGGCATGGCAGCCTCGAAGGCGGCGAGTCCTTTCTCTGTGTTGCATACAGCAAGGGACACACCCCTGTCGTCGTTGTAGAGGTCGGGGCAGTATAAATGCACGCCCCAAAGGTCCCCGAGAGTGATATCGGCAACACGTTCAGGGCGCGCAAACGGACACTCAGCACACGAAGGACGAGACACGAGGTGTTGGAGCCATATGCTCCAAAAAGGATTAAACCAGCGGTCGACAACACGGCGCTTACTAGTTTTACCTTCGATGGTCGTTACCTGGTAATCCCACCCGGCAACGGCGAAGCTCATTCCCTCTAAATCCCACCTATTACTACTGCTACAGGCGGAGTTCCACTTGTCTCGATATCTCATTGACTCGATAGGTTGCCCCTTGAACCATTTATCCGAGACGTAGGAGAGCTGCTTCTCGATAAGTCGCGGTGTCGGTACTCCCTCGCAAACAACCTCCACCGTAAGCAACAAAGGTGAATCCGCGAGCCTACCCAAACTGCCGTAGAGACCATCGATTTGGCACGGTGTGCCCGAAAAAAGAACGCGGTTCCCCATTTTGAGAAGATCGTGAACTCGTGAGTAGGCGTCTCCAATCTCACTCTGTACATACTTGGAGCCACGGAAGGCAACAAGCCCCTCGACACTGGACACAGAAGCATGGCGCGCCTTATAGACTTCGCTCGACTCCACGCCGAAAACAAATCCGTCATTCTCAAGGAACGCAGTCGCGATAGCAGTGAAGGCACCACCACTCGTGCTTTCAGCGAGAAGTTCCGCGTCTTTAATGGAACCGCCAAAGCCGCGCTGGGCATCCGCAGCGTGGAAACGCTCAGCAGGCAGCGAGCAGACCGCCTCACAGCGTCCGCATCCGATACAGACATCCTTGTCAATGACAGGATAGCGAAAACCATCTCTGTCCTCGCACATTGCCACAGCATCGACAGGGCAAACGGAGGCGCATGCCTCGCAGCCACAGCAGTCTGCCTTGCGCCCGGTCTTAAGAAAGCACGCCCGAAGATCCGTCTCGGCTGTTTCTACAGGCATTCCGCCCCCAAGAGTCGAAGACCCCCGCGCAGGTAGCCGAGGCTCGACTCGCGCAGCCCGGCCAAACGAGACTCCATATCGTCGAAGTTCATCTCCAGCGGCACGTCTTCGTTGCCGGACACCATTGCGCGATTGGAAAGTCCCAGCCACGCGAGCAGCTGAGAAATCTTAGTATCAGCCTGCTCGCGCGAGAACACCGAAAACGGCGTGTGCATCTGAGCAGCGAAGATAAGCCCGTGGAACGAGTTGGTGACGACGTAGCGCGCCTCCTTGGTGAGCGCTAGGAACTCCTCGACTCCGGCGTCATAGCGCATCACGTGCCCGCGCTCTGCGTTGGTCGCACGCAGGCTGATGTCAACGACCTTGCAACCCAGCCTTTTCGCCACGCGGTCGGCGTAGGTCTCCATCGCGGGATTGTAGCGGCGTGAGTAGAGGAGGACATAGGGCTCATCCATCTGCGGTTCGCCCACAATAGGCGAGTAGTCAGCACCCGTGAGCAAAAGCGTCGGATCGAGTACGCGCGTGACGGGAACGTCGACGTTAGCCTGGATCCAGTCAAAATCAGCGCCACCCTCGCGGACACCAAGAGCCTTGAAGTTCGCTAGACGCTCTTTGAGCGTCTCGCTCTCATCTACACTCCAATCGACGTCGCCGAAGCTTGCCGCATAGCTGATCGATCGGTTGCGCATTGCGGGGAAGTTGGCGAAGTAACCGTCGTCGAATCCGTCGAACTCGCGGATACAGAAAATTGTGTCACTACCACACACATAGCCATCAAGGCCTTCAGCGGCAAGGGAATCGTCGAAGTTAGACGATGTGTACGAGCCCTTCGAAAGGTTGCATTCCTCATGATAGAAGCGATCGAACTTGACGTAGTTCTCTCGAATGGCGGGCATAGTAAGCTCTACCATGCGCCTTGACTCTGCATCAGCATCCCACATGCGCTTTGCGGGGTTAAGCGGGTCGTTCTCCCTCAGGCAGTCAGGACAGTAGTCCAATACAATGGCCTCGACCTCAGACGGAGCGAGCTCGGAAATGGCGCGCCTTAACGCGTATGTCTGCAGTGCGGATCCATAGTTGGTAAAGTTGCCGTACAGGTTGTACGAAACAGTAGCGAACTTTCTCATTCGTCCTCCTTAGAACAGACCCTCTGCCGACATTGCACCCAGAGCGTCGATGAGTTTACGGTTGTCTTCGGCGGTGATTGCACCGATATGACCAATGCGGAACACTTCATCAGCCAACGAGCCGCCATTGGGACACAGCCACATGCCGTACTCGGTTTTAGCTCGCTCAATAATCGCCTTTGCGTTGCGCCCGGGGCAACGCAGCGCCGTCACCGCGTTGGAGGGTTTCTCCGGAACCATCTGGAGCGCCGTGTTCGCCAAGGCGCTACGCACGGCTTCGGCGCGCCCCGCGATCTCCGCTCGCTCTGCATCAATGCCGCGATCTTCAATTGCCTTCAGGCGCGAGTTAATCTCAAATAACGTTGTCACCGCAGGCGTCCATGGTGTCTGGCCGCGCTCGCCGTTGCGCAGGGCCTCCTTTAGACTTAGGTAGGAGCAAACCTCGGGATTCTTCGCTACCCTTTCCTGTCCGCGCGGCGAGAGAGCCATGAGGGAGATGCCCGGGTGACAAGCTAGCGCCTTTTGCGAACCCGTCAGCACCACGTCGGCGCCGAGAGCCGCCATGTCAATCTCTTCGGCGATGAACGCGCTCACTGCGTCGACGATCAAGAGCATCTCGCGTTCGCGGCAAAACTCGGATAGGAGCCTCATGTCGTACAACAGTCCTGATGAGGTCTCATGCATGTTCACGAGCAGCGCACCGCAGCTGAGATCCACTGCGTCTTCGAGGTTTTTCCGCGCTATCTGGTGCCCGAACTCAAGTTTGATCTCGTCGACGGTGTGCCCGTGCAGCTGGCATAGGTCGACGAACCTCTGCCCGAAACTGCCGCCATTGACCACTGCAACTCGTTCAGCGGGCGCTAAGACACTCATCACAGCAGCCTCCATAGCGCCTGTGCCAGAAGCCGTTAGAAACACGCAGCGTGATTCCTTGGGTGCGGACAACAAGTCCAACATAATACGCTCGTTCTCTTGCATTACCTGAGAGAACTCTGGCGTGCGGAAATAGGGTGCGCTCTTGGCTGAAACTTCCAGCACCTCGCTGGGACTCATAACCGGACCAACGGTGAAGTTAAGCATCTGCATTCTCCTTCGTGTCTTCGTTTACGCACCATGCCTTCAGGCAGTGCGTCTGTCTTTTGTCCTCCGGCGGCAGCTGCATGTAATCCCCGTAGCACTTGGTCAGGTATTCGTCCCAGCAGCCCATGGCGGGGAGCATGTGCTCCTCGAACTCAACCTCGACCATGTCCTCGTAGCCTTCCTTGGGAAGCGACCACCCGTGTTTGGCCAGTCCGAGTACGCTGCTGACGCGGCTTGCCGCGTCATAACCAGGCTCGGTTGCAACGCGCTCAGCCATTGCCATCATCTTCGTCTTTGCGTGCTCCGGATTAAGAAGCGCTTTGGCTGCGTTCTTTATGAAGCGTTTTCCCATTGAGTCCGAATTATGATTGGCGCTCGACCAAACGCTTGCACGCGAGGCCTTGTTCATGCGGACTTGCATGCGCTCAATCTCGCTCTCGTCAGAAGAAACGCCATCCATAACGAAAACATCTATCCAGAGCATTTGATCCATGACCCCTTCATAGGTAGGCTCTTGAGCTCTAATACTTTCGGTACAGAACTTGCGCCAGGGGTAAACAAACGGGCTGTTCTCGGGGCCAACGAGCCTGAGTCCAGCCGGCAGCTCGCCAGCAAGCGTTGCAAGACGATCGTAATCGGGGCGCGGCATACAGACGTCGATATCGTCATCCCAGGGGATGAATCCCTTGTGGCGAATAGCGCCAAGCAAAGTGCCAGCCGTAAGCGAGTATCGAAGGCCGTGTTCGGAGCAAAAGGCATCAAATGCTTCAAGAAGCTCCAGCTCCTTCTGGTGTAGCTCTTCGATAGAGAGTGGGGTGATGTTACACATGCAACTTTCCCTTCCTTAAACATTCAATCAGCGCAAACCCTCTGGTTCCAAGTAGCGCCACCTCGGCTATGCAGCGGATTACGCAGATCGCGAGCAAAGATGACCGGCCGAGAAGCGCCATCGCGAGGAGCAGAGCAGCGTTAATAACACCGGAGGCAACAGTCGAGGCGGTAAGTTCGTTGACCTTACCCAAGGCGCCGAGTACCGGCCAGCCAATCAAGATCGAATAGAAAGAGAGCGGCAGGACAGGGCTGAGGGCAACCATGACCCAAGAACCCGCAACGTAGCCCTGTCCGCCAAGTAGAAAAAACACCTGCGGGGACAGCAGGCAATACGCAACGGTGCCAACCATTAGAGCGGGAGCTGCCATAATCGCCATCTTCCTAACAGCACCCAGATCCCGATGCGCCACAACATGGGGATACAGACTGCTGGATATCGGAGAATAGAGCGCTTGAACCGCGCTCACGGTTGTGAGGGCGAGCGACCAGTACGCGATTTCCGTCGGGTCGGTGAGCACGATTCCCACGACGAAAGTGGTGAACCCCGAGACAAGGGTCGTGCCGATGTTCGACACGCAATACACGGCAGATCTCTTTAGCTCAGCCATGGCGTTTCGGAAGCCACCGAAGGAAACCCGCACGCCGTAGCGGGTTCGAACGGTCATGAAGCTCCAGATAAGCGCTACCAAGCCGCCCAGGGCATCCGCAACTGCGACGAGCAGAAGATCCTGCGGTCCATGGACCACCAGAAGAGTCAGGCCGACCGTGATCACCTTTGCCGCGAAGAAACGCGTTGTGAGTGGCTCCATGTCCTCAAAACCTTGAAACATGAAATCCGGTAGCAAGGCCCTGAGCACAGTGGAGACATAGGCAATCAGTACATACCCCATATTGTCCCAGAGCAGTGGGATGAACTGGGCGACGACCACGACGACCGCGCACAGGCCGGCGGCGAGGAGAAGACGAGCGAGCTCTATGGAGCCGAGCAGGCGTGAAAGGACCTCGCAGTTGTCCCTCAGGTCGACGACTTGCTTTGTTCCGGAAAGCATGAAACCGAAGTCGGCGAGCGTCTGGACGATTCCCATGAACGACAACACGTAGGCATAGACGGCGTAGCCACCCGTGCCCAGCACGCGCGTGAGGTACGGCACGAGGATGAGGGGGAAGACGTACTTAAGTACTTGTAATCCGTACTGCCAAATTATGTTTTTGGCGAGTGTGTTACTGCTTTTCAATATCTATATCAACCCAAACAAATTTCAGTTTTCGTTTCTATTCGAGCTAAAGCGCAAGGCAATATAGAGCGGGTGCCTGAGCCCTTAAAGCGAAAGCGACGCCAGCCGTCAGAGGACGATATCGACTTCCAAAAGAACTTTCTCGGGATGGCCCATTTTTTCGAAGAACGACTTGCACATTCCCCCGGCGACCTATTCGCCTTCATTAACTCGGTAGCCAAAGCAAAAACGCAGCGAGATTCCCCGTCAACGAGCGCGACCGTGAGGTTTGCAAACAAGAGGCCGAGCTGATAGAGAGTCTGGTCATACATCCTCTGGTGAAAAGGAAAGCCCAACGTCCGGCGCAAAGCAAGCATGGCTTCGATCGTGAAGTACCTGTCTACAGACCTCTTGCTCGACAGGCTGTTCGAGGTTAACGAGTCAACTTGCTTTCGGTATGAGTAGTCCAATTCGTTGATGGTCACCCCCTGAACCTCAGCACGATCATTTATGCCTGCACAGTGTCCTCAAACCACACATCTTTGAGGAGCTCTAGGCCTTGCCGCGTCTCGCGATCGAAGATCCTTCCCCATGCAACGCCGCTCGAGTGTTTCGTCCCCACAGAAATGACCCGCCCGAGCTCGCCGATATAGCGGGGAATAATCACGGTGATGTCGACCAAAGGTGTTGCAGGTCATAAGTCGTGGAGCTCGGGCGAGGAACGTTAAGTGGTGGTCGAAACCCGGGTAAGCGCTCCCTGGCCACGCAGATTCAGGAGGTCCATCCGAAGCCCCTCGCGTGCGGTACGCGAGGGGCTTCGGATGGACCGAATGCTTGGCGATCCTCCCGAGATTGTTCAACATTAGTCCCATTTAACAATCCTCATGAATCTAAACAAGCTGCCAGAAAAAGGAAAAAGGAACGACACCGTGCCATTGCGGCCGGTAGACCATAATTACTACAAAGAACACGGCCGTAACTGCGCATATGCCGTAAACGAGAAGGAACTTGAGCTTTGTATCGATCTTTCGGAATCGCAGCGCCACGTATAAGGCAAGGAAAAACGAGGTAAACGTCGTCAGCCTCTGGAAGATGTTCATGAAGCAAGCGAGGAACTGGAAGACGACCTGGAGCATGGATCCATGGAAAAGAACCTTCTCCTCCCTGTCGTCATCCGAAGCCCCCACCCCAAACAAATGGGAAACGACAATCAGCAAAGCGTCCATGGCGGTCATGATCGGCGCCGCGAGCGCATTCGCCCCCGCCCACGAGGACATGCTATACGTCGAGTACTTGTCGAAGTTCTTCTCAACGAAGCTCCACATGAAATCAGGGGAAAGGGCCAAAGCCAACGCGACGACGCCATAACCCAGCATGACTTTCTTTGTCGGTGCGAGCGCCGAGAGCGGAATGAGCACGAGCATGACGATGGCGGTCGAGTGAAACAGGGAGCCGAATATGACCGCCGCAGCGAAACGGATCCTCTTCCCGGACTCCAGCCAAGGTATCGCCGCGATGATGATTGCGGCGGCGATACCTTGGCGCATGAGGTTCATAAAGGAGGCGTACGTCAGAAGTGTCACATAGAGGAAGAGTGCGAGCACGGGATTGCAGTCCGACTTATAGACCACATACCCGACGCAGACGGTCATGACCGCACTGGTGAAGAGAAGAAGGAGCTGCGGATTGGGGCTGACCACGTTCAAGGCCCGGAGGAGGTACAGGAACCCGGTTTCATACCAGGAGTGTGCCATCCACGCCGTCAGGTAAGCGTTCCAGTACTGGAGCGTATCCACTCCGACCGCGTAGCTTCTCAGGCCGGAGAGCGCGAACAAGACCAGGCAGGCCAAGATGATAAAGCATCGTCTCTCAGCATCCCCGCGCGACACGCCCGTGATTACACCGAGAACGAGAATCACGACTATTTCCATCAGATAAATCGTCATGCGCGCCCAATCACCTTTAGATAATCGGTTCGAATCGACTTGGCGATCGAGGGCCACGAAAACAACTCCGCAACGCGACGTGAGGCCAGGGCCATCTCCGCATAGGCCTCAGCAGAGCTGGCGGCAGCGACGATGGCTTCCCGCACGGATTCGGGAGAAAGGTCGCAGACCCATCCGGCTCCCTCGGCGAGGATGACGTCAGACATGTTGGTACCCGGGGTGACCACGCACGGCAACCCGTAGGCACACGCCTCTAGCAGGCCCATCGGCATCCCCTCGTAGCGTGATGTGAGGAGAAAGATGTCCGCGGCGCGCAGAACCGCATCCTTCTCATCCCCGTATACAGGGCCGCGAACGGCAACGACGTCTGAAAGCCCCGCGGCCTGTAGTTTTTTCTCCATCTCGTTTGAGAAGCCGTTGACGGAGTTGCCGTAAATCGAGAGATGGAAGCGCGGTGAATCCGAGCAAGCATTCAACGGAGTAAGCGCTTCGAGGAGGACGTCCAACCCCTTTTGATAGGGCTCCACTCTGCCAACGAACACAATTTCAGGCACGTCGCCTTGCCACGACTCCCGATGAGGGCGCTCCTTGGGCACCTCTATGCCGTTCGGCTCGATGAAGCTGTTCCGGTTCCATTTCTCGCCGGACTCATCGCGTTCCTTCTCGGTAAGGTAGTGGATCGCAGCGGCGCCTTGAGCGAAACGGTTATAGAAAACGGCGTTGCAGATTCGTTTCTTAAAGGTTTTCTTCCCCTGGTCTCCGCTCGTGAGGGCGCAGTGCGGCTCAATCACATATGGTATACCCGAAGACAGCACGCCCAAGAGGGTCGCGTTGGGATGAAACGCATAAAAGCCCTCGAAAACGATTAGGTCAGGACGCCAGATTCGACTAGTGAAATCTTCAATGTCGAAAGCAAAGTCGTTAGGGTTCCTGTAGAAGGGAAGACCCCTCCATTCTTTGCGCTCGACAGATCTCATGTTATACCAGACAACCTCTTCGAGTTCGGATAAGGCCTCGATCAGTGCAGGCACGCAGTACGTAGGGCCCGCGAAGCCCTCAAACTCAAGGTTCGAGAGAAATAGAATCCTCATTCAGCTTCAATCCTAAATCCTTTTAAGCACCGCGTGCGTCAGCTGCCAGAACAGACAATACACGGAATAGACTGGGTTTATCTTCTCCACTTTTCGGTAGGCGTTCCACGTGCGGGAAACTGCACGGAATTTATTAGCGGAGCGGGAGCCGCCATGTTTCCTGTTCTTTGCAAGCACCTCGTCGAGGCCGCCGGCTGGAACGCCGCTCTTGAGGACCTGGAGCCAGACGACCATGTCTTCAGGGAAATCGAACGAATCACCGAAATCGGGACAAACGAGAAGACTCAGGGGTATTTTCGAGAGATCGAACGCGATGGTATGGCTGCAGGTCACGGTGTTCTTGAGAAAACCGTCGTAGTCGATGCTCTTGGGTACGTGTACGTAATTCCTATGCTGTCCGTCAGACTCAATGGTCTCGTACGAGGTGAAGCACATCCCCAGACCACAATCCCGCATGTACGCAAGCTGGTGATCAAGTTTATCCGGAAGCCATGCGTCATCGGCGTCCATGAACGCGACGAAATCGCCGGAAACGTGTTCGATACCGGTATTGCGCGACTTAGCCGCACCAACGTTGTGCTCGTTGGGATAAACCGAGATTCGACGATCCCTATTCTCGTATTCCTTCGCAAGTCGAAGAGATGCGTCCGATGAGCAATCTTCGACCACGATGAGCTCCCAGTTCTTATAGGACTGAGAAAGAACGGAGTCGAAGGTCTCGACAAGATACGGCTCAGCATTGTAGAGGGGCATAATGATGGAAACCAGGGGAGAATCGGTCATACGTTACTTCCCCCTCCTCATCGCCTTGAACGTTTTTACGAACACGCGGGTATCCAACCCGAGCGACTGATGGCGCACATAAAAGAGCTCACGAGCTTGCCTCTGACCACTTCTCCACGTGGATTCGTTGCGGTCAGTCGCAGCCCACCAACCAGTGATGCCAGGCTTACATGCGAGCACCTCATCGCGTGCATCGCCGTATTCATACGTTTCCTCAAGTGTTACGGGACGAGGGCCAATGACGGATAAATCACCCGAGAGAACGTTAATGAATTGAGGAAGTTCGTCCAACGAAGTGCGGCGAAGAAAGCGTCCTACACGCGTGATTCGGGGATCATCGTCAACCTTCTGTTCGCGCTGCCATTGCGCCAGCTGATCGGGAGTCATGTATTTCTCAGGGTGCTCGTGAGCGTCAGAGACCATGGTGCGGAGTTTGAAGATATAGATAGGCTTTCCACCCTTACCAACTCGCTTTTGACGGAAGAACGGCTTTCCGGGAGAGTCAATCTCAATGGCGACGCATGCAGCTACAACGGGGACGGCCAACACCGCGCAGACCGCAGCAGAAAAAACAATGTCGAAAGCTCGCTTGATTGCAAAATAGGCAGGCCCACCTTTCTTGGGGGCGGCAGCCTTGGGATCTGCGGCGGGAGCCCTATAGCTTCCCGGCTCCACGAAACCTTGCGCTGGAGCAGGGTTCTCGACGGGAGGTGGAAATTCCGTCGCCACATGAGCCTGAGAGGGTTCTTGCCGAACCACGGCTTGATAAATCAGTGCCGTACCAACGGGCGCATCCGTTTCACATTCTGTATTATCCAACATGTTTTCTTCCAACATTTCGTCCCCGGGTCGGGGATCCTCCCTGTCCTTAGAAGCAATCGCCAGCAGCTAGGCGATCGCCTTTTTAAGGTTTCGCATTACGCGCTGCTCGGCCGAAAGCACGGCAAGGCCAACGCGCGTAGTCACGCGTCGTCCGCACAGATCGAGCTCCAAATAAGCAGTGCTCTTGCGTCTGTTAATGGTTTTAATAAGGCCTTCGTGTCCCAGCAGTGGACCCGCCGTCACTACGACCTGATCGCCGTTTTTTAGGGCCTCGCTCATGGGCACAACGCGGTCTCCCCTATGCGTAAAACCACCAATAAGCTGGACCTCTTCTTTTGCCAGCGGCACAAACTGACCGTCCTGGGATAGCACCCGGGCAAAGTCGTCCATGCGTAGCAGATACTGTTGCACGGTGCGGGGATCTGTCGTATCGCAGATGAGATAACCGGGAAAGAGCGGCTTAGTCGTTTTGACCCATTCGCCGTGAACTTTGATCTCGGTTTGATACTGGGGATAAAAGAGCTCCTGCATGGCGCCCGCAGGCACCACGCGCTCGATGCGCTCGCGCATTACGTCTTCGCGACCGTTAATGACCTGGATCACATACCACACGAGCACCACCCCCTTGCTGTCTTACGTGTGGCTCATGGGGTTTGGGTATGGCTTCGCCAGGGCGCTTGTGCGCGAAGGCGCTCCATATTCAAACCCTGAGCCCAGTCAGACAAGCACGTGGCTCTGCCCCACCGTGAACGGTATGTATAAGCGCAGTGGCTAGAGACGCGGACATGTATCGCAAAAATGACCGCGACCCCAGCTGGCTGCGTGCGAACCAGTCAAGCGGGAACAAAACTGAACCGCACGCAAACAGCTGAAGGACTACTACGTATTGGCATACGACTAATAATTAGTTGTATTAGAAAATTAACTCAATACAAATAAACAACGTCGCATGACTTCTTTATTGGAGCTCGTGGTGTTTCTGGCACCGCCGTTACGGCCGGATGCTGATCGACCCTGCGCTTTGTGGCTTGCTGAAGCCGCGAGCACAGTTGAACTCATGTACCGTTAGGTATCCTAGCACAAGCTGATAGCGAAACTGATTTGGGCAGTACTGAATAACATTTCGTTCATTTAGCGTGTTCAAGGGGACTGTTTGGAGATGTTGTTCACATTGATGCAGGTTATTGGGGTACTGGCGGTGATTCGGGGGTGTTCCTGAAGCCCAAATGAAGCAGCGAGCTGCGCCGATGATCGCGTTCATCTAACAAACTATGTACAGACATGGGAAATTAATTGTGCAACTTTTTGTTGGTATGAGTGCCGTTTGTTCGCGTGGTGTTTGACATGAAAAAAGGCCTTCGGAATTCCGAAGGCCTTAACATTCACGATGGTGGAGACGAGGGGAATCGAACCCCTGACCTCTTGACTGCCAGTCAAGCGCTCTCCCAGCTGAGCTACGCCCCCGTGACGAGGAGATACTATAGAGGAAGTTGACGCGGCGTGCAAGGACTTTTTTGAGTCAGACTTTAAATGCCTATTGATATAGGAAAGCGATGGCGGTGCCGGTGTGGACTTGGATCGTGGCTGTTGACCTGACGACGTTGCTGATGCCCGTGTCGGCCAACAGGCCCAGGGGGCTGTGGTCTAGCTCCCATTCTAGGCCGTGTTCGCTTACCTTGGTGTTGGGGGCAATTGCGATGATGGAGAACGTCTTGCCCTCGGCGCCTTCGATGGTCCACGACTCGCCTGCGCGAAGGATGCGGGAAATCACCTTGTCCTCGGCAATCCAGACTGGGGCGTCATCATAGCCTGCAAGCAAGCCCAGCACGGATAGGGCCATATCCGTGCGGCCGCCCGTGGCGCAGGTCGCAACCACTTCGGCACCCGGCCAGCGGCGTCGGACGGAATCGAGCGCCAGTGCCAGGTCGGTATAGTCCTTGTACGGGTCGTGGCGCTCAACTTCAAAGTCGGTGGCGGCATCGACCAGCGCGCGGCCTGCGTCGCTCACCGTGTCGGCATCCCCCACATATACGTCGCAGTCCAGTCCCGCGCCCAACAGCGCATCGAGACCGCGGTCCACGGCGATGACGTGATCGCACTCCCCTGCTAAGCGGCGCAACAGATCCGCACTCGCCACCACGGGCGAGCCGCAGACCACTAATACCTTGCAAGCCACGGGCCTCACCTAGCCCTCAAACGAAAGCACACGGTCAAGATCCAGCTCTTCATAGCTGTCGATAAAGATGTCGCAGTTGGCACGCACCTCGTCGCGCTCCATACGGCCGTGCGGGTCATAGATGCCCACGCGCTTAAAGCCGGCGGTGCCAGAGCTCTTAAGGCCAAAGACGGCGTCCTCAAATACCCACGCGCGCTCAAACTTGTGCCCGTGGCGCTCTTCTAGGCGGCGCAGCGCCAGCTCGTATACGTCGGGGAACTGTTTGGAGCGTCCTGCCTCGCCCGTCGTGGTAACAAACTCCATGTACGCGTCGAGCCCGGCGCCCGCAAGCGCAGACGTAACCAGCTCGGCCGGCGTGGACGTGGCAACGCACAAGGCAATGCCCGCCGCCTTCGTCTGCTCCAAAAATGCCAGGAGCCCCTCGCGCGGCGGCACCTTGGAGTACCCATCAATCAGAATGTCGCTCAGCTCGCGATACAGCTCCTCGCCATTCGCTCCAATGCCCCAGGTGTCGTGGTAGGCCTGGCACTCGTCCTCGAGCGACAAATGCTCAAACTGGGCAAAATCGTCGACCGTCACGTCAACTCCGTGGCGGTGCAATAACTCGGGCTGGGCATAGGCCCAAACGGGGGTGCTATTAACCAGCGTGCCGTCGCAATCGAAAATAAAAGCAACGTTGGAGGCGGCGGTCTGGGACATAAACATACCTTTCAATGTCAAATGGTAAACATCCTGCTAAAAACGTTTTACCAAACGTCAGACTAACAATCTTGAAACCCTAATTGGTAAAACAGTCAAGAGTTTTACCACGGCAATTCTGCCAGTGGTCTAAACATGGCGCTTACCGATTAAACGCCGCCCTAAAACCACTTTCCTTCATAAAAGTAACGTACAGGTGTTATCGTATTTCGTGCCGAAAGTTCCACCGAGCACGCGAGGTGGAACGAATCATAGAACTATCGCCGTCCCCTCGATTCGTGCAGCCTTGGACCTTTCGCATCTAGTCACCAAGGCAACACGCTGCCGCGTCATGATGGGATCAAACGTGAGCGATACAAAGCTAAAGCCAGCAACCAAAAAGCCTGCTACCCGTAAGGCCGCCCCGCACGCACCGGAGCTCTCCAAGGACGATGTCTATCTGTTTGGCATTGGCATGTGGGAGCGCAGCTGGGAAAAGATGGGCACGCATCCTGACACGCAGAACCGTACGCGCGGCTGGCGCTTTTGCGTTTGGGCGCCCGACGTAAAGAGTGTCCACGTCATTGGCGAATTTAACGACTGGAATGAAGAAGCCAACCCGCTGGTGCCCGTGCATACGAGCGCTATTTGGGAAGGCTTTATTCCTGGCGCAGAGCAAGGCCAGCTCTATAAGTACCTCATCGAGACCAACGAGGGCGAGAAGCTCTACAAGGCCGATCCGTACGCCTTTAAAGCTGAGTGCCCTCCGGGTACGGCCAGCGTACTGTGGACCCTCGATGGCTATAAGTGGAACGACGCCGCGTGGCTCAAGCGCCGCGCCGGCCACAACCACATGTCGCAGCCGCTCAACATCTACGAGGTGCATATTGGCTCGTGGAAGCGTCACGGCGACGCGCCGCAGGGCGACCCTGACGAGTACGGCAACTATCCCGGCCCCATGGATCCCTTCCCCGCGCAGCGCGGCGAGTTCTACACCTATGACGACCTGTCGGTGGAGCTCGTGGACTACGTGCGCGACATGGGCTACACGCATATCGAGGTCATGCCGCTTATGGAGCATCCCTTCGATGGCTCCTGGGGCTACCAGACGACCGGCTACTACGCCGCCACGTCGCGCTACGGCAACCCGCAGCAGCTCATGCACTTTATCGACGCTTGCCACGAGGCAGGCATCGGCGTGATTATGGACTGGGTGCCCGGCGGTTTTTGCGCCGATTCCCACGGCCTTGCCACCTTTAACGGCCACATGCTGTTTGAGCACGAGATTCACCCCAACTGGGGCACGCACAAGTTCGACTTCGCCCGCGGCGAGGTCCGCTCTTTCTTGGTCTCCAACGTGCTGTACTGGCTCGAGAACTTCCATGTTGACGGCATTCGCATGGACGGCGTGTCCAGCATGCTGTACCTCAACTTTGGCATTGACGATCCGGGGCAAAAGAAGTTCAACAAGTACGGTACCGAGGAGGACCTGGACGCCAGCGCGTTTATCCGCCAGGTCAACTGTGCTGTTGAGGCGCACTACCCCGACGTGATGATGATGGCCGAGGAGTCCACCGCGTGGCCGCTCGTGACCTACCCGCCGCAGGACGGCGGCCTGGGCTTCCACTACAAGTGGGACATGGGCTGGATGAACGACACCCTGCACTACATGCAGACCGATTTTCCGTGGCGTCCCGGCAACCACGGGCTGCTCACGTTCTCCATCATGTACGCCTTTACCGAGAACTTTATCTGCCCGCTGAGCCACGACGAGGTCGTGCACGGTAAGTGCTCGCTCATCGGCCGCATGCCGGGCGACTGGTGGCGCCAGTTTGCTGGCCTGCGCACGCTGGCTTTCTATCAGATGACGCACCCCGGCGCCAAGCTCAACTTTATGGGCAACGAGATCGGCCAGTTTATTGAGTGGCGCTATTACGAGTCCATCCAGTGGTTCCTGACCGAGGAGTATGAGACCCACCGTCATCATCAGGCGTTTATCAAGGCGCTCAACCACCTGTACACTGCCGAGCCCGCCCTGTACGAGCGCGGTTACACCGACGACGGCTTTACCTGGATCGACGCGGATAACTCCAAGCAGTCCATCGTGAGCTTTGTGCGCCAGGGCGAGGATGTCGACGACGACCTGGTGATCCTGATCAACTTTGACCCCGCGAGCTACGAGAGCTTCCGCGTAGGCGTGCCGCGCGAGGGTGACTGGGAGGTCATCTTTGACTCCGACCGTCCCGAGTTCGGCGGCAGCGGCTATGCCGGCGAGGAGCCTTGCACCTGCTCGAGTGAGCCCTATCCCTGGAACGGGCAGATGGACTCCATCGAGATTAAGGTACCCGGTCTGGCAGGTGTGGTGCTTAAGCGCCGCGGTCCCAGCAGCTATAAGCCGCCCGTGGTCGAGGAGCCCAAGGCTGCGCCCAAAAAGCGTATGTCTTCGGTGAAGCCCAAGCCTGCGGCTGCTAAGAAGGCTCCGGCTAAGGCCAAGGCTACGACGACCAAGGCCAAGGCCAAGGCTGCCGCAAAGCCCGCTGCTAAGGCCGCAGCCAAGAAACCGGCTGCCAAAAAGGCCGCTACCAAGGCCAAGTCTGCTTCTGTTAAGCCGTCTGCCAAGGATGCGTAACAAAACCGTTACAGCTGTAATTACCCGCCCCGACGAGGCGTAGGATACAAGTCATAACCGTTCCGGGAGAAACATCCCCGGGGGAAGGAACGTATGAATAAGATCTTCGACAACAAGCAGGAGTTTACCGAGCTCTATCGCGATGCCGTCATGAGCATCAGCGGCAAGAGCGTCGAGGCCGCCAGCGACCTCGACCGCTTTAACGCCCTGGCCAAGCTCGTGGCCGAGAAGGCACGCACCGTTGCCACCAAGAGCGACGCCCGCGCCACCGCCGAGGGCAAGAAGCGCGTGTACTACTTCTCGATCGAGTTTTTGATCGGCCGCCTGCTCGACAACTACCTGCTCAACTTTGGCGTGCGCGACATGGTCGCCGAGGCGCTCGGCGACATGGGCTTCGACCTGTCCGTCATCGAGAACCAGGAGCCCGATCCGGCGCTGGGCAACGGTGGCCTGGGCCGTCTTGCAGCATGCTTCCTGGATTCCATGGCAGCCGAGGGCATTGCCGGCTACGGCAACGGCATGCGCTACCGCTACGGCCTGTTTAAGCAGGAGATCGTTAACGGCAGCCAGGTCGAGGCTACCGACGAGTGGCTCACCCACGGCTATCCCTGGGAGGTCCGCCGTCAGGATAAGGCCGTGACCATTAAGTTTGGTGGCCACGTCGAGGGCTTTGAGGAGAACGGCCGCACGTTCTACCGCACGGTGGACACGCAGGATATCCTGGCCGTCCCTTATGATATCCCCGTCGTGGGCTATGCCGGCGAGACCGTCAACAAGCTGCGCGTCTGGGCCGCTGAGCCGGTCGAGGAGCACTTCGATCTGGAGGCTTTCAACCGCGGCGACTACGCCCTGGCAGACGCCGAGCGCGCCGAGGCCGAGGCCATCAGCGCCATCCTCTACCCCAACGACGCCGGCGAGCACGGCCGTCTGCTGCGCCTGAAGCAGGAGTACCTGTTTGTCTCGGCCGGCATCTACAGCCTGCTCGACACCTTTGAGAAGGAGCACGGCGCGAACTGGGAGCTGCTGCCGCAGTTTGTGGCCATCCATACCAACGATACCCACCCCGCCATGTGCGGCCCCGAGCTCATGCGTATCCTCATCGACGAGAAGAAGCTCGAGTGGGATGACGCTTGGAACATCGTGACGCAGGTTGTGAGCTACACCAACCACACGATCCTGCCCGAGGCCCTGGAGAAGTGGCCCATCGGCACGTTCTCCAAGCTCCTCCCCCGCGTGTACCAGATCATCGACGAGATCAGCCGTCGTTGGCACGAGTCGTTCGACACCACGCAGGAGGGCTGGCAGGAGCGTCTGCGCCAGACCGCCATCCTGTGGGACGGCGAGATTCGCATGGCCAACCTGTCCGTGATCTGCAGCCACAGCGTCAACGGCGTGGCCAAGATCCACTCTGACATCATCAAGAACATCGTGCTCAAGGACTTCTATGCCCTGACGCCCGAGAAGTTCAACAACAAGACCAACGGCATCTCGCACCGTCGCTTCTTTGCCGAGGCCAACCCCACCTACGCCAAGCTCGTGACCGAGGCCATTGGCGACGGCTGGCTCAAGGACGCCTTTGAACTGGAGAAGCTCAAAGAGTTCCAGAACGACACCGAGTTCCTGAAGGCCGTGGGTGCCTCCAAGCGCGCCAACAAGGAGCGCCTGGCCGCCTACGTCAAGGCCGAGACCGGTCTGGTCATTGACCCCAACACCGTCTTCGATGTTCAGGTGAAGCGCTTCCATGCCTACAAGCGCCAGCTCATGAACATCATGAAGGTGATGGACATCTACAACCGTCGCATCGCCGATCCCAACTTCCACGTGACGCCGACGACCTTCATCTTTAGCGGCAAGGCTGCCTCGAGCTACACCTTTGCCAAGGAGACCATCCGCCTCATTAACTCCGTGGCCGATGTCATCAACAACGACCCGCGCGTCAACGAGGTCATGAAGGTCTGCTTTATCCCCAACTTCCGTGTGAGCAACGCCCAGCTCATCTACCCCGCCGCCGAGATCTCGGAGCAGATCTCCACGGCTGGCAAGGAGGCCTCGGGCACGTCCAACATGAAGCTCATGATGAACGGCGCCATTACGCTGGGTACCCTCGACGGCGCCAACATCGAGATCGCCGACCTGGCCGGTCGCGAGAACGAGGCCATCTTTGGCCTGACCGCCCCCGAGGTCGAGCAGCTCTGGGCATCCAACAGCTACTTTGCGTGGGATACCCTCAACGGCGACCGCGAGCGTCTGGGCCGCGTGATGGACGAGCTCAAGGACGACACCTTCGCGGGTCTTTCGGGCAACTTCGAGAGCATCTACAACGAGCTCATGAACAACAACGACCCCGACCTGGTTATGGCCGACTTCCGCAGCTACGTCGACGCCTGGGAGAAGCTCACGTACAGCTACGGCGACCAGGAGACCTGGAACCGCAAGGCGCTGCTCAACACCGCCTCGAGCGGCTGGTTCTCGAGCGACCGCACCATTCGCGAGTACCGCGACGAAATCTGGCACGCGTAAAGGCCGCGAGCTCCCCTATGCCAGCACGGCATTACTCGACGGGCGTGACGTTGCGCCGCGCCCGTCGCTAATGGGTTTAGGAACATCGATGACAGAAGGAGAAATCGATGAGTAAGAAAGAATGCATCGCGATGCTCCTCGCAGGAGGACAGGGCAGCCGATTGGGGGCACTCACCCAAAAGATCGCCAAGCCGGCGGTTAGCTTTGGTGGCAAGTTCCGCATTATCGACTTTTCGCTCTCCAACTGCTCCAACTCGGGCATCGACACGGTGGGCGTTCTGACGCAGTATCGCCCCTACCTGCTGCATGCCTACGTGGGCTCCGGCGAGGCTTGGGATCTGGACAGCCGCGACGGCGGCGTTTCGATCCTGCCGCCGTACGAGACGCAGACCGGCGGCGCATGGTATGCGGGCACGGCCGACGCCATTACGCAGAACCTGGACTACATCAAGGCCAACGACCCCAAGTACGTCCTGATTCTTTCGGGCGATCACCTGTATCGCATGGACTACCGCAAGATGCTCAAGACGCACATTGAGAACAACGCCGACCTCACGGTGAGCGTTATGCCCGTGCCTTGGGAGGAGGCCAGCCGCTTTGGCATCCTGACCACCGACCCCGAGGACGGCCGCATCATCAAGTTCACCGAGAAGCCCGATAAGCCCGATTCGAATCTCGCGTCCATGGGCATCTACATCTTCTCGGCCGACGTGCTGATCGAGGCGCTCGAAGAGGACGCTCTGGACCAGCGCTCGAGCCACGACTTTGGCAAGGACATCATCCCCAAGCTGCTCGGCGAGGGCAAGCGCCTGTACAGCTACGAGTTCCACGGCTTTTGGAAGGACGTCGGCACCATCGCCAGCTTCCACGAGACCTCGATGGACCTGCTGGGCAACAACCCCGAGTTCGATCTGTTTGACAAGCACTTCCCCATCATGTCCAACATCACCACGCGTCCGCCGCACTACATTGGCCCGGACGGCCGCCTGGACGACTGCCTGGTCTCCAACGGCTGCAAGATCTACGGCACCGCTCGCCACTCGATCCTTTCGACCGATGTCATCATCGAGGAGCGCGCCGTGGTCGAGGACTCCGTGCTGCTGCCGGGTGCGCACGTTAAGAGCGGCGCGCACATCTGCCGCGCTATTTTGGGCGAGAACTCCACGGTCGAAGAGGGCGTGAAGCTCGGCTCTGTCGATACCACCAAGGATACGGCCGTCGTTGGAAATGACGTCGTTATCGGGAAGGGGGAATGATCCGATGATCAATCGCAAGGCCATCGGTTATATCACCGCTAACTACTCTTCGAGCTACGGCAGCGTCCTGCTCAAGGACCGCCCCATCGCGTCCGTTCCCTTTTTGGGCCGCTACCGCCTGATCGACTTTCCGCTGTCCAACATGATGAATGCCGGCATTAAGACCGTCGGCGTCGTCATGCCGGGCAACTACCGCTCGCTGATCGACCATGTGGGCTCGGGCAAGGACTGGGGCCTGGACCGCAAGAAGGGCGGCCTGTTCATGGTGCCCGGCAACGCGTATGGCACCACCAAGGGCGGCATGCGCTTCCTGCTGCGCGACATCATCTCCAACAAGACGCTGTTCCAGCGCTCGGACAAGCCCTATGTTGTGATGATGGGCACCAACATCATCTTTAACATGGATCTCAACACCATCATCGACGCGCACGAGAACTCCGGTGCCCAGATGACCGTGGTGTACTGCAAGGCCACGCGCAACGTCGATGACGAGACCAAACTCGAGATTAACGAGAACGGTCGCCTGACGGGCGTGAGCGCTGGCGTCGCGTACGGCGACAACGCCTCTATGGACTGCTGCATCGTCAACCGCGAGACGCTGCTCGAGATTATCGACCACTACCAGGCCGCCGACTATCTGGACCTGCTCGAGGCACTCCAGGGCGACTTTGGCAACATCGACGTTTGCAGCTACGAGTACAAGGGCGAGGTCGTGGGCGTGTTTAGCGAGAAGTCGCTGTATCGCCGCAGCATGGACCTGCTTGACCAAACCGTGGCCGACCAGCTCTTCGATCCCGAGCGCCCGATCCTGACCAAGGCTCACGACGTGCCGCCTTCGCGCTATGCGACCGGTAGCCACGCGTGCAACTCGATCATCTCGGCCGGTTGCATCATCAAGGGCACCGTGCGCAATTCGATCCTGTCACGCGGCGTCGTGGTCGAGGAAGGAGCTTCGGTGACCAACTCGATCATCAACCAGAGCTGTGTCATCAAGAGCGGCGCACGCGTTGAGAACGCCATTCTGGACAAGAACAACGTGGTTCCCACCAACACCGAGCTTCGCGGCACGCCCGAGAACATCCTGGTGCTGGGCAAGGCTCCGTTAACTTCCGACACCACCATCGTACGTTAACGTTGGCACCGCAACATCGCTCGTAACATATAGAATAGCCGCCCGGTTAGCGCCAGGCGGCTATTCTCGAATTGCAACATGGGAGACAATATGGCAGATTCCAGCAAAAAGATGCAGATCGTGTTTGCCTCGGCCGAGTGCGCACCGTTTGTTAAGACCGGTGGCCTGGGCGACGTGGCGGGCTCGCTGCCTGCGGCGCTCGTGCGCGCCGGCGCCGAAGTCATCGTGATGGTGCCCAAGTACGCCACCATCAAGGATGAGTACAAGGCGCAGATGGAGCACTTTTCCGACTTTTACGTGAGCCTGGGCTGGCGCAACGAGTACTGCGGGCTGGAGAAGCTCGAGCACGACGGCGTCACCTATATGTTCGTGGACAACGAGCGCTACTTTGCGCGCGATTATCCGTACGGCTTCTTCGACGACGGCGAGCGCTTCGCGTTCTTCTCCAAGGCCATCACCGAGAGCCTGCAGCACCTGCCGGCCGATTTTGAGTGCGACATCCTGCACTGCAATGACTGGCAAACGGCACTGGCACCCGTGTTCTTGCGCGAGTTCTACCAGGGCCTGCCGCTCTATGACCGCGTCAAGACCGTGTTCTCGATCCACAATGTGGCGTTCCAAGGCCAGTTTAGCGACACCGTGATGGAGGACATCCTGGGTGTGGCGCATATTCCGGCGGCCGCCACGCAGTTGCGCTGCGACGCCTGCAGCATCAACTACATGCTGGGCGCGCTGCACTATGCCGACGCCATCACCACGGTGAGCCCCACCTACGCGAGCGAGATCCAGACGCCCGAGTTTGGCGAGGGCCTGGACGGCGTACTGCGCGAGCGTTCCTACGCGCTGCAGGGCATCCTCAACGGCATTGACGTGGCGGCCTTTGACCCGGCAACCGACAAGCGCATTGCCGCCAACTACACGGTTGACGACCGTTCCGGCAAGGCCGTGTGCAAGGCCAAGCTGCAGGAGGAACTGGGGCTCGAGGTGCGCGACGACCGCCCGCTTATGGTGATGGTCACGCGCCTGACGCGCCAGAAGGGCATGGACCTGGTCATGTACGCGCTCGACCGCATCCTGTCCGGCGGCGTTCAGGTGGCCGTGCTGGGCACCGGCGACCGCGACTACGAGGACGGTCTGCGCTACTTCCAGGACAAGTACCCCGGCACCATGGCCGCGCGCATCGAGTTCGATCCGGCGCTGTCGCAGCGCATGTACGCTGCCGCCGATATGTTCCTGATGCCTTCGAAGTTTGAGCCCTGCGGCCTGTCGCAGATCATCGCCATGCGCTACGGCACACTGCCCATCGTGCGCGAGACCGGTGGCCTGAAGGACACCGTGATCCCGTATAACGAGTTTACCGGCGAGGGCACGGGCTTCTCGTTTACCAACTTTAACGGCGACGAGATGGGCGACGCGGTGTTCCGCGCAGCACGCCTGTTCTGGGATAACCGTGAGGCATGGAACCAGCTAGTCACGCAGGCCATGAGCCAGGACTTTAGCTGGACGCGCTCGGCCGACAAGTATCTGGACCTGTACTTCTTTATGCACCCGGAGATTGAGCGCCCGGCGGCTGTGGAGGCTGCTACGGCCGTAGAGGAGCCGGTTGCTGATGAGGCCGAGCCTGCGGCGCCCGTTAAGGAGCCCGCTGCTGCTGAGGAGCCCAAGGTCGAGGAGAAGCCGGCTGAAGCTGACCCGGTTAAAGCCGATCCTGAGGTGAAGCCCGCAGCGAAGCCTGCCGCCAAGAAGACGACGGCTCGCAAGACGACGGCTAAGAAGGCTACGACCACGAAGGCCGCTGCGAGCAAGACCACCGCTGCCAAGGCAACTACTGCCAAGGCATCGACCACGCGCAAGCGCACGACCGCCGCTGCCAAGAAGGCCAACGAGGTCGAGGCTGCTCCCGAGGTAAAGGCCGCCGCCGAGGCTAAGCCTGCGGCAAAGGCTCCGGCCAAGACCGCTGCCAAGAAGACGGCTGCAACCACCAAGAAGGCAACGGCAGCCAAGAAGACCACGGCTACGAAGTCGACGACGGCCAAGGCCGCTACGACGAAGGCCGCCGCGAAGACGGCCCCGAAGGCTACTGCAAAGCCGGCCGCCAAAGTCGAGGAGACGCCCGCTGAGTCTAAGGCTGAGGCAGCTGTCGAGGCAAAGCCGGCCGCCAAGACCACCACGCGCAAACGCGCCGCGACGACGGCCAAGAAGACCACGACCAAGGCTGCAGCTCCCAAGGCAGAGGGTAAGGCCGAGGACAAGCCCGCAGTAAAGGCCGAGCCGACTCCGAAGGCTGCCGAGGTTAAGGCCGCTCCCAAGACTAAGGCAGAGACCGAGCCCGCCAAGGAGACCCCGGTCTCCCCCGCCGTTCCGGCCGAGGAAAAGGCTCCGACCAAGAAGACCTCCGTCCGCAAGGCAACGGCCGCCCGCAAGCGCCGCTAATCCGGACGATTAAAACTTATTCCTCAACGCAAAAGAGGGCGCCCCAACCAGGCGCCCTCTTTTGCGTTGAACTTCGCATTAAAAAGAGGGCCGGTTTACTACGACAAAATGGCTCCGGCAGACCACGGCGAGTAATCTTCGAAATTAAGAACGTTTCTACCTGCGGTTTTAATATCACCAAAATGACTGTGGTTGAGATCATTCAATTCGTCGTAGTAAACCGAAGTACTTTTGTTTGGCTACAAATAGTATCGGTATAGACGTTCTTAAATATCGCGATAATTTGGGTGGTAAAACGATTTTCTAGGACAACCGTTCGCCGATGGTAAACGGATGTTGTTTATACAGCCTGTGTACAACAGATATACTTATATCTTGTGCGTAAAGCCCATGGCCCGCAGGCCGTGATTCTATTGAACTGGACCGTATTATGAGATTGATTCACAACAGCCGTCTACCGCAGTTTCGCACTCCGTTTGGCGCTGTGACCACTGGAACTTCCGTTTCGCTCTCGGTGATTTTGGAGGATGCCGACCCCAACCAGGCAACGCTTACGCTGCGCACCTGGGTCGATGAGATCGGTGAGTCTCTGTATCCCATGACGCACGAGGGCGACGGCATATTTACCGTAGAGCTTGAGTGCACCGAGCCCTGTCTTATCTGGTACAGCTTTATCTGCAATATCGAGGGTCAGCCCGAGGTCCGTTTGGGCGCGCCGCAGGGTCGCACCGGTGGCGAGGGCGTAACTTACAACTACGCCGAGGTCCCGTCCTTCCAGATCACCGTCTACAAGCACCGCAAAGTTCGTCCTGAGTGGTACGAGCGTGGCATGGTCTACCAGATCTTCCCCGACCGCTATGCCCGCGACGAAAACTGGCGCGAGCGCACGCTTACCGAAGTTGAAAAACCGCGCAAAGGAATCCAGCGCCGCATGGTCGAGGACTGGAACGAACCGCCCGAGTACGAGCGTGCCGAAGACGGCTCCATCAAGACCTGGGATTTTTACGGCGGTTCGCTCAAGGGTATCCAAAATGACCTGCCCCGCATTGCCGAGCTAGGCTTTACGGCCATCTACCTCAACCCCATCTTTGAGGCCGCGAGCAACCACCGCTACGACACGGCCGACTACACCAAGATCGACCCGATTCTGGGCACCGAGCAGGACTTTACCGAGCTGTGCGAGGCGGCCGAGAAGCTTGGCATTTCCATCATTCTGGACGGTGTGTTCAACCATACGGGCGACGACTCGATCTACTTTAACCGCTACGGCAATTATCCCGGCGTCGGTGCTTGGCAGAGCGAGGACTCGCCGTGGCGCGATGCATTTTACTTCCATGAGGACGGTTCGTATGACTGCTGGTGGGGCGTGGGCAACATGCCCGCCATCAATGAGAGCTCCGAACTGGTGCGCGAGCGGCTCCTGGGCAAGGACGGCGTGATCCGTAAATGGCTGCGCGCCGGTGCCCATGGCTGGCGACTCGATGTGGCCGACGAGCTTTCCGACGACTTCCTGGCCGAAATCAAAAAGGCCGTGCTCGCCGAGAAGCCCGACGCACTGCTGCTAGGCGAAGTCTGGGAGGACGCTTCCAACAAGATCAGCTATGGCCACCTGCGTCGCTATCTGCAGGGCTCGGAGCTCGACTCCGCCATGGACTACCCCTTCCGCGACATGGTCATCGGCTTTTTGATGGGCTACAAGAACGCTTACCAGGCAGCCGAGGATATCGAAACCCTGCGCGAGAACTACCCGCGCGAGGCACTGGCCTGCGCGCTCAATCTGCTTTCGAGCCACGACCGTCCGCGCATCATCTCGGTGCTCGGCGGTGGCCCCGACGAGTCGCAGCTGCCCGAGAGCGAGCGCAGCAAATGGCGCCTGGACGAGAACTCGATGGGTCTGGCCAAGAGCCGTTTTTGGCTGGCGACGCTCATGCAGATGACCTTCCCGGGCGTACCCTCAATCTATTACGGCGATGAATACGGCTTGGAGGGCCTCACCGATCCGGGCAACCGCCGTACCCTGCCGACCAAGGACCAACTCCACGACTTCGACACACTGGCCATCGTTAAGAACGCGTCTGCCGTGCGCCGTGCGCTGCCCTTTATGGTCGATGGCGAGATCAAGGCCTTTGCGCTCAACGACGAAGTCTTGGCTTACACCCGCACGGGCAAAGACGGCGAGGCCGCGACGGTTATCATCAACCGCAGTCTGCGCAATTCGCACCGCGTGACGATTCCGGCGCTCGGCGAATGCGCGAGCGACGTGATCAGCGGTCACGAGTGCGAGATCCACAACGGTACCGTCACGCTCGACCTGTACCCGCTGGGCTCTTCGATCATCTATCACCATGCCGAGAAGCGCCTGCAGGAGCCGCTCGATCATGGCGCGGGCGTTGTGTGCCACATCACCTCGGTGCCGACCGATGACGGCAAGCCCGGCACAATCGGTGCGCCCACGCGTCGCTTTATCGACCATCTGGCCGCTATGGGCATGCGCTACTGGCAAGTCCTGCCCGTCAACCCCACGGACTTCTTCCGCTCCCCCTACGCCGGCCCCTCGGCCTTTGCAGGCAATATTGATCTGCTACCCGAGAGTCACGAGGAGCTGGCCGCCGACTTTGCTGCATGGAAGGCCCGTGGCGGCGAAGATGCCGATCCGCTCTACACCGCGTTTAAACATC
>JAHYYK010000032.1 GCA_019425005.1 Collinsella sp.
GGGTCGCCGACCGCCCCGGCCACGACCGCCGCTACGCCATCGACAGCACGAAGCTGCGGCGCGAGCTGGGCTGGAGGCCGGCCCACACCGACTTCGCCGAGGGGCTCAGGGCCACCATCGACTGGTACGTGGCCAACGAGTCCTGGTGGCGCCCGGCCAAGGAGGCCACCGAGGCCAGGTATAGGGCGCAGGGCCAGTAAGACCGCATCCCGGCGAACCGCGCCGCGGGGCGCCCGCGCGGGGCCGCAGGGCATGGGGATGATCCTGCGTCCCCGCGCGGGCGCCCCCGGCTATCCAACCTCTTCGATAGGAGCTTTTCCCATATGGCAGACATCGCATTCGAGAAGGACCTCGCCGTCGCCGAGACCGGCATCGAGGGCCTCAAGGTCGTCGACCTGGCCGTCCACGGCGACTCGCGCGGCTGGTTCAAGGAGAACTGGCAGCGCGCCAAGATGTGCGCGCTCGGGATCCCCGACCTCCGCGTCGTCCAGAACAACATCTCCTACAACGACAGCCGCGGCGTCACGCGCGGCATCCACGCCGAGCCCTGGGACAAGTTCATCTCCGTGGCCCGCGGCTCGGTCTTCGGCGCCTGGGTGGACCTGCGCGAGGGCAGCGCCACCTACGGGAAGGTGTTCACCTGCACCCTGGACCCGAGCAAGGCCATCTACGTCCCGCGCGGCGTGGGCAACTCCTTCCAGGCCCTGGAGGACGGCACCGCCTACACCTACCTGGTGGACGCCCACTGGTCCCTCGAGCTGAAGAGGACCTACACCTTCGTGAACCTCGCCGACCCCGAGCTCGCCATCGAGTGGCCCATCCCGCTTGCGGAGGCCACCGTATCCGAGGCCGACCTCAACCACCCGATGCTCAAGGACGTCGTCCCCATGGCGCCGAAACGAACGCTCGTCACCGGCTGCAACGGCCAGCTGGGGCACGCCGTGCGCGCCCTCGCCGAGGAGCGCGGGGTCGCCAAGGACTTCGACTTCTGCGACATCGACACCTTCGACATGTCCGACCCGGACGCCTATTCGCGGTACGACTGGTCGCTCTACGGCACCGTGATCAACTGCGGCGCCTACACGGCTGTTGATAAGGCGGAGGCCCCCGAGGGCCGCGTGACCGCCTGGAAGGCCAACGCGACCGGGCCGGCCCTGCTCGCCCGCACCTGCGCCGGGCACGGCATCACCCTGGTCCACGTGTCCTCCGACTACGTCTTCGACGGCACGGCCGAGGTCCATACCGAGAACGAGCCGTTCAGCCCGCTGTCCGTCTACGGCCAGACCAAGGCCGCCGGCGACATCGCCGTGGCCGGGTGCCCCCGCCACTACATCATGCGCAGCTCCTGGGTCATCGGCGAGGGGCACAACTTCGTCAAGACCATGAGGGGGCTGTCCGACCGCGTCGCCGACCCCGAGGACGGGCTCGCGCAGGTCACGGTCGTCGACGACCAGCTGGGCCGCCTGACCTTCACGCGCGACATGGCCGAGGCCATCTTCCACGTGCTGGGGACGCACGCCCCCTACGGGACCTATAACTGCACCGGCTCCGGCGCCGTCAAGAGCTGGGCCGACATCGCCCGCGCCGTCTTCGAGGCCGCCAACGGCAACGGGGAGAAGGTCGTGCCGGTCAGCACCGCCGACTACTACGCGAACGCCGCCGGCCCCGTCGCACCGCGCCCGGTCCACTCCGCGCTCGACCTGTCCAGGCTCGAGACCAGCGGCTTCCACATGCCCGACTGGGAGGAAGAGCTGGGGGAGTACCTCACAAAGCTTTAATATAAATTGTAGCGGCGGGAGGCGATGGCATGATTGATAGATATTCTTTTGAAGATTGGATGCACTACGGTAAACGAGGGAAGCGTGAGTATTCCTGTTTTCGATTTTATAGTGTAGGGCTCAGCAGGGGCATCCCCCTAGTGATATTGGACACCTTAATGAAATTTGGCTTTGGTGGGCTAATTGCTTGGTTCGCCAATCTTTTTGTGGAGAAGCTACTAACGGATGGCAAATTTCCTTGGGCCATTGATTGGCTTACATCTCATGTGAACATGGCGTCCATTCCATCCTTTCTCTTCATAGTTTGTTTGGTGGTAGGATGGGTTGCCGCGCATTCGCTCAGGCGGGGTTTTCGGAACGTGCGCCTGCTCGATGAGCTTCAAAGCTTTAACTATCAAGTAGAGAATGAGACATTAAATTCAGATGTTAATTTAAGCGAATTGGCAACTGTCTGCTGCAAGGGCGTCGCTTCCTGTTTTTCTATCTTTCGTCCTCATGCCGGAATAGGCTGCGCTATTAGGCTTGTGTGTCCCGGGAAATCTGATCATGAAGTTGGCTATGCAACGGTGGCTAGGGAAGGGGCATTGAATGCGACGAGATTTCAACATTCTCGACCACTTTCAATGGGTAGCAAGATCGTGCTTATGTTGCATAAAAAAGAGCTGTCTAATCATATCGTCATGCTTTGTCCCAATGTCGAAAAAGCCAGAGACTGCGGGCAGTTGGATAACGATGTTAATTCCGAGCATTTCGGGTCCGATGATCGTTGCATGATGATTTCTAGACTTGTTGCGCGAGATGGTTCGAACAATTCAATTATGGGGATCTTGTATGTAACATCCAACAGGCCAAATAAGCTCGGAATCGCTGATGTAAATCTCTATCTATTGCTTCATGATATTGTTAATCATGCTCTTTGCGCAAAAGCTGTTGCGTGATTAGCCTTTAGGAGGTTCATGATGGCATGCACCAAGAGAAGCTATCGGAAAAAGAAGAAACAGCCTTCTTGCCGTCCGCTTCTTTTACGCCAAAATAAATCTAGCATTAAGGCGAGCGTCAATGCCGCGCCTTCACACGCTGTTTTCTGTGAGTCTGCAGGCGGTTTAGTCTTAACTGATGTGAGAGATTACAGCCGCATCAGAAAAAACGGACCATCAGATGAGCTGGTTAAATTATTAGCATCAAGATTGTGATATATCTAACAACTTGGCTTGATGGCTTGCTTTTCGAATAACGGCCAGTGTGTAAGCGGCGGGCTGATTCTTGGTTTCATTCTGTGCCGAGGGAAGGTTATTGCTCATGGTCGCTTTTTGTGCTGTTGTTCAAGTAATTTGTGCATTTGTTACACTTTGCCTGACGGTTTATGTTGCCTTACGTGACACAAAGCATCTGAAGAAAACAGACGAGCGCCTGAAAACGGCCGAGAAGCTAGCGCAGCCATCTTCGATTGCTGCATGGCTTGAAAGAGATGCTACGGGTGATGCGCGTATCGTAATTCGCAACGACAGCAATCTTCCCGTATATGAGGTGGTTGCGACAATTGTCGTCACCCATGGAGCGGGGTGCTGCAAGGGTGAGGATTTGGAATCCCCATATCAATACAGGAAAATACTCGATTTGATTCCTCCGGGACTTCATTCGGTATCTATCGATATGGGCGGCTTCTACGGAATGCATCGACATCCGCTGGTCGAGATTGCCTTTGTATGTGCAAAGGGAAAATCCTGGGTCCGTCGCGGAGATGGCGCTCTGGACGAGCTTGATGTATCGCCGTTTAACTACTATGAACTTGGTCTTCCAATTGATTTTGATTCGATTGCGCCGTATTAATAGCCATCGGTACCGCTAAGTATTTTACGTAAAGTAGCTTAATCGACCCGGTTGCGGATGGGCCTCCGTCTCCCGTAGAGCGCCGAGTGTTTTCAGTGCTGCGGGTCGAATCCGTCGCTCTCTTCTGCGGCGATCTCCCGGAGCGCCGCGTCAATAATTTCCTGTAGGTCATCGTGTCTCTCGTTCACCACAATGATTCTCCTAATGCGGGCGTGTTGGCACCGCCAGCGTAGTGGCGGCGGGCAGGCAGGGTGGCCATTATTCGGTGACCGCTATTGGTCAAAATCATTTGACTAATAGCGGCTAAAATCGCTCGGCGCTAACATCGAGCCTCGCAACTTCCAGTACCGCTGCTGGCTCTCGGGCGCCCTCCCTTCTTTCATCTTCGTGCTGAGGACGGCGGAGATCGTTCTTTACTTCAACTCTATCAGTTTCGGCGGCATTGTTTTTAAATCCGTGCCTGGTCTGCTGGTAAATACTCTTCAACTACGAGCAGGTTGAATGCTCCATACTTGAGGACGGGCTTGCGGTCGACACCTGACCGGACTCCGCTTTCCCGCCAGAGGTTATTGTGAGCTCACGGCGCGCGCGAACGCATTCGGGTTCGGCGTGCGCCGCCCCGGGGTTGTCCCCTGGGCGGCGCACGCAATCTAGACCGAAACCTCGAACAATCCAACGTTGTCCCCTAGGAGGTTCATTCGCGCGTGCGCGAGCATGTCTTGAATGTTGTAATTCGAGTGGCGCAGGCGATGCGGGCTAACATGTTCTGTGGCTGCCCATTCACTTAAATTTTGTCGCAGGACTCGCATTGCTCTATACCTTCATGCAATTCCAATTTAAGGTGACGTCACGATGCCGAACGCTAGCAATAGACAGGCACCGAGACCCATATCGGCCCTGTTTCCCAAGCGTAATATCGGCGGTACTGTTTCGCGATATTCAGCAGTGCCCTAACGAGCAAATGCACAACGTGATTATGTCTGATAAATCGCTATCAATTCTCGTTCAGCGTCTGCCCCGTTTCCGGGTCGAAGAAGTACCACCGTCCCCTCGATCCGCTGCTCGTCATGGGCCGGTTATCCGTTAATTAAATAGAGAAGCGAACCGTTTGCCTGCTTTGTCCAACCGTCCTCTTTTCATTGGTGTATTTAACTGTGAAATCGAAAGTGACTTCCCATGAGGTACTAGAGCATGTTTTGAAATTCGATACTGCTTGTATCGCTGCATTACTTTTCCCTGTTTTCCACTCCCTCAGATTCATCGCGTACGCAACAATCCCGTTCTGAATCCCCGAGATGCTCGGCGGGAAGGACTGGTTATCAGCATCAATGAAAATGCTCTCTTCCTTGGCATTCAAGTGCTGCTGAATGCGGCCGGCATACTTCTCGGCCCATTCATCGGCCTTTCCGTTTCGCACAAAATAATTGTTGGATAGGTCGGTTGAGCGGTAGGCGTAGTCGCCCTTTTGGTAGTTTGCCGTGTGGTCGGAGTGGGCGATTGCCATGAGCTCGTCGGTCAGGCCAAAGTACAGACGGCGCTGGTCCAGATCCCCGTACCAGTTGTCGTTGGTGTCGTCCCAGGTTAGGTCCATCTGGCACCATTTGCCGTCGATCTTTACGGCGTTCCAGGTGTGGCCGTTGCCGGTGATGCGGCCGTTGGCGATGCCCGCGGCGTCAAGGAGCTTGGAGTAGATGCGCTGGTAGCTCTCGCAGGTGCCCGTGTGCCGGGTGAGGCCGCTTTCGGCCGAGCACCAGTTGAGGCTGTGGTCGTACTCCAGCTGGCCGAGCGTCCAGTCGTGGAGCCACAGTGCCATGTCGTATTCCGAGCCGTCTGTTTCTTGTTTGCACTGGGCTACGGCGTTGTTGACGATTTGTGTGACGCTTGGGCGGGCGGGGTCGTTTACGGTCGCCTCTGCCGTGGTGCGCAGGTAGTAGATCCCCTTATCGTTTTGGGGGTCGTTTCTGTTGTTGTCCATAAAGTAGAAGTAGATGCGATACGTGGCCGATGCCGTGAAGTCAAAGGTAAAGTCGTGGCCCGCGGTGCCCAGGCTGTAGTAGCTGGCCCATGCCTGGCGCGACGGGTCGCAGACGCTTTCCTGGCTGCCGCCGTCCCAATAGGTGGGCACGTCCATGCGCGCCTTTGCCTGGGACGAGCCGTTGGTCTGGGTTACGTGGAAGGTCGTCGCGGTGCCCGCGGGGGCGTCGTTCCACGAGACGGTGAAGGTGACGCCGTTTTGGGTTGCCGTGGCGGAGTGGACGTAGGTGGTTTGTGACGTGGTGGAGATTGCCTCGGGCGTGGGGTTGGTGCGGGCGCGGAGGGATGGGGCGGTGGTGCCGGTTGCGGCGGCGGTGCCGTCAGCGCTTTCCGTGTCGGCTGCGCTGGTGCCGGTGGATGCTGCGGTGCCGTCCTCTACGTTATCTGCTGTCGCATTTGTGTTGGTGCAGTTTTCAGCCTTGCCCGTGTCGCTGCTCGTGGCGTCGGCTTGCGCCTGCTGCTCGGCTGCTGCCCGAGGCTGGATGGCTTCCGCAATGGCTGACACGGGCAGCGTCGCGCTGACCATGGACATGCACGCGATCGCGCAGAGCAGGTAGTAAAGGGGTCGTTTCATAGCGGAGCCTCTCGGTGAGCAGCCAATAGGGTCCGAAGGCAGCTCCAGGCCGGCACTCCGCACATATTTTGTTGGGGATTATTTTACGGGAACCCCAGTCAACATCAGCGAACTTTCTGGGGGATGTTGGGGAGGGGGAGCCTTAGGAGACGGCTTGGTGCATGCAAACAACCTTCTTAGGACTACGCTTTTGATTTACAAGCCTCTCGAAGTGGCTGTGCCTCAAGTTCAGTACAACACGAGGCGTGTTAGATTGTTGGAAGCCATAAAACCATAAAGGTCGGGAGGACGCATGAGGATCTCTAAACTGAGGATTGAGAACTATCGGAATCTCGATGGAGTGTCGATTAGTTTTGACGAGGACGTGAGCTATATTGTCGGCGAGAACAACCTCGGCAAAACGAATGTGCTTGACTTGCTCAATACAATTTTCAATCAAGCGACGATTAGCGAAGAGGATTTCGCTGACATTGAAAAGCGCGCAGGGGCTCTAGTAACTTTAAAGTTGGACGAGGACGAGATCGGAATAACGGGGCTCGACATCGATCCTACGACCGGAAACACTATTACCATCTGCGCTTTTGCTGACGACCCGGATTCTCGAATTGAATTTAAGGCCGAAGGGAGCGGAGAAAGTATTCCACCCTCTCTGATGCGATCCGTTCACATGTTCAGGTACTCGACTGCATCCTTTAATAGGGGAGACCTGGCGTTTGACGGTACGCGCGGCGTCGGTAAAGTTCTCTCCAAAGGCATCGCTCTTTACCTAGATAGGAAGGGCAAAGAGGTCTCCGACTTTCTAGACGGCAATGAGCTCGAAGGTCTGGTTGCAGATCTCGGCGAAATCGTCGGCGACGTCCCGATCCTGTCATCATATGGTGTGAGGCCTGGCGTCGATTCATCGGATGGCGGAACGCTTGGAAGTTTGGTTACCTTGCTTGACAAGAGGGGCGTTCATTTTAAAAAGGCAGGGGTAGGCTTGCAGTACCTCGCTATTGCCTCGCTCTCGATAATCGAGAGCATTATGCGTCTTTCGCCTAAACGCCTTCAAGAGAGCCTTTGCCCAGATGATGATGACAGACGCGTGCTGCATGCCGTTCTGGCTTATGACGAGCCCGAAGCCCACCTTCACCCGTATATGCAGAGGCGTCTCTCGAAGAGCTTGCATAGGATTTGCGAAGGGAAGGATGATAGATTCAATGCTCTTCTAAAGGACTATTTCGGAATTGATTCAATCAAAGCTCAGCTGATCATGGTGACGCATTCGCCTAACATTCTGGCTCGCGGCTATAAGAACATTGTGCGATTCGGGCAGGGCGAAAATTCGCCGAAGGTCATATGCGGTAGGGATATTGACCTGTCCGACAAGGTTGAAAAGCATCTTATGCTGAACTTTGAGTCAATACGAGAGGCCTTTTTCGCGCGGTCGGTTTTGGCTTTTGAGGGGCAGACAGAGTCTGGAGCCATTCCGGTGTTCGCTCGCAACCTTGGGATGGATCTGGATGATTATGGAGTTGTGCCTATCAGGGCCGGCGGGAAAAAGAACGTTAAACCACTCTGTGAACTTCTGGGCAAGTTCGAGATTCCAAATTATTCAATTGTCGACAGAGATGAGGATGGGCTGCAAGAAACTTCTGAAGACCATATAACGACAACCGAACGGGATTTCGAAGGTGAGGTCGTTGACTCGTTCTTCGCTAGCGATAACCAGGGTGCGTTTATTGCGCTTCTTGAGTCGATTGATCCTTTTCAGAGGGCAACTTGCATCAAGGGGAATAGTAAAGCTTTGAAAAGCTCCTGTGCTGTCTACGGCGTTAACTTGCGGGACCCTGAATACGATTTCCGGGGATCGGAGTTTGACGGGTTATTCGCAGACACGCCCAAATCACGTGCGCTTATGTATGCATGGCTTTCATCGAACAAGGGCGTCGTGTCTGGCGTCGCCCTCGCGGAGGCTCTTGGTGCTAATGGCGTTCCCACATGTTACAAAAGTATTATTCGCAAGGCCGTGGGGCTCGAATGCTGATGAGTCAGACTGACCTGCGGAATAGTGTTAGAGCCGAGATTGAGGCGCGCTGTGGTGGGGATGCGTCGCAGTGCTCCGCGATTTTCTCGCCATCAAAGAGGGTGTTCGTGGAGGCGCCGGCAGGCTACGGGAAGACCACGGTGATGACTGGGCGGGCTTGCTGGCTGCTGGCATCTGGCGAAGTCCATCCGCCAAAAAGGATTTTGGCCCTGACCTTTAGCGTTGCCGCCGCGCGGAGGATGCGTATGGATTTGGGCATCACTATGTCGGCACTTCCTGGTCCCGTGGCCAAGCGTTTTGAGGACAGCGTCATGGCGACCAACTTCCACGGCTTTGCTTGGGCTCTGCTACGCAGATACTGGAAATCGCTCTCGCTCCCAGTGAACGTTGACGAGCTCTCTATGGTTGATGACAACAGCGCCGTTAGCGAGCTGGTTTCGCGAGGTGGCAGGCTGACCTGGGATGAAAAGAATGCCGTTGACGACTTCCTCCGCTTCATGAGAAACGGTCAGGAAATGGACTTGAGGCGTGTGATGTTTTCCTTTAATAGGATCATCAAGGAAAGGTTTGCATCGAACGGTCTCTTGCCATACTCCGCAATGATTTCCCTTGCAATTGAATTGCTCGCTCATTTTCCCAAGTTAAGGTCCTATCTGTCGGCAGCATATCCTGTTGTGCTTGTCGACGAGGCGCAGGACACGAATGCGTTGTGCTATGTCTTCCTAAGGGGTCTACTTTCTGAAGAGTCGGGGATCTGCATGTTCGGCGACCCCATTCAGCGTGTCTATGGTTTTATTGGTGCAATGGAAGGCTTAAAGGCAAAGGCCACTACCGACCTGCGTCTAACGCCGTTGGAACTCGAGCATAACCATAGGTTTTCTGGGAGATCTATCGTCGGAGAGCTCGGTGCTGCGATTCGCTTCAACATGAAGGGCACCATTGCCGGCGGTACGCCCCGACTTCCCATATTTGTTGGCTCTACTCAGCAAGACGAAGCGACTGCCATCGTTTCCAAGGTTACTGCGCTCGCTCAAAGCAGTGGCGGGAGGATTGCGATTCTTGTTCGTAAGCGTGGTGCCCTTGCCGATCTCATTATGGAAGAGCTTGCTAAAGAAGGTATCTCTTACTTCAACGGACTCTTCTCGGATACAAGTCGGGGGTTCATCGAATTCAATGCGTTTGCTTTATCCAGGATTACCGATGCAGTGTCTGGAGAAAAGGGCGTCAGCCGGTCTGCTGCGGACAAAATAATCGACTCCATCTCTGATGAACTGCTGACTGGCTCCAAGAGGTTCGAGTATGGGCGGTCCTATGCCATGCTTCTAGGAGCGCTGCGGAAACACCTTAAAAATGACTGCGTCGCGATGGGACCTTCGGAGCGCTTCGACTATATCGTTAGTATCTTTTCCGAGGGCTCCCTGCGACGTTTCTCTGATTACCTTGATGTGGGCATCTCCATGATGACCGTTCACTCCGCTAAGGGGCTCGAGTGGGACACCGTTTTCATTCCGGGCGTTACGCGTTTCGATTGGCCTGGAGGGATTTGCTCTCGTTGCGAAAATGCTGGTATATGCTTACGTTCTGCGCGAGGTTGCCAGATTGCTGATGCGAAGAAAATGCCAGATGGGCTTATTGAGGAAATAGGCCTGCTGTACGTCGGCGTCACTCGCGCCCGCAAAGCGGTATACGTCTCCGCTTCGATGCAGCGCAGAACAAATTACGGGAACTATCAGGTTGCCTGCCCCTCTTGCCTAACGTCTCTTCCGGGCATTGAGCCTGTGAGCTGGACGGTCATGGACGGGGAGGGGTGATTGCCGGTGGGATGGAGCGTGTCTGCTTCTGACGCGAGGTCCGGTTGCGGCCCTTACTATGGTCTCATGGAGTGTGCCCAAGCTGCTCTTTGACTAGAACGGCTTGGGCACTGGCGTCTTGGTAGGATGCGGTGTTTGTTTAATTAGCCACTATTGAATATTGTGAAGCAGCACCGTGGCATTAGCCTAGGCGCCGTGGCCGACATGGGCCCCAATGCCTATTTGCTAACGTCTGGCTTGGCAGCGCTGTTGCATGTTGGCTTCGCTCATGTTGATGCAGGTCGTATTATGCGCCTCTATCCGCGATGGTTGTATCTTTCCGGACGAAGTGATCGAGCGCCATCACTTTGGGCCTGGATGCAGTCGTCATGGAGCTGCGCACAAGGCCACTTGATGGATCTTCGGTGCTCTACAATGGCGGTGCCAGACGCTGATATAGCTGCTGATTGAAAGACATTCTGGTAAGTTCACTATTGCCCAGTTCTTTGACCCGCGGGTCCCTGTCATTGTTGCCGTATATCAACGCGGATAGATCTTCTACAAAACGCTTGCGTCTATTTTCAATATCCTGCTTATAGGGAAGCTCATCTTTATTGGCTCCCCATACCGATTCAATCACTTCATCAAGATATTGGATGAAGTGATCGCTGTGTTTCGCAAGTTCGTAGACAGCTTCGTAGCCAGTACTGGTCTTCATTTCGTGCCAGGCGAGCGGGTCATAGTAAGCGAGAATGTTTACTACAGGAAGCAGACCCTGGTCTGGGAAATGCTGAACCCTTCCATTCCCAAAGTGCTCCCAGTGGTTAGCAATGTATCTAGATAGATTTGTTATAGAGTCGATAAGCCTGTTGCAGGCTCTTAGTGAGGCTTGTTTGTAGCCGAGCAAATCGATGGTTATATCCATGAAGGTATATCCATCCATTGTATTGATTCCTTTATACAGAAGGTAATCAGCCGGTTTTATCGGATTTAGCTCAAGACGTTTGTCGTAGAAGCGCTCGAGGTATTTTCTGCCGTCGAATCTTGGGCCATATACGCCCTGGAGGGAATGTGCAAGCTGCGTAATGTCGGTCGAATAAACTACAACGATGTTGTCTTGCTGAAACAGCGTTTTTGTTTGTTCGAGTACCTTTATTGCGAATTCGGGCCGGCAGCGGTCGAGTTCGTCGATAAAGATGATGGCTCGGTCGGCTACCTCGGGAAGATTGGTCTTAATGAGTTCGTCAATTTTGCCTCGAAGTTCTTTCTCATTTTTGTATTGTTCGAGAAAATCGGTTCCGCTGAATTTTTCAATGACACCATTGATGTCACCGCCATATCCGATAAGGGAAGCGGCCGCTTCTATGGCGCCAATGACCCCCTTGCCGAAATCCTTTCCCCCTTGACGCTCTGTTCGTCTGCGGCATTAGCGATGGAGGCCAATATGGGCAAGATCGGATTCTCGAAATGGTCGTCTTCCCATGCGTTGAAATAAATGGGCAGACATGGCGTCGCGGGGAGTTCTGTCGCGGTTTCTCCTAGCGTCGCGTTAAGTGTCTCTAGGTTGATATCGAGAGCCGGATTTGCCATTTGCAGGACTCTCGCAACTTGCTTTACAAAGAATGTCTTGCCAGAGCCCCAAGGTGCATCAATGACAAAGGTATACGGAGGCTCAACCGCAATGAGCATCTTTAGAAAGTCCTCGATTTCTCTCTTGCGGTGAAGCGGGTCTTGGGTAAGAGCGTTTTCAATTGCTTTCGGTGTAGGTTCTTCGTCGGCTCGTTTCATGGTGACTGCCTTCTTTCTGTGGGCGGGGTTTCGTTTCGGTCTTATTCGTTCTGTAAATAGAATCGAAGGGTTTCTTCTTGTCTAACTTTCATCCGTAGGTTTTACCCTTTAAGTGTTTAACAATGCCTAGACCTGCTATTTTCCATACGCAGTGAAGTGGTATGGTGCTTGAGCTTATGCTGATTTCTATTTGTGTTGGGAGATTGATGGTTAACAAGTCCCGAGAGGGCAGGGACGGTGGGTTTGAAACCTCCGATGTCCTGATCACGGTTTTAACCTCTGCGGCCCTTCCGGTCGCCTCGCGCATCCTTACGCTTGCCTTTGGGGATAATTCCTTGTGGTCTGTCGACCGATTGTTCATTATCTATTTTGCATCATTTTCAGGATGGATATTGAGAAGTTATCTCCAGCTTGTCGTGGAGAGAAACGGAATGAGGGATAAAGGCTATACGTTTATGGATTCAGTTGCGTCGGGGAATGCCATTTGGACGTTTCCCGTTGCTCTTTCTCTATTTTGTTGGAATCTAATACCAGGCTTAATCTCACTTCTTGCTATCTATTGTGTCGCAGTTTTTCTGCTTTGGAAGTATCGGAATGTCTTTCGCATTGACGTGGGAAGAATGGTATTTATCGGGTTGTGTACGCTTCTTACCGTGCTTGTCGCGGAAGCGTTCTGTGCGGTCTATTTGCCTGATTCGGTATCTGAAATATATCAATTTGTTATCTATACGTTTACGTTGGTTTTTATTATTTCGTTTAATTTTGCGCTCGATCGCTTTCGAATAAAACGCTTCGGTCGCAGGAAATAGGACCCATGATCTTATAAGGGTATGAGGACAACATGGACACTTCTACAAATAATCAAACGCTCGTATATCGCTTTGTCGATGTAGATCCCGAAGAAGGCCTGGACGCCAAGGACCTTTCTAAGTTCCTAAGCCAATTTGACGGACTGATAAAAGAGGTCGCAAAAGAGTCGGGCACCTTAGAAAATACGTCTATAAAAGTGCGCCCATTTAAAGAAGGCTCTTTTATTACGGAATTCGTGATCCATTGTGTGCCCGGATTGGTTGACGCGTTAAACAGTGACGCTATATCTGCAATTAATAATGCCGGCGGTCTTGTGGAGGTTCTATTTGCTATAGCGCACATAATTAAAAAAGTTAAAGGACATATCTCTAAATATAAGCCAACTGACAATGGAACTTTCGTATATGGAGAGGGTTCGGACGCAGTCGTTGTTCCTGTTGAGATCCACGCGCTAGTCCAGTCCCCAGAAATCGCTGAGAAATTTTCTAAGGTCATCACTGGTCCGATGAAATCTTTCAAGAGGCCTTCGAGGGAGATTGAGATTAAGATTGCCGGTAGTAAGGCTTCAGAGGATGCTATTTCTTTTTCTTCAAGCGAGGCGACTTATTTTGATAGCTATAAAGAAGAAGCTTTAAAGGCAACGCAAGAAGAGACGGTTGAGTATTCGTCCCACAATATCTGGGTTCGACCGTTATTTGGTTCCTACGGTGGAGATGTTTCCGGATATACATTTGAGTCGGGCTACGAGGACGAGCAACGAACATACAATAAGGTTCAAATAGACGACCGTGATTTTCTCGAACGCGTGCGAGATGGTGAGTATCGCTTAAATAGTGGCGACCTAATGCGTGTCGATATGACCATTAAAGAGGTCATTAATTTGAGGACGCAAAAAGTCCGAACCGCCGCATGCCATATAACTAAAGTTAGAGATTACCGTCCGATGAAAAGATGTGAACAGCTGACCTTTGCTGATTTTGTTGATGGGGAGAATAATGACTGACGTGCCGAATCAGGCCAATCGATTTGCCCGGACATTGAATGTAGTTCTGCATGCTCCGCAATAGCGACGAAAACAGGTTACTATGTCGGTAGTGATACAGTCATCGTTGACTCTAAGTGAGGCGATGACAAAGGAGGGTCGTTGTTCGGTTGTTGCCGGCAACGGCTCTTTGATTTTAGGAGTTACTTTGGCGATAGATTTTTAGACTTTCGCTCAACTTATCGAACTCCTAGAGAGTCATGGCGTTCTAACTGATGCCGCTGTGCTAGATTGTCTGAGACGCGAAATGAATATTTGCTCGTCGGAGCACTGCTGAATATTGGGTCACCTGTGCGGTTCGAATTTTCAATTGTCGAGCAGCTTTTGTCTTCGATGAAGTCTCGCAATTCTAGCAAAAATCAAACATATGTTCTATACTTATGGAAGTAGACTTGTTTGGAGGCGTTAGATGGAAGTCGGAAGAGATGACATTGTAGACAGCGTTGTCCGTCTGATAAATGGGGTGGGCCGTAGCCCCTATTTATTCGTTGGCTCGGGGTTTTCCCGTAGATATATGGGGACCGACGATTGGGACGGCTTGTTAAGGCACCTCTGCTCCCGTCTTTCTGATGATCCTTTTCGACTCGATTCCTACCTTGCTCGCTGTCCAGATAATCCTGATTATGGTGCTTTGCCCTCTGCCGCGACGATGCTTGATAAGGATATGCGCATAGCTGTTCTTGAGGACCCTCGCTTCGCTTCTTTTAGAGACGATCATGCAGAGGACATTCGTCAGCGCAAATCTGTTTTAAAGATTATGGCGGCCGAGAGGTTATCCTCGTTCAAACCTGACCATATGACGCATGAACTTGATATCTTGAGAGAGGTCGGCAGGCGGCGTATTTCTGGAGTCATTACAACCAACTATGACTGTCTACTGGAGTCACTGTTTCCCGAGTTTAAAGTTTTTGTAGGCCAGGACGATCTTGTCTTTCACAGAACTTTTGAAATGGGTGAAATCTATAAGATCCACGGGTCTATGGATAATCCTGAATCTATGGTTCTTGAGGAGGCAGATTACGCAAAACTCGCCGAAACCCAGGATTACTTGGCAGCCAAGTTGCTAACTATTTTTATGGAATACCCAATTATTTTTATCGGCTATTCCCTTAACGACCCCGATATCCAAGCTATCCTCATGTCGATTTCGCGCTGCCTCGGTTCAAATAATCTTGTATTGCTCAAAGAGCGTTTTATTTTCCTAACTAGGGGCGAAAACGCAACCTCGACACATTCGATTACATTTCCGGGTATTGGCGAGATAAGCATGACCGCGATTAGGACGAATGATTTTGGCGCAGTGTATGAAGCAATTGGACATTCCAAATGCTCCTTCTCGCCCAGGATCATTCGTGAGTTGCGCAGGAGTATCTACGCCCTGGCAGATAAGGGCGAGCCAAATGATTCTCTGGTAGTCGAAGCGAGTTTTAGCGACCTCGAGAGACTTCCGGAGGGACAGCATCTTGTGCTGGGCATCGGTGTCGCAAATGCATCTTTGGGCCACGGCCATATGGTCAAAGCCGAGCTTTTATATCGCGATGTCGTGTTTGATGATGAACATGTCGCTCCCAAACTTGCCGTCGAGGAATATCTTCCTGCGCTGCTTGCTTCTAACTCGGGTGGTTTGCCCATGTATAAGTATTTAAGCGCGTATTCAGGGGAAGTTCTTAATCCAAGGATGCTAAAGGAAATAGATGAGAAGAAGGATTTAGATGCTTTTCTAAACAACAGCCTACGAAAGGCAAAAGGTAGCTATCATCTTTCGGGAATTAGATACTCGGTTAAGTCTGTTATAGCTAACGAAGGCTTTGAGGAAGCATTTAAAAAGTTAGTTTTACTTGAGGAGGATGAGCTCGATTTAAATGAGTTGCTCGAGTATCTGAGGGCGCTCATCACGGATGATCGTAAGATAATCCACGGTAATAGCGAGCTGAAACGGCTTATTAGAATGTATGATTTCCTTAAGTACAAGAAGGCCTTCGACATATCGGCTACTAGTGAGTAATCCCACCTAGCGTCTATGAAGAAGGCCATCTTTGTAAACTATGGCATCTGAGCGTATAGTGCGAACACCACGTGCAAATGCATTCTTAATATAACGCTTTCTGCTTGAAATCACAATGGTGTCTGTTTCGACCTGCCAATCAAGGGAAGATGGTGTAGAGTATCTTCCCGCAGTACAAAAGCTCTTTGGGAACTTTAAGGGTGACGCTTTCAAACTGAGAGTGTTGCCCTTTTTTCATGTATGCAATGTGTGACGTACTGGCCAAGCACCATCCCGGCAATGGAATGATCGAGCATGGGCGGCTTCTACTGGTTGACGTGATCGTGGTCAAACAAGTGATATCGATTAGAATTAAATCAATTGCGCTGGAAGCCTTCGGGCGACACCTGAAGAGGGCTGATGCGTCGGTCCTCTTTTTTTGTTTGGATGTAAGATTCGGCCAGGCAAAACAAGGATCTCATTTGGGGAGAAACAAATATCCGGCGGTTTTCCGCTTCGGGACGCGCGGTTTAAGCGTGCTTTTCGGAAGTGCGGGGAAAAAATCGGAAACCTCCGAGCATAAACCGAATTTCGGCAACAAAACCGCAGGTCGCGGAAAGCTAAAACAGGGGTCTGGTCTGTCGATCTCGGTTTTTTCACCGCACTTCCGAAAATGACCGACGGAAGTATGCGGCAAATTTCGGAACCCTCGAGCACATCGTCCTTTTCATGAAAAGAACTCGCAGGTAGAAACTTTGTCACTATCCAGTGTGGTTGACGTGTCTAGAATTTGCCACACACTTCCGGATTTTGCATAAGCTCGACTGGTTTGTTTATCGATTGGGGCAGAGGAATCTTGTCTGGACCTCGTTATATGTATTTAAATGGATGAACTTAACCTATAAGTTAAGTTCATCTAGAAATGGGAGGTGCCCTTTGGCAGAAGGATATGAACTTGTCGAATATAGAGACCTCAAGGGCCGACCGTTTTGGGAATTGACGGCTTCTCCCGATAACTCTCAATTCCAGAAAATGTTGTCAGACCATGAGCGGAAATTAACCGCTCAAACAATGATCGGCCAGAATAGCACGTCAGCTTCTGGAATCTGAGCGCTGACTTTTATACATGGTTTTCGAAACGGAGAATACAATGATTAAAGTAGATCTATCTGATTTTTATGCCGAAACAGAAAGTATCGAAACGCGCGCTTATGAACATGCACTAGATATTGAGTTTATTGTTCATCGTGAAATGAAACATTTGGGATTGAGCAAAAGTGAGCTGGCAAATCGTATGGGCATAAGCCTTCAGTCGCTTTCTAAGCTCTTGAATTCTCAACCTAATATGACTTTGAAGACGATTGCAAAGTTCGAACTTGCTCTGGGCATTAAGATCGTTCCGCAGGTTATCGTCAGTTATTCCAAAGAACTGCCGTTTCTTTCATCCAATGATTCCGTGCGAGAGCAATGTCCATCGCCTGGCATTCTCCCTGCAGAGCTGTCAGCAGATTGCGATGCGCCTTTTCAGAGCGAATAGTAGCCTCTCAATGAGCCTGGGTCGGACGAGTTGCCACTCCCACGTCCTCAAAAAAGTTCTTAAAACAGCCTTAAAGGCTTTCCAGCTCGCGTTGACAGCGTAAAATACGCATGTTTGACTATGAACAGAGTGGATTTTAGGGGAGGGGTGCGCCATGGAGGTGCTGGTTGTTGGCAACACCGCATATGTTGACGATGACTTTTGTGCCAAGGCGTTCCCCGGGGACCATGTGCAGGTCGTCGCTGCCGCGGAAGCACGCCGCGATGAGTCATCGCCCCATGCCTCGTGGAAAGAGCTTCTGCAACACCTGGATCAGGCCTACGAGTTCGAACGCGTGGTCTACCTGTCTAATTACCTTACCCCGCATACCGATACCGTGGGCGATATCGAGCTGCTGCGCACGGTCTTTCGTGCGTGCGCGGGTCGCCGGGTCCAACTGCTGTATGTAGCGGGGCCCGCGGGTGCCGAGGGCGCCGCCGATGCCGCGGGGCGAACGGGCAAGGGCATTATCGCGCACGCAGCCAACGACCTGTGCCGCTACTACGCTGCTCGCGAGGGCGTTCAGACCAAGATCCTGCGCGTGCCGTTCCTGTATACCGCGTCTGCCGCACTGGAGGACCCGTTTTTGGTGCCGCTGTTCGACGCGTGCTCAACCGGATCGGTCGCTCTGCAGGGCACGCAGGATGCGGCGTTTCCCCTGCTGTGTGCCGAGGAGCTTGCGGTGCTGGTACGCCGTATCTTCGACAGCTGGGATGGCAACTTTGAGACGCTCGACGTAGCCGATACCTTCCATCACACGGCGGGTGAGGTGGGCGACGCCCTCAAGGCGCTGTTCCCCGGCCTTACCGTTGCCTATGGCGATTCTGCCGGCTACGTCCTGCCCGCCAGCGATGTCGCTCGCGTGCGCTATGGCTGGTTTCAGCGCTATGACTTGCTGCGCGATCTCTCGACCATTCAAGCTCGCTGGGGCGCTGGACGCATCAAAAAGATCAACCCGCTGCGTGCCGCCATCGACCGCATCCAGATGCGCTCGCTGCCCATCAAATGCCTGGAGACGGGCGTTGCCTGGGTTCTGTTCGAGGTGCTGGAGCATCTGTTCTCACAATCGGCCCAGCTCAACGTGCTCGATTATCGCCTGCTCTACGTGGTGTTGATCGGCACGCTGTATGGCTTGGACTTTGGCCTGGTTGCGGCGCTGCTGGCGTCGGTGGGTTTGGCCGCGAGCTACTTTACTCAGTACGGCTATACCTTCCAGGGCCTGTTCTACGAGCCGTCCAACTGGCTGCCGTTTATTGCGTACTTTGTGGTGGGTGCCGTGTGCGGCTATGTGCAGCTGCGCAACAGCGAAGCCATTAGGGCGGAGCGCGATCAAAACGAGCTCGTGCGCAACCGCAATACGTTCCTTACGCAGCTCTACCACGACGCGATCGAGGACAAGCGCGCGTACAGGCGCCAGATCGTGGGTCGCCACGACAGCTTTGGCAAGATCTTTGCCGTGACGCAGGAGCTCGACGTGCTCAACCCACGCGATATCTATCGCAAGTGCTGCGAGCTTCTGGGCGAGATTCTCGAGAACGATTCGGTGGCGATCTACCATGTTTCGGGCGGGGCATTTGCACGCCTGGTGGCAGCAAGTCCCGCGATTGCCGAAGATGCCGCACGCTCGCTCACGCTTGAGCAGCTTGCACCTCTTTTGGGCGACGGGGGTCGTTCGAATCTGTGGGTGAACCGCGAGCTGACGCCGGGGCTTCCCATGTTTGGATACACGATCGAGCGCGATGGGGCACCCGCCGTGTTGATCTTTGTGCGTAGTGCGGCCGAAAACCAAATGACGCTCTATTACCAAAACCTGTTCCGCATCTTGTGCGGCCTGGTCGAAAGCGCGCTGGGCCGTGCCTTTGACTATGAGGCGGTGGCACAGGATAAACGCTGCGTTGACGGCACTTGCGTGCTCAAACAGGCTGCCTTTGGCCAAGAGCTCGCGGCCGAGCAGGCGCTGGCAGATGGCAAGATGGGCAGCTTTTTGCTCCTGCGCGTGGTACCGGGCATGGAGCCTGTCGGCGAGCTGGTGGGCGCAATTGGGTCGGCAATCCGCGAGAGCGATGCGGCGGGCTTGGTCGACGGCGACGTGCTTTACCTGCTTATGCGCCAGGCAAAGGCGTGCGATGTGCCCATTATCCGCGAGCGCCTGGGCGAAAAGCAGATTGAGGTGGAGCCCGTCGACGGCGAGGATATCGTGGCGCTGTTGCAGCACATCTCTTACACCGGTGACGGTGAGGGGGGTGCCGCTTGATCTCGCTTGTCGTTGCTGCCGTCTTGCTGCTGATTCATGCGCTGGTTTGCCTGGTGCTGTGGACGCTTATGAAGTTGGGCCTGCTGCCGGTGCGCGGGCATATGCTGGCTGTGATAGTGCTGGTGCCGCTGTGGGGCCCGTTGCTGGTGGTTCTGCTATCGGTCCGCGGAACGGCGTTTGGCGAGGGGCTGAAAGAGTCTGCGCTGGAGTCGCTGCGCTTCAACGACGACCTGCATCGTAGTATGTCGGTACCGAGTGGTGAGGACGATGCAGGCGTAGTGCCGCTCGAGGAGGCGCTCATCATCAACGACCCGGCAGAACGGCGCCGCCTAATGCTCTCCATGCTCACCGAGGAGCCCGACGCGTACCTGGCGCAGCTGCAGGCGGCTAAGCTTAACGACGACGTTGAGGTGGCTCACTATGCCGCGACGGCGGCGGTGCAGATCTCCAAGGAGTCCGACCTTAAACTGCAGCAGCTGGAGCGTGCCTTTAAGACGGACCCGAGCGCGCAAAACCTCAACGAATACTGCGATTTTCTTGGTGAATACTTGGGCTCGGGCCTGGCCGAGGGGCGCGTGGCTCAGATTCAGCGCCAACAGTACGCGCGTTTGCTTGCGCGTCGCTGCGAGCGCGAGGACGCCCTTGAGCTTCGCATTCGATACGCGACGGCGCTGGCTGATGTCGGACAGATCGACGAGGCGCAGGCCGTGACCGACCAGCTGGTGCTCGATGTGCCCGAGGAGCAGGAGGTTTGGATGCTTTGTCTGCGCCTTGCGGTGAAGCGCCGCGACGGTGACGAGGTCCACCGCGTGATCGATGCGATTGACAAACAGTATGTATACTTGAGCGCCGCCAACCGCGAGGAACTGGCGTTTTGGCGCAACGGAGAGGAGGCCCGATGAGCGTGGTACAGCATATCCGCGACCGTGCGGGCCATTTTCGCTGGATGGGGCTGCTTGTGGTGTGGGCGGTCTTTATTGCCATGGCGGCCGTGCTGCTGGTGGAGCGCGCCGGCGTGCAGTACAGTGCGGGCCAGCATAAGCTGGGGATGCTTGCCGCCAACGATGCGGTTCCGGCCTCCTCGGCAATATTTGGCCAAAAGCCCACGTGCCTGGTCATTACCGATTCCGATCAAGCTGGCGTCGAGGACGTAAAGGAGCAGTTCGACCAGATTCTGCTCGACATGAAGATCGCGCACCGCGACGTGGACCTTGCGCTGGACGGCGCGGATGCCATTCCCTCGCTGACCTCCTACGATCGCGTGGTTTTGCTCATGCCGTCGCTCGATGGGCTCGGTACGCACCTGAGCGACATTATGAGTTGGGTGAGTGCCGGCGGTTCGCTTATGCTCGCCATGCCTCCGGATAACTCGGGCTATCTGCAAGTGATTGCTCCCAAGCTTGGCATTGAATCTGCCGGATATGACTATGTAAAAGCCGAAAGCATTGTGCCGAGCGAGGACTTTATGCTGGGCGGGGGAGAGCGCTACGAGCTCTCGGACCCCTTTGATTCGTCGCTTTCGGTTTCGCTGCGCGAGACGGCTCGTGTGTGGGCTAAGACCGGCGATGCGGGCGCCCCGCTCATTTGGTCGAATGACTGCGGTAGCGGTCGCACCGTGGTGTGCAATATCGGTATCTATGACAAGGTCATGCGCGGTTTTTACGCCGCGGCGATCAGCCTGCTGGGCGATGCCACGGCCTACCCCGTCATCAACAGCGCCGTCTTCTATCTGGACGACTTTCCCAGCCCCGTGCCCTCGGGCGACGGCACCTATATCAAGCGCGACTACGGGCTTTCTATCGCCGACTTTTATGCCAAGGTCTGGTGGCCCGATCTGCAAAAGCTCGCGCAAAAATATGGCGTTCGCTTTACCGGCGTGATGATCGAAAACTACGAGGACGCGGTCAACCAGACCGAGCCCGCGCGCCAGGCCGATACCACGCAGTTCCGCTACTTTGGCGGCATGCTGCTGCAGATGGGCGGAGAGCTGGGTTTCCACGGCTACAACCATCAGCCGCTGGCGCTCTGGGATACCGACTATGGCACACTGTACGACTACAAGACGTGGAAGAACAAGGAGGCGCTCGTCGCATCTCTTGACGAGCTTATAGCCTTCCAGGACGAGGTACTGCCCAACGCGCATGGCTCGGTCTATGTGCCACCGTCGAATATCCTTTCGGCCCGTGCGCGCAAGCTTATCGGCACTGACGTTCCGCGCATTAAGACCATCGCCAGTACGTATTTTGAGGATGGCACCGACTTGCCCTATGTGCAGGAGTTTGGCGTGGCGAGCGATGGCATTGTGGAGCAGCCACGTATTGTCTCGGGCGGCATGGTCAACGATTCCTATATGCGTCTGGCAGCCGTGTCCGAGCTCAACATGCACTACGTGAGTACGCACTTTATGCATCCGGACGACCTACTGGATCCCGGTCGCGGAGCCAAGGAGGGCTGGGAGGTCTACAAGGGCGGTCTGACCAACTACCTGGAGTGGCTTACCAAGTCTGCGCCCGACCTGCGGCGCCAGACCGGTTCGGAATGCTCGGGCGCCATCCAGCGCTTTTCGTCCGTGACGGTGAGCGTGGATACAAGTGCGGATGCCTGGACGCTCAGCCTGGGCAATTTCCACGACGAGGCGTGGCTCATGTTCCGCGCCAACAACGGCGAGCCTGGTGCAGTCACGGGTGGCGAGATTACGCATCTGACGGGCGATCTGTACCTGGTTAAAGCCACGGACAAGACGGTGACCATTGCACGCAAGGAGGGTGGCGACAAATGAGAATCTGTTTGGTACTCGAGGGTTGCTACCCCTATGTGCACGGCGGCGTATCTACCTGGATGCATGGCTATATCCAGGCCATGCCCGAGCACGAGTTTGTGCTGTGGGTGATTGGCGCGCATGCTGCCGATCGCGGCAAGTTTGTCTACGAGCTGCCTGGTAACGTGGTCGAGGTACACGAGGTGTTTCTGGACGACGCCCTGCGGCTTTCGGGCGAGCAAGAAGAGGCCGACTTTAACGCCCGCGAGCGCGAGGCGCTACGCCGCCTGGTGTCGCTCTCCAATCCGGACTGGGACGTGCTGTTCGATATCTTCCAGCGCCGCCGCGTGCATCCGCTCTCATTTTTGCAGAGCCGAACGTTTATGGACATCTTCCGCGACGTGTGCCTGGCCGAGTACCCCTACACGCCCTTTGCCGATGCATTCCACACCATGCGCTCCATGTTGCTTCCCGTGCTCTACCTGTTGGGCAGCGAGGTGCCGGTGGCCGATGTGTACCATGCCATCTCGACCGGCTACGGTGGCCTGCTCGCCTGCCTGGGCTCAAGCGTTCACCATGCGCCGGTGCTGCTGACCGAGCATGGCATCTATACCCGCGAGCGCGAGGAAGAGATCATTCGCGCTGACTGGGTGGTGCCGTCGTTTAAGGATCGCTGGATTCGCTTTTTCTACCTGCTTTCGGAGGAGATCTACCGCCGCGCCTTCCGCGTGACGAGTTTGTTCCATAACGCCCGCAAGACGCAGATCGATATGGGCTGCGATGCGGGTAAATGCCTGGTCATCCCCAACGGCATCCAGTTCGACCGCTTTAAGGACATTCCCTTAAAGCCCGATGACGGCTGGGTGGACATTGGCGCGGTGGTGCGCCTGGCGCCCATCAAGGACGTCAAGACCATGATTTATGCCTTCTTTGAGCTGCACGAGCGCCTTCCCAAGGTGCGTCTGCACATCATGGGCGGCGTGGACGACGAGGAGTACGGTGCCGAGTGCCACGCGCTGGTCGATACCCTGGGCGTGCGCGATCTGATCTTTACCGGGCGCGTCAACGTGGTCGAGTACATGGAAAAGCTCGACTTTACCATTTTGACGAGCATCTCCGAGGGCCAGCCGCTCAGCGTGCTGGAGTCGCTTGCAGCGCGCCGTCCCTGCGTGACGACCGAGGTGGGCTGCTGCCGCGAGCTGCTCGAAGGCGCCCCGGGCGACGACTTTGGCGTGGCGGGTTTTGTGACGCCGCCTATGTATCGCAAGGGCTTGGCTGATGCCATGGAGCGCATGTGCGTGAGCCGGGCCCGTCGCATTGAGATGGGGGAGCGTGGCCAGCGTCGCGTTGCCACGTACTTTTTGCACGAGCAGATGCTCGCCAACTATCGCGCGCTGTACGACGAGACGGCGCGCGCGTTTGACCTGCCCAGAGAGGGGGAGTAGCCGGTGGCCGGAATCGGTTTTGAGCTCAAACGCCTGTTTAGGCGCAAGGGTCTGTTTGCCACGATGCGCGCCTATGGCTACGCCGGCATTGTGTGCACGGGCCCCATGCTGCTTGGCGTGCTGCTCCAGGTGGGTATCTTGGTGCTGTGCGGTCTGTGGGGTGTGGGCCGCGCCAACCAGGATCTGCTGGTGTGCATGGTGACCTATACGCTGCTGGCATCGCTCACGCTCACAAGCTTTTTCTCCATGCCGGTCACGCGCTTTATGGCCGACCTGCTCTTTGCCCAGCGCGAGGATGAGATCCTGCCTTCGTTTTGGGGATCTAATGCCATCATGCTCGTTGCGGGCATGGTGCTCTACGGCGTCTTTTTGCTGTTCTCGGGGGCCACGCTGCTGCAGGGGCTGCTGTGCCTGTGGCTGTTCAACATTATGATCGTCAACTGGAACGGCATGAGCTACCTCACGGCCATCAAAGATTACCGCGGTATCCTGTGCAGCTTTGCGGCTGCCATTGGTGTGGCGTGCCTGTGCGCCCTGGCCGCGCTGGCACTGGGGCTGCCGCCGGTCGAGGGCCTGTTGGCGTCAATCGCCCTAGGCTACGGCGTCATGCTCGCCTGGGATGTGGTACTGCTGTACCGGTATTTTCCACGGAGTGACCGGAGTCCCTGGCGTTTTTTGCGCTGGCTCGACCAATTTATGCCGCTTGCGCTTACGGGGCTGTTTACCAACTTGGGGCTTTTCGCACACCTGGTTATTATCTGGGCGGGCCCTATTGGCGTGCAGATCAAAGGCCTGTTTTACGGGGCTCCTTACCATGACGTTCCGGCACTCATTGCGTTTTTGACCACACTCGTCACGACCGTCAACTTTGTGGTGTCGGTCGAGGTCAATTTCTATCCGCGCTACCGTGACTACTACAGCCTGTTCAACGACGGCGGCGTGGTGGGCGATATTGTGGTGGCCGAGGAGGAGATGCTCTCCACGCTCAACAGCGAACTGCGCTTTTGCGCGCTCAAGCAGCTGTTTGTGACCGCGGCGGTCATCTCGCTCGAGACTACAGTGCTCTCGGCCCTGCCGCTTGGCTTTAACAATCTTATGCACGGGTATTTTCGCACGTTATGCGTAGGCTACGGCCTGTATGCCGTGGGCAACACGATCCTGCTTATCTTGCTGTACTTTACCGACTACAAGGGAGCCGTTCTGGCCTCGGGCCTGTTTGCCGGTGTGGCAGGGCTGGCGACCGCCGTGTCGTTGCTTTTGCCGCAGCAGTTTTACGGCTTTGGCTTTTTGTTGGGTGCGGTGGTGTTTTTTATCGTGGCGCTGCTGCGGCTCGATACCTATACCGCCAACTTACCGTATCGTATCCTGAGTCAGCAGCCCATTGTGGCGACCGACAAAACGGGTCGTTTTACACAGCTGGGCCGCTTGCTCGACCGTGCCGAGCAGCGCTATGAGGAGTGCCGCTGCAAGGGCGTGCCGCACGGCGCGTTTCAGCGCGCAGTAGTTCGCGTGTATCGCAACCATTGGGGAGGTTCTGATGATCGATAAGTTGATGTCTCGCCGCTGTCTGATCGAGGCGGCTGCCGGCGCGCTGCTGCTTTCGGGCTGCTCATCTCAGGACGAATCCTCGACAAATAAGGTAAAAAAGCAGGACAAGATTAAAAAGGCCGAGGCCTCCGACCAGTCCAAGCATCTGCGCGATAAGGACGAGCTGTACGAGGTCTATGATGACTCGGGCATTGTGACCATGTATCTGACGGTCTCTCGCGGCAACAGCTCCGAGAACACGGACCATAGCTGGGCCGAGATCAACACGTACTCGGTGTATGACTATGCCGACATGGGCGTGACGCGCTATCAGGTTATGGGCCTGCTGCAGGCGGGCGACGAAGACGGTCCGGTGGCCGGCGAGGTTGGCTATGGCGAGGAAACGCCCAATGCCACCGTGCAGGTGCGCGGTCAGACATCGAGCATGAACACGCAAAAGAATTACAAGGTGGAGCTCAAAAAGGGCAAGGGTACCTGGCGCCAACAGCGCGCGATTGCGCTCAACAAGCACATGGGCGAGGGTATGCGTTTTCGCAACAAGATGGCCTACGACCTTATCCGCGGGATTCCCCAGATGATGGGCCTGCGCACGCAGTTTGTGCATCTGTGGGTGTGCGACCAGACCGAAAAGTCCAACGATACCTTTGAGGACTACGGCCTGTTTACGCAGGTGGAGCAGCTCAACAAGACGGCGCTTAAGGCACATGGCCTGGATAAGAGCGGGCACCTGTATAAGGTGAACAGCTTTGATTTCCATCGCTACGAGGACACCATTAAACTTGCCGACGATCCCGACTACAACCAGGCAAGCTTTGAGGGCATGCTCGAGATTAAGGGCGATTCGGACCACACCAAGCTCATCGAGATGCTCGACGCCCTCAACGACGAATCGCAAAAGATCGATGACGTGCTCGACACCTACTTTGATACCGAGAACCTGGTCTATTGGCTGGCGTTTCAGATTCTGACGGGCAACTGCGATACTCAGAACCGTAACTGTTATCTGTACAGCCCGCTCAACTCAAATACCTGGTACTTTTTAGATTGGGATAACGACGGCATGCTGCGTAGGCTTGAGCTGAGCCTGAAGGGGTTCTCGGACTATGCGAGCTGGGAGCGCGGCGTAAGCAACTACTGGGGCAACGTGCTATTCAATCGTGCGCTGCGCAGTAAGGCGTTTCGCAGTGAGCTCGACCGCGCCGTAAAGGATCTGCGCTCGTATATGACCGAGGTACGCCTGGCCAAGATGATTAAACATTATCGTGAGGTTACCGAATCGCTGGTCTTTGCTTTGCCCGATATCGACAACCTGCCTGTCACCAAGGACCAATACGAGCAGATTGCCACGGCGATTCCCTCCGAGATCGAGGAGAACTACAAGAGCTTTCGCGAGAGCTATAAAAAGCCCATGCCGTTCTACATTGGCGTGCCGCAGATCGATAACGGTAAGCTGCGCATTAACTGGGATGCGTCCTACGACTTTAAGGCGCGTGACATTCGCTATACCGTGGAGCTGGCGCGCGACTATGCCATCAAGGACGTACTTTTTAAGGCCGAGGACGTGCTGCTGCCCGAGGTGACCTGCGATGCACCCGATGCCGGCCAGTATTTTGTACGCGTGCGCGCCACCAACTCAGACGGCTATACGCAGGATGCGTTTGACTACTATGTGACCGACGATGGCAAGCAGTACGGCATGAAGTGCTTTTACGTGCAGGACGGCGGTAAGGTCGTGGAGGATACGTATGAGGAGGTCTAGCGCACTGCTTGAGCGCTTGGCGGCTCCGCCTGTGCGTGCCACGCAGGAACGTTACCGCCACGAGCTCAAATATCTCATTAACGAGGGCGAGCACGCCGCGCTTGCCTGCCGCATGGCGCCGGTTTTTAAACTAGACAAGCATGCGCAGGCGGGCGGTTACACCATTCGCAGCCTGTACTTTGACGACTACTGCAACTCGGCCTACGAGGAAAAAGACGCCGGTATTCTCATGCGCAAAAAGTATCGCGTGCGCATCTATAACGGCAGCGACAAGGTGATTAAGCTCGAGCGCAAAAAGAAGTACGGCAGCTGGATCTACAAGGAGGACGCGCCACTCACGCGTGACGAGTTTGAGCAGATTCTGGCTGGCGACTACGACTTTTTGCTGAGGAGCCCCTATCCGCTCTGTCGCGAGTTCTACATCGAGTGCATCTGCAATATGATGCGCCCGCGGACCATCGTGGACTACGAGCGCGAGCCGTGGGTGATGGACGAAGGTACCGTGCGCATTACCTTTGATAGCAACGTGCGTGCGGCGGTGGGAAGCTTTGACATCTTTGACGCGACGTTGCCCGCGTTGCCCGTGCTGGAGCCCGGCAAGCTGGTGATGGAGGTTAAGTTTACCGAGTTTTGTCCGCAGCTGGTGCGCGATATGGTGCCGCCGGGTGCGGCCGAACTCACGGCGGTCTCTAAGTACTGCCTGTGTTATGACAAGACCGCCTACCTGCGCGGTTTTAACTACTGGGAATCGGATTTTGGGAACCGAGGGGATATTTAAACCATGAGCACCAGGGACTTTTTTAAGAACTCCGTCTTGGAGGCGTTCGGTCAGGTCGACCCTGCCAAGATTGGCCTGTCGCTGCTCGTGGCGCTCGCCATGGGCATCCTGATCTATTACGTGTACAAGCGCTTTTTTACCGGCGTGGTGTATTCGCGCAGTTTTGCCGTGACGCTCGTGGGCATGTGCGTGCTCACCTGCATGGTCACGCTCGCGATCTCGACAAACGTGGTCATCTCGCTTGGTATGGTCGGTGCTCTGTCTATCGTCCGCTACCGTACGGCGGTCAAGGACCCGCTCGACCTGCTGTATCTGTTTTGGGCCATTACCACAGGCATTACGGCAGGCGCCGGCATGTATGCGCT
>JAHYYK010000033.1 GCA_019425005.1 Collinsella sp.
ACCTCGACCTTAAACCAAATGAAGTCGGTCCTCATATCCACGGCTGGCTTTTCAGCTCCGCCGCCACCGCCACTTCCGGTAGCGCCGCCGCTGCCACCGCAGCCCACCAGGGCAACTGCGGCAAAGAGGCTGATGCAGAGGGTGAGAATCGCAAAGGCCTTCTTTTTCATGGTCGTGTCCTCCTCGATCTGTAACCGCCCATGGATTACCTGCTTTTACTGTACGCGTTGACGGCTCGCTAGGGTGGGCCATGTGTCCCATTCTGAGGGCCGGATTTGCGCCGTTAAGTGGCAATATGTTCGGGCGCAAAAGAGGGGAGGGCCGATGTTGTCGGCCCTCCCCGGGGTTGGGTGCCCGTTGTTTTAATGGGGCGCGCGTACGTGGGCGTTGCCCCAACAGATTCCTTGTTTATAGATATGCCCCAGTTTGTGACGTCCGGAAGTCCCGAAAGGTGGGCCATGTGTCCCATGTTTGCGTTGGCATGGCCTATCGTGTGCCATAGAAATCCGCGATGGCCAGGTGTACTGACGCTAATGTGCTTATGGGCTAGACTTAGCATCATTACGTGTTTGATGCGGTTGGCCGGCGGTTGCCGCCCGACCGATCTATATGACTTGAAGGTGCATGCGTATGAGCCAAGAGATGATGGACAAGACCTGTCGCGGGTTTGCCGAGGCGCTGGCCGCGCGCGAGCCGGTTCCTGGCGGTGGCAGCGCGAGCGCCTTTGTGGGCGCGCTGGGCGCCTCGCTGTGTGGAATGGTTGCCCGCTACGGTGCGACCAATCCCGCGCTTGCTGATCGTGCGGATGACCTGACGCGCGCGTTTGCCCAGGCTGATGAGCTGGCGCAGGAACTAGTGGGTCTGGTTGCCGAGGATGTGCGCGCGTACGGCCAGGTGTCTGCGGCATACGGTATTCCTTGTGATGACCCGGCTCGACCCGTGGCGATTCAGGACGCGTTGCGCGTGGCGGCCATGCCACCGTATCGGATCATGGATGCCTGCGCCCGCGCGCTGGCGCTGCTCGAGGACATGGCCGACAAGGGTTCGCGCCAGTTGCTGTCCGACGTGGCATGCGGCGCCGTGTTCTGCCGCGCCGCCATGCAAGGCGCGAGCCTGACGCTCTTTGCCAACACCACATCTATGAAAGACCGGGCGCGCGCCGAGGAACTCGAGGCGGCGTGCGATGAACTACTAGATACGTGGCTGCCGCGCGCCGATGCACTGGCGCGCCGCGCTGCCGACGCCGCAAGGAAGAGGAGATAGCCATGGCCGAGCTGCTCAAGGGTGCTCCCGTTGCCCGTGCTTTGACCGAGGAACTTGCCGCTCGTTGCGTCGCCCTGCGCGAACAGGGCATCGTGCCGACGCTGGCCATCGTTCGCGTGGGCGAGCGCGAGGACGATCTATCCTACGAGCGCGGCGCCCTCAAGCGCTGTGAGAAGGTTGGCGTTGAGGCTCGCCGCGTTTTACTCCCTGTCGATGTTTCGCAGGATGAGCTACTGGCGGCTATTAAGGACATCAATGCCGACCCCGCTGTTCATGGCTGCCTGATGTTTCGTCCGTTGCCCGCTGGGCTTGACGAGGATGCGGTTGCCGCGGCACTCGATCCCGCCAAGGATGTTGACTCCATGACACCGGCCTCGCTGCTCACCACGCTTTCGGGTCGTGGCGAGGGCTTTGCTCCCTGCACGGCCGAGGCCGTGTTTGCGTTGCTGGACCATTACGGTGTTGAGCTGGATGGGGCAAAGGTCACGGTTGTTGGTCGGTCGCTGGTAATTGGTCGTCCCGTTGCCGCCATGCTTACGGCTCGCAATGCCACGGTGACGATGTGCCATACGCATACGCGCGACTTGGCTGCCGAGTGCCGTGCGGCTGATATTGTGGTTGCGGCCGTTGGACGCGCACGCACGATTGGCGCGGATGCGGTTCGCGAGGGCCAGACGATCATCGATGTCGGCATTAACTGGGACGAGGCCGCTGGCAAGCTGGTCGGCGATGTCGATTTTGATGCTGCGGAACCGATCGCTGGCGCAATTACTCCGGTGCCGGGCGGCGTGGGGGCTGTGACCACCGCGATTCTCGCCAAGCACGTGATCGAGGCGGCGGAGCGCGCATCGAAATAGTCGTTTTTGACCACAGGGGTTGCCGGGGCGGCTGTTTCGCCCTTTTTGCGCCGAAGCGATACACTGTTGCCGTTTGATTTCTTCGCTCAAGGAGGATGCGCATGCCGTGCACAACGATTTTGGTTGGTAAGAACGCGAGCTACGACGGGTCGACGCTGGTTGCCCGCAACGAGGACTCGTCCAACGGGGTGTTTGAGCCCAAGCGCATGCGTGTTGTGCACCCCGACGAGCAGCCGCGTGTCTACACGAGCGTTTTGAGCCACCTGACCGTTGAGCTGCCCGATAATCCCATGCGTTATACAAGCGTCCCCGACGTTGTCCCGGGTCATGGCATTTGGGCCGAGGCCGGCTTCAACGAGCTCAACGTTGGCATGTCCGCAACCGAGACGCTTACCACCAACGAGCGCGTCCGCGGCGCCGATCCGCTCGTGGACTACGTGCCCGCCAAGGGTAACGAGGGCGAGGACGGCTATGTTCCGGCGCAGCCCGGTGGCCTGGGCGAGGAGGATATGGTGACCCTGGTGCTGCCGTACGCCAAGTCTGCCCGCGATGGCGTGCGTATCCTGGGTGACCTGCTCGAGCGCTACGGCACCTACGAGAACAACGGCATCGCCTTTAGTGACGTGGACGAGATCTGGTGGCTCGAGACCATCGGCGGCCACCACTGGATCGCCAAGCGCGTGCCCGATGACGCCTATGTGACCATGCCTAACCAGCTGGGTATCGATAGCTTTGACCTGGACGATGCCGAGGGCGCCCAGGTCGACCATATGTGCTCCGCCGACCTGCGCTCCTGGATGGCCGAGTGGCATCTGGACCTGACGCTGGGCGTCGAGGGCGACGGTCCCGCTGCGGTCTTTAACCCGCGCGAGGCCTTTGGCTCGCACAGCGACAGCGACCACGTCTACAACACGCCGCGCGCCTGGTATATGCAGCGCTGCCTCAACCCCAGCGATGTGTGGGACGGTCCCGAGGCCGACTACACGCCCGAGAGCGACGATATCCCCTGGAGCCGCGTGCCCGAGCGCAAGGTGACCATCGAGGATATCAAGTACGTGCTTTCGAGCCACTACCAGGGTACGGAGTACGACTGCTACGGCAGCAAGGGCACGCCCGCCACGCGCGGCGCCTATCGTCCCATTGGCATCAACCGCAACGGTCAGCTCGCCGTGCTGCAACTGCGCCCCTATGCACAGCCGGCGTATCGCGCCGTACAGTGGATGGCCTTTGGCTCTAACTCGTTTAACGCGCTCGTGCCGCTGTACGCCAATGTCGAGACCATGCCCGAGTACTATGCCGACACGCAGGCCCGCGTGACGTCGGAGAATTTCTATTGGGCAAATCGCCTGATCGGTGCCTTGGCCGATGTTCGCTTCCACGAGTGTGGTCGCGCGGTCGAGGATTATCAGGAGAAGGTCGGCGGCATGGGCCACAAGCAGATTCACGACGTTGACGCTGTCGTAGCCGCACTGCCCGAGACTGAGGTGCCTGCCGAGCTCGCCCGCGCCAACGAGGCCTTTGCCGAGCTCGTGCGCGTGGAGACCGATGCTCTGTTGGGCAAGGTGCTCTACACCACGAGCTGTGCCATGAAGAATTCCTTCGCGATGAACGATAACGTAAGGTAAAGACGGCCTTGCAGCGAGCGAGCGGGGCAAACGCCGTCAAAGGCTTTGCCCCGCTCGATTTCTATCTTGGCGGCAAAACGATTTTGTGTCGTTCGCTCAATCTTGGGTACAAGAAGGCCAATGCAGTTGTTCACGATTGGAGCCAACCATGGTTATGAAATTCGATCAGCTTGTTAACGGTGCCATCAACGTGGGCTTCGGCGCCGCCGCCGTTGCCGTCGAGGGCGGCAAGAAGGTCCTCGACGACCTCAATACCAAAGGCGAGCAGGTTCGCAAGGACGCCGGCACTCCCGATATCGCCCGCAGCGTGTCCGACATGTTCGAGCAGGCCGGTGGCACCATTTCCGACCTGACCGAGCGTCTGGGCATGCAGGGTGAGACTGCGGCGCAGCGCGTGCTCGACGAGCTCATCCTGGCCCGCGTCCGCGTTATGACCGCCCCCGAGCGCACGGCCTTTTTGGCCCATGTGCGCGACATCGTCGATTCGGTCGAGGACAACGTGACTTCGGTGCCCGTCGAGTCCGTTGAGCCCGACGATGCAGAGGACACCGAAGAGGCCGAGTAGCAGCGCAGATGGCAGATTCCACCACCGATTACAACAATCTAGATCCCTTGGGTGACGAGGCGGCGGTTGTCGATGAGGTCGATGCCGCCGTCTCGGGCGCTCGCAAGAAGCCGCGTGCTGTCGATATGGTTCCCGAAGAGCCCGACGCGATGGCGCCGGACGAGGAATACCAGCTCACGCCGGCAGGCCGCCGCGAACGCATTGGGCAGATCGTTCGCCTGATCAAAAAGTACCGCGTATGGGATAACCTCACGCCGGTGCGCCTGCGTCGTCTGCTCGAAGAGCTCGGCCCCATGTTCGTCAAGATGGGGCAGATCCTGGCCAACCGGTCCGAGATTTTGCCGCAGCGGTTTTGCGACGAGCTGCGCCGCCTGCGCTCCGACGTAGACCCGGTGCCGTATGAGGTAGTGCTCCGCTGTCTGGAAGAGGAGTACGGCCAGCGCCTGGGGCAGATGTTCGACGCGATCGACCCCAACCCGCTCGGAAGCGCGTCGCTCGCGCAGGTACACCGTGCCCGCCTGGTGACGGGCGAGGACGTGGCCGTTAAGGTGCAGCGCCCCGGCGCGCAACAGGTCATGGCACAGGACATCGACATCATCCGTTCGGTGGTGCGCATCGTTTCCAAGTTCGTCAACACCGACCAGTTTGTTGACTTACACGGCGTGGTCGAAGAGCTGTGGACCTCGTTTCGCGAGGAGACCAACTTTTTGGCCGAGGCAAAAAATCTCAACGATTTCTATGACTTCCACAAAAGCGTGCATGGCGTTTCGTGTCCCAAATCCTACCTGGACCTTTGCACCGAACACGTCGTGGTCATGGACTACATCGACGGCATCTCCATTGCCGATCCCGAGCGCCTGGTGGCCGAGGGCTATGACCTGGAAAAGATCGGCTCGGCGATCGTCGAGGACTATTCGACGCAGGTGCTCGACGACGGCTTTTTCCATGCCGACCCGCATGCGGGAAACATCATCCTCAAGGACGGCATTGTCTACTTTATTGACCTGGGCATGGTCGGGCGCATGTCGAGCCACGACCGCGGTATCGTCAAGGATATGATCTTTGCCGTGGCCGAGGGCGATGTGCCCAAGCTCAAGGATTCGCTCATGCGTTTTGCCGTGACGCGCGGTGATTCGGCCGAGCTCGACCATTCGGCCTTTTTGTCCGATTTGGACTTTATCGTAGCCGACTTTGCAGGACTCGATCTTAAGGACCTGGATATCGGCGAGTTTTTGACCTCGCTGTTAAACCTCGCGCGTAAGAATGACGTTGAGCTGCCGAGCGTGGTGACGATGTTCGCCCGCGGCATGGTGACGCTCGAGGGTCTGCTGACCGAGTACATGCCCAACGTCAACATGATCCAGATCATCCAAGCGCACATCAAAAACGAGAAGAGCGCCTATGCGCGCGTCCGCGAAATGGGGCGCGACTTTGCGGCGAGCAGCTATCGCGCGGCAAAAGGCTCGCTCGAGGCGGCCGAGTATCTGGGCTTGGCGTCGCGTATGCTCACGCGCGGCCAGCTCAAGCTGAACTTGCAGCTCATGAGTAGCGACAAGGCGCTGCGTCAGATAGGCGGCATCGTCGACCGCATGTCAATGGCCATTGTCATTGCCGGCCTGTTTATCGGTTCCTCGGTGGTCTACTATGCGCGCATCGAGCCTGTTGTGCTCGGTATTCCGATCATCGGCTTTGTTGGCTATGTGAGCGCGCTGGTTTTGGCGCTCATGCTGGGCCGCAATATCTGGCGCAACAGTCACGGCGGCAAGCACTAGCGTAGCTGCACGGTGTCTTGTCCCACGGCGCCCTTCCATACCCAACTCTTTCCTATCGCAAACAATAGCTTTTACCTTGGGCTTCGCCTGCGTACGGGGCCCTTTTGCGTGATACCATTTTGACGGTAATAATCGATGGCCTAGATGGTGGTGCGGAGACGCACGAATGCGCGGTTTTCCTGCGCGTTTGGGAGAATCGGGGTGCAAGTCCCCGGCTGTACCAGTAACCGTAATTCCTCTTGGCTCGGGATGTTCGCGTCGCAGATCGGACGACGTGCCCGAGTCGTTAAGGTTAAGTCGGATCGCCTCCCATCTTGCATGCGGCTGCGGCGTGTGCCGCCGGTATGCATAGGGCTCTGGAGGGAAGGGGGACCCCGATGGGGGAACTCGAGCGCAACATGCGCGATGACGTGGGGCAGTCTCAAGGCAACGCTCCAAGTACAGACAATGGGGGACAAATGGATATGTTTGAGGACGAGCGTGAGCGCGCCTCGTTGCATCGCCGTGGTGCGATTGCACGTGGTGTAGCCAAGCGCGGCCTGGTGGCATTCCTGGCCTTCGCGATGGCCTTTGGCACCACGCCGGCTCAGCTGTGGGCCGAGGGCGCCGAGGGCATTGCCGAGGCTGTGGCTCAGGCTGCGACGCCGGGCGAGGACGCAGGTGCCGCGGACGGTGCTGCCGACGGTGTCGTTTCTGAAACCGGCTCTAACGCGAGCGATGCGTCGGTTAACGATGGCGCTTCGGCGAATGCCGCAGATAGCAACGGCGTAGCGTCGGACGATTCTGCCGCAGTCGAGGCTTCTACTGCTTCGCCGGATTCATCCGAACAGAACGTCAAAAGTGTTGTAGCCGCTTCCGATGAGGCTGAATCTCAGCCTACCGAAGCCGCAAGCCAAGAGGTCGCGGCCACGTGCTCCGTCGTCGGCACCGACGCCAAGGGCGCCCAGCAGACCTGGGCCGCCGCGCAGCAGATCGCTCTGAAGGAGGGCTCGACCGCGGCCGACCTCTCCGAGCAGCTCTTCAGGCAGGCCGGCCTCAAGGCCGACTACGACCCCAACGGCTCCTGGGGCTGGGCGCTCAACTCGATCACGTCGCCCTTCGACGCGGGCCGCACGCTCGCCTACGACCCGGCGACCGGCGCGCACTGGCAGCTGTTCGTCAACGGCAGCGTCTCCGCGGTCGGCGCCGGCGGCTACACGCTCAAGGACGGCGACTCCGTCGTCTGGTGCTACTCGAAGTACGGTGACCCCGCGCCCGCCAATCAGATTTCCGTTAGCTGCACCGTTGTCGGCCAGGACGCCTCGGGCGCTCAGCAGACATGGGCGCAGCCCACGACAGCTTTGGTGGAAGAGGGCACGACCGCTGCTGATCTTTCCGAGCAGGCCTTTAAAAAGGCCGGCATTGGCGCCAAAACGGGAAAAGGCACGTACGGCTGGTATCTCGAGTCGCTGACTTCACCGTTCAACAAGACCGTGACGCTTTCGAGCGAGAAAGTTAACGAAAACACTTGGAAATTCTGGCAGTTCTTCGTTAACGGTCAGGCGGCCAATGTCGGCGCGGGCAATTACACACTCAAGGCCGGGGACAAGGTTACCTGGGTCTATGGCTTTGATGGAACCATGCCCGGCCAGGTTTCCGTTTCAATGGAGATCATCGGTAAGAAGGATGAGAAGGCGCAGCGCTGGACCGATCCTTCGACGCAGGTGTTTGTCGAGGGCACGACGATCAAGGACGCTTCCGCTGCCTACTTCGATGCCATTGGCATTGAGTCCAAGATGTACGACCAATTTGGTTATTGGGGTGTTCATAGTCTTGTCTCCCCGCTTGATGGCACCGAGCTGTCGGGTGCATGGTCGTTCTTTGTCAACGGCGTTCCCGGGCCTCAGCTCGATAGCGATTACGTGCTCAAGTCGGGCGACAAAATCGTCTGGGCTTACGCCCCTGGCGACACCGTTCCTAATCCCGATGAAGTCGTAGTCGATCCGAGCGCTTCGCGCCCGACCGATTGGAAAGCCGACTGGAGTGGCAATTCCAATGCGGTGGTCAAGAACGTGTCCACGCCTACGGGCGCGCTGGCAAGCTCTTGGACGTTCGATTGGAGGGCCTACTCGGGTGCCACGTATCCCAATGCGAGTGAGCCTATTGTCGTGAACGGCAACGTTTACCTTGCCGTGAACAAGCGTTTGCTTAAGATCGACGCCGAGTCGGGCAAGGTGCTTGCCGAGTCGAACCTTCAGACTGCGATTGGCTACACCACGCGTCCGATTTATACGAAAGGCTTGGTCATCGTCCCGCTCGACGGCGGTGCGGTCCAGGCTCTGACGGCCGATACGCTGACGACGGTTTGGGTCACTGACTCTGTGAGCAAATCTGCCCAGTCAAATTCCCAGCTGACGGTCGATGGCAACTATCTCTACGTTGGCACCGTTGATGTCGACTATGGAACGAGTACGTACAATAACGGTCACCTGACGCGTATTAATATACTGACCGGCGCTGTTTCTTGGCAGCATGTTAATGCTGATGAGGGCTACTACTGGACGAGCGCTACAGTGGGCGACGGCTATATTCTGGTTCCGACGAGTGCGGGTACCGTTGAGATGCTTAGCAAGTCGACGGGTGATGTGCTCGGCAGCGTTTCGGTTGGTGCCATCGTCAACTCCGGCTGTGTACTGTCCAAAGACGGCAAGCATGCCTATGTGATCTCGCGTGACGGCAAGCTCCACGTGCTGGCACTGTCGGACGCAAACGCAAGGGCCTCTTCGCGCATTTCCGAAGAACGCGTCATCGATCTTGGTCTTACGGGTTGTGCCTGCATGCCCACGCTGTATGGCAATAAGCTAATTGTCGGTGGCGAGGTTTCTGGCGGTTCGGCGCTGGCGATTGTCGACCTTGATAATGACTTTGCTACGACGTTGGTTTCGTCTGCCGATGGCTCCGTGCTTCCTGCCGGTGGCATCAAGGGCGCACCGCTCGTGAGTGTCCAGGCGGATGACGCGTACGTTTATTTCACTGTCAACTATGGTGCGACTTCCGACTATGTGAGCTACACCTCGGGCGGTGGCGTGTATCGCTACAAGATGGGTGACGCGCAGGCGACCGATGCGTTTAGCGCAGCGGGACACAACAATTACTGTGACTCGCCGATTGCCTGCGATGCCAAGGGTAACCTCTACTACATCAACGATTCCGGCACGCTTTTCAAGCTGAGTGGTGGCGTTAAGGTCTCGTTTGAGACTGGCGAGGGTTCTAAGGTCGACTCCCAGACTACGGCCGACGGCAAGTTGGTCAAGCCGGCCGATCCGACGCGCGATGGCTACACCTTCGCTGGCTGGTATACCGATGAGGCTTGCACGCAGGCGTATGACTTTAGCACGCCGGTGACGGCCGATCTGACGCTGTATGCCAAGTGGACCAAGAATGCTGTTAACCCTGGCGGCAATGGCGGTTCTGACACTAATGGTGGCAACGGTGGCGCTGGCAACGGTTCCGGTGCTGGCACGGGCACGGGTTCCGGCTCCGGCACGAAGGGCCAGCAGGTCGGCGGCGCTATCGCCCCGGGTCATAAGCCGACGACCAAGACGACGGTGTCGACCAAGACCGAGACCAAGGACAACAAGTCCGACAAGAAGGACGCCGATAAGTCCGATAAGAAGGACGAGAAGAAGTCTGACAAGAAGTCTGACAAGAAGTCTGACAAGAAGGACAGCAAGTCCGACAAGAAGTCCGATTCCAAGTCCGATACGGGTGCTGTTTCCACGACCACTGCTAAGAAGTCCTCTAGTGCTTCCGAGCAGGAGACTGGCATCAACCCGCTCGCCATTGTTGGCGTTGCCGCCGGCGTCATCGGTCTCGCCATCGTCGGCGTGCTCGTGTTCACCAAACGTCGGTAGGTGAGGGCTGTGTCCAATAAATCCAAGGACGCTGACCCCAAGCAACCAGATTCCTCGTTCATTCAGTTCGACGATGCAAAGCACCAGGGCGCCGCTTCGGCGGCGTCCGCCCCTCGTCGCAAGGCGCTCCTTGGTGTTCTGACTGCCGTGTGCACCATTCTGATCGTCGTCTCGCTGGGTTTCGTCCATCCTTCCACAAGCGGTGCCTGGTCCATCGACTGGATCATTCAGACCGTGACGGGGGAGAGCGTCGTCACCAAGGACACCAAGGCGTCTGGCTCGACTACGACTTCGGTCGAGGCCAGTTCCAAGGATTCCAAGTCATCGAATGACGCAAAGGATGAGTCCAAGGACGATTCCGAGTCTTCAAACAAGGAATCGGATAAAAGCTCGGATAGCAAGAAGTCCGATGGTCGGGACGGCAAGAAGTCTGGAGATAAATCCGCTGCCCAGAATACGGGAGCCGGCGATACTTCCAATGTGTCTGGCGGTGCTTCTTCGGGCGGCGGTCAGTCGTCTGGTGGAGCCTCCAGCTCTAATGGCGGAAGCGCTCCCTCGGGCGGTCAGGGCGGCTCGCAGGAGTCCAACTACGTAACGGTAACGGTTTCGGTCACATCGAGCGCCGTGGGCAATCCTGTGTCCTCTGGTGGCACCTTTACCTTTGACGAAGGTGCTACCGTCTACGATGCCCTGTGCGCGCTGGGCCTTTCTGTCAACGCACATGGCTCGTCGTACGGCACGTATGTCTCCGCGATTGGTGGTTTGGCCGAGAAACAGTACGGCGGTACGAGCGGCTGGATGTACTCCGTCAACGGCACAACGCCCATGACGGCCTGCAGCAACTACGTTCTCTCCAACGGCGACAACGTGGTCTGGTATTACGTTACAGGCTAGAGGCCTCGACATATCGCACCAAACGGGCGGTTCGGATAAGCATCCGGGCCGCCCGTTTTTCATGCGTAGAGGACTGGGTCGCCGGGGACCTCGACAAATAAAAAACCGGTTGGAATGGGAATTCCAGCCGGTTATACATTCAAGCAAGTAGTGAATCGACTACGACCGTGCGCCCTCGAGGAAGAAGCGGCGGCTGAAGTAGTTGTACCAGGTGACGAGGAACGTGGCGATGGCCTTCATGGCCTGGTAGCCGATGCTCAAAAACGTGACACCCACAAACATGTACAGGTCGTTGAGGCCCAGACCGATCACCGACAGGATGGTGAAGATCGTGAACTCGCGCTTGCGGCTCATGCCCTCGCGATGGTCGAACACGTACTTCATGCTGAGCCAGTAGTTGACCACGACGGACGTGATGAACGAAACCGTGGTGCTCATCAAAAAGTCGAGGTGAAACAGCTCGACGAGCGCAATGAGCATACCCCAGTCGATGCCAAAGGAGATAAGGCCCACGACAGCGAACTTGAGGAACTGCTTAGTATGAGGTTGTGCCAGTGCCTTGCGCACGTAATCACATCCAATGCGTTGATGAATCGAGCAGAGGATACTTTAGAGCTTTTGAAAGGGAAACGTAAGGTCCTTGCCAAGAACTATACGAACTCGCCAAATTTTCAAGAGCTAATCCGCAAACGTTGAAAATTTGCCCGTAAACGAGCGGCACCCACGGACGATACTGCGCTGAGCGCGCGTCGTCCGTGGGCGCCGTAATGCTGCAGGTGTGTCGAGCTATTTGGTCTCGTCGCCCTCCAGGAAGATCTTTCGGGTCACAAAGTTGTAGACCATGACAAGCGCGGTGGCGCAAATCTTGGCGATATTGGCCTCGAGCCCCAAGCCGGTGTTGAGCGCCAGCACGATACCGTCGTTGAGAGCCAAGCCGATCACGGACAACACGACAAAGATAATGAACTCGCGGCGGCGGCTCATGCCCTCCTTGTGCGCAAACACGTACTTCATGCTGGCGAGGTAATTAAAGATGAGTGAGATGATAAAGCCGCTGGTATTGGCGATTAGGATGTTGAGGCCCAGACCGTAGTGGAGCAGATTCATAATGCCAAAGTCGATGACCGTGGCAATGACACCGACGACGCCAAATTTCATGATCTGCGCAAGGAGCTTTTGCATGGTACCTGCCTTAAGCTGGCGCCGAAGCGCCGCGGGGATGACAAACTCAGCAAGTTTAGCCAATCCCCGCGGGTGGAGCTAGGCGCGCTCCTCGATAGCACCGTTTCTATATGCATCGAGCAGTTGGCGTAGGTCCTGGATCTGGCTGCGGATCTTGACGCCGGTATCGGTGTCGCTTACCATGCGGCGGCGGTCGGCCTCGTCAAAGCGGTTGGACTCGCTTTCGATGTCCACGTTGCGCGTGAGTGCCTCGGCAACCGTCGTAAAGGCCCGGTGCGACTTGAGGCGGCAGCCGCGCGAGCTCGAGATAAGCGTGTAGCCGGCGATGCCCGTCTTGGGATGGTAAGCGCGGCAGAATCCGCCATCGATGACCAGCAGCTTGCCCTCGGCGCGGATGGGCTGCTCGCCCTTGGTGGTTTTAACGGGCGTGTGGCCGTTGATGATGTGACCGGTCGGTGAGCATGCCATGGGCGCGACGCCAAACTCGCGCATGATGTCGTCGCAGACCGAGGGCGACTTGGTAAGCGTAAAGTACGGGTCCATCGGCTCGACCCAGGTGCTCTTGTCGGCGATATAGGCGCGCTCAAAGGTACGCACCAGGCGTCCGCTGGCGGGTGAGTTAAAGCCGATCCACAGGTACCACATCCAGTCGAGAGCGTCGCGGTCGCCCACGCGCCAGGCGCGGCGGGCGATGTGGTCGCAAAAATCGAGATAATCGCGGCCAGTGTGCCAGGTGCCCAGGCAGTTCATGCTGCTAAAGGTGCCGTCTTCGTTGAGCGGCACGCAGCCATGGAACAGCAGGTTGCCGTTGGCGACCTTGTACATCGAGCCGTGGGAATAGAGGAAATCGATATGGCGATGCAGGTGATCGGCGGTGACAAACTCGGACACGAGCTTGTCTATGATGTGCTGCTCCTCGGGCGTGAGTGTGTAGGGGTCCGTCGGGTCGACGGTGGGGAAGTCGTTGGTCGTGAGCGGCCACACGCTGCCGTCGGCGAGCGTGACCGTGCCGGTGTCGTGGTCGATCTTGTCGAGTAGCAGGCGGTCGGTCATATCGAACTCGGGGTGGCGCTGGATAATCTGGCCCTCGAGCTTAAAGAGCAGCACGTTGATGGCCTTGATCAGCGGGGTGATGGACTCACCGGCGGTGTAGGCGGCATCGGCAAAGGCGACAAGCTCACGCAGCGAGATGCCGTAGTCGTTCTCCAGGATCTCGTAATTGTCGTAGCGTAGGTTGTTGCGCAGCACCGTGGCGATGCAGGCGGGCTCACCGGCCGCAGCGCCCATCCACAGCAGGTCGTGGTTGCCCCACTGGATGTCGAGCGAATGGTAGGTGAGCAGGCGGTCCATAATCTTGGCCGCGCCGCCACCGCGGTCGAAGATGTCGCCCACTAGGTGCAGGTGGTCGACGGCCAGGCGCTTGATGAGCGAGGCAAGCGACTCGATAAAGTCGTCGGCGCTTGCGGTCTCCAGGATGGATTCCACGATGCGCTCGTGATAGCGCACGCGATAGTTGTTCTCGTCCGGGTGCGTGTGCAACAACTCGTCGATGATGTAGGCGTAATCGCGTGGGATGGCCTTACGCACCTTGGAGCGCGTATAGCGGCTCGAAAGCGAGCGGGCAACCATGATGAGCTGATCAAGCATCGTCTTGTACCAGGTGGGCGAGTCTTCGCGCTGGCTGCGGACCAGGTCGATCTTCTCGCGCGGATAGTAGATGAGCGTGCACAGCTCGCCCTTTTCGTCAAAGGTGAGCGTGTCGCCAAAGATCTCGTCGACATGCTCGCGCACGACGCCCGAGCAGTTGTTGAGGATGTGCATAAAGGCTTCGTACTCGCCATGCACGTCGCTCATAAAATGTTCGGTGCCCTTGGGCAGGTTGAGAATGGCCGAGAGATTGATGATCTCGGTAAACGCGGATTGCTCGGTGGGAAATTGTTTCGACAGCAGACGCAGATACTTGAAGTCTTGCGGATTGCGATCGAATGCGACCATGAAACACCTTCCGATGGGGTTGGTAAAACTGATAAACAGCGTCAAACGTTTATCAGTATGCGCCGCTTTTGTTTCGATTTTGCGCCAGCGGCTGAATTGTCGGCTGAACGGTTTGGTAAATCGATTTAGTTGAGGTAGATATGGCGGTTGAGTGGAGACGACAGAGGGTGTTTTCTCAGATATTTATGCGTGGGGCCGGTGGAGACGATGGTGGTAAAGATGTTCGCTATTTTTGGTTCGATTTGGTAAATAGTGGACATATGTACCGTATGTAGGCTCACTGTGCGATAATTTGCGCAGCAATGAGTAAGGAGCCTCATATGAGTGATTTTGTCCTGACCTGTGAATCCGCCGCCGACCGAACCCGTGAGTTCTTTGCGTCGCGCAATATCCCCGTCGTGTGTTTTCATTACGAGATCGACGATGTTGTCTATACGGACGATCTGTATCAGTCGATTACGCCGGACGAGTTTTTTGCCCAGATTGCCGCGGGCGCCATGCCCAAGACGTCTCAGGTGAGCGTGGGCGAGTACGAGGAGTTTTGGGAGCCGTTTGTTGCCGAGGGTAAAGACGTGCTGCACCTGACGTTGTCGTCGGGTATTTCGGGCACGTATGGATCGGCCTGCGTTGCGGCGCAGATGCTCGCGGATCGCTATCCCCAGGGCGGCAAGGTGCGCGTCATCGATTCGCTGGCAGCGTCTTCGGGCTTTGGCCTGCTGGCGGAATGTGCCGCCGACGTGCGCGATAGCGGGGCTTCACTCGACGAGACGGCCGCCTGGATCGAGGAGCACAAACTCAACCTGCACCACTGGTTCTTTTCGACCGATCTGTCGAGCTACCTGCGCGGCGGTCGCATTTCGGCTGCGAGCGCGATCATCGGCACGGCGCTTAAGATTTGCCCGCTTATGACGGTCGATTGCGAAGGTGGGCTGTCGCCACGTGAGAAGATTCGCACTAAGAAGCGCGCGATTTCCGAGATGGCTAAGACCATGATGGCACACGTGCAGGACGGTGCGGATTATTCGGGTAAGTGCATCATGTCGCACTCGGCGTGCCGCGAGGATGCCGAGGCGGTTGCGGCGCTGATTGAGGAACAGGTTCCGCAGCTTAAAGGCAAGATTGAGATCAATAACATCGGTACTCTGATTGGCTCGCATACCGGACCCGGTACGGTGGCGCTCTTCTTTATGGGCGACAAGCGCGTGGATTAATTTGCCCCATCACGTCGCTGCATGATTGCTCAAACGAAAACGGCCCGCCTCACGTTTGTGGGGCGGGCCAAGATGTTTTGCTAGCGTTTCTTTCCGCGGAAGAAGAAGCCGTGCAGCGAGGGCTTGAGGCCGCGGTTGGCGCGATGCTCCTCGACGCGCTCGTGGATCGAAGCGACGCGCTCGATGACTTCGTCGGGAATCGGCACATCGGGATTCATGTTCTCGACCTGGCTGACCTCGGCGGCGGCAACCTGGTCGATAATGGGTACATCGTCGTGCGAGATGACGGGCGTGGCGTCTTCCTTCATCTTGCGGTAGCGCTGCATCATGTCGGTCTGCAGCTGCTGGGCCGAAGGCGGCGTCCAAATGATGGCGTTGGCACCGGCGGCGATGGTTTCACGAATGCTCTCGGGCGTCTTGCCGCCCGGTGCGATGAGCGGCAGGTTGGGATAGTGCTCGCGCAGCTCGCGCAGGACCTGTGGCGTGTTCTTGCCGGCCGCGATGTTAAGAATCTTGGCGCCCGCGCGCACCTTTGCGTGAGCATCGTCGTCGCAACGTACGACCGTGGCGATGACGGGGATGTCGGCGATGTTGGTGATGTGCTCGACCATCTCGGCGGTGGCGGGGGAGTTGACCACACAGCCCGCCGCGCCCTGCATCTCGGAGACGGCTGCCATCTGAACGGAGCGCTTGCCGGTGGTGGTGCCACCGCCCACGCCTACGAAGACCGGGCACTCGGCGACGGTCAGCAGCGCCTGCGTAATGGCCGGCTGCGGCGTGAAGGGGTAAACGGCAAAGACGGCATCGGCATTGGAGTTGCGGATGACCGCGACGTCGGTGGTGTAGATGAGCGATTTGATACGACGGCCGAAGAGCGTGAAGCCGCTGGCCTCCTCAATCTCGTCAGGCATGCGAAGGGCCGCCTTGCGCAGGCGCCCGTCGATGGGCAGCGGCTCCATGGGAAGCAGTCCGTTGGGGGTCACGGCTACCTGGGGTTCGGTGAACTCGTCTGCGAGCTCGACCTCGGAGAAATCGACCGAGGCGACAATGTCCTCGTGAACCTCGGCGGGCACATCGATGGGGGCTTGGTCGTTTGCCGCGGCAGGCGTGTCGAAGGAGCTGGTGCCGACGAAGGCGTCGACGCGCTCATTTAGATCGTTGAGGGTATCCATGGAGGCTCGATTCTATGTGATGACGGCCGGCAGGGTGCCGGCAGCGTTGTGCTTGCTAAATCGTTTGACGAGTTGATTTTTCCCCGCCGCGTCCTCCGTTAGACCGAAGGGCGGCGAACGTGAAGGAGCTGTGGTGGCGGGGATCGAGGTGCTATCTTGAAAGTCCCGTTTAAAAGAGAGGTGACGCGGTATGGAATTTTCGGCAATGTTGGGCTCGATTGGCCTATGCGTGGGCGCAATCGTTGCCGCCGCGGTCATCTACTTTGTGGTCACGGCCATTAAGGGCAAAAGGGCCGAACGCAAGGAGCGCGCGATGCTTAAACAGCATCGCGACCAGCAGGACAAACGCGCACGGAGATAGCTTGTTGAGTTTTGGATCCGTACGCTAGCTGCGTTTTCGGATCAGGGCAATGTAGAAGCCCTCAAATTCGCGGCTGGGCGGAATGGTGAGCGTGCCGGGCAGGCCGTTGGCGATGGCCGATACCTGACCCGCGGCAACGGCCTCGGTCAGGGCGTTGGACTCGATGCGCGGCTTCTCGCCAGCTTCCTGGGCGCGGCGTGCCTCACTTTCGCTTGGCGTGCCGTCGAGGGGGATGAGCTCGCAGTCCATATGCTTGTCGAGGGCCTCTTGCAGGGCGTCCTCGTTTTCCTGCGGCAAGATCGAACAAGTCGAATAGACGAGCGTGCCGCCCGGTTTGAGGGCTCCCATGGCGCGGTCCAGAAGTGCTCGCTGCGAGCGGGCGCACTTGCTCAGCAACTGCTCGGTGAGGCCGCGCAGGCTCTTCTCGTTGCCGCTGACGACGGTGCCCGTGCCGGTGCAGGGAGCGTCGAGCAGGATACGGTCAAAGCGGAAGAACTCGTCGAGCTCGCGTGCGTCGATGCGCATGACGGGCACGTTTTTTGCGCCTTGGCGGTGGAGGTTGGCTTCGAGCTTCTCGGCGCGGGGAATGCTCATCTCGCAGGCGGTAAGGTGCGCCTGCCCCTGCGTGAGGGCGGCGATCTGCGTCGTCTTGCCGCCGGGGGCCGCGCACATGTCCAGGATGTCCTCGCCGGCCTGGGCGCCCAAGACCAACGGCGGCATCATGGACGACAGACTTTGCAAGTAGATCTTGCCGTCGCGGTAGATGTCGAGGTCCCACAGGTCGGAAACCTGGGCCTCGGGCAGGATGAAAGCGTCCGGGTACCAGGCGACGGTTTGGTGGGCGATGCCGGCTGCGTCGAGCGCGGCGGCGATGTCCTCGGCGGTCGCCTTGAGCGTGTTGGCGCGCAGCGTGACCGGGCGTGTGACCGCGGCGCCGAAGCCCTTGATCATGAGCTCGGCATCGGCGGGCGCATAGGCGCCGGCGACCGTGTCGACCATAAAGCGCGGCAGATCGGCGGCGCAGGGAAGGGCGGCAAGCTGGTCGGAAAGCTCGGTGGCGGCAAACTGCCTGAGCTTGAGCTCGGCCTTGACCTGCTTTTTCTGCTTACGACGACGCGGCTTGGACATCCGTCTTTCCTTCCCATTCCATTACATGTCGAGTGTTTTAGTACTGGCTCTCGTGCTTGCTAAAGAAGTCGAAGCGCGGGGGCAGTGGCTTTACGCGGTGCTCGCCGGGCTTCTCGCCCAGACTCTCCACAAATTCGTCCGTGGAGGCGAAGATGTTATCCCAGCTAAAGAAGGCGACCGGGTCAACGTCGAAGTACTTGCAGATGAGCTCGCAGCCGGCCGGCACAATACCGTGCATCAGGACGGTCGCCACGCGCAGCTCGGTAAAGGCGTCGACGAGGGCCTGCGTCATCGCGGCATTGGCCGGCTCGCCCTCGAGCTTGTTGGCGGCCTTGGAGGCATCGCTCCAGCGCTTGTTGGCGGCGCGCAGGTAGTCGTCGCACACGGCGAGCGCGCGGTGCGTCTCGAACTTGTACATGGCCTGCTCAAAGGCAAGGGCGGCCTGCTCGGCGGCCTCGACCACGGCGGCAGAGGCCGCACCGGCGGGGATGCAGCCGTGGCGATAGGGGCTCTCGTCGCCCTCCTTGACGGCGACGCCGTAGAAGCAGCTGCGGGCCAAGCGGTTGAACACGCCGGTCAAAAGGGCGCTCTCCTTAAGGGCCGGATCGATGACGCGCTTGTCGTCGCAGGCGCGCACCTCGTTGCCGTCCTTGTCCTTGCCGGTCACGCGGGTGTCGTATGCCTTGGGGCTAAAGCTCACCGGCTTTTCGGACAGGCCGAGCGACAGCCAGTGCGCGCGCATCTGCTCGCAGGTGTAGTGGTTGAGCAGGTCGTCTGCCGGCGGGGGAGGCGTCTGCGAGGACGAGCTGGCCTTTTTGCCCATGTAGAGCAGGTGGTAGCAGGCGCTGACGGTGCTCTGCGTGAGGTCCCAGCCCAGGGCCTCCCACATGGCGGTCTGCGCGATGCAGTAGAAGTAGATGTTGTCCTGACCGATAAACTGGTAGATCTGTGCGTCGTCCGAGCACCACCAGTCGCGCCAGTCGAGCGAGCTGTGCTGGTAGGTGGGCGCGGGCACCTGCGTGGAGTCGGCAGCGGGCTCGCCCATAAGGGCGGCATCCTGGGCGGCGACGCCCTCGGTCACGCCGGCGGCCTTAGCATCGCGCGCGAGCACGGTACGCGTATAGCTGATGGGCGCCCACAGGCTCTCGGGCCAGCACCAGCAGGTGACGTCGGAGACGCCATCGACCTCGGGCACCGGAACGCCCCAGTCGATGTTGCCGGTGATGCGGAAGGGCACGAGTGCCTTGCCGCTGCGGAAGCGCACGCCACCGTTGGCGAGCACCGCGTGGGCGTCGTCGCGCTCCTTCCAGCTGGGGAAGGTGACGGTAAAGCTGCTCTTGTTGCCCTCGGGTTCCAGCACGGTGTGCTCGGGGAGCTGGTCCTCGACGGCATCGAAGGCCTCGCGGAACTTATTCTGGATGTAGAGCTGAGCCGGCAGCAGCCACTCCTCCATGGTCTTGGAGACCACGGAGCGAACCTGCGGGTTCTGGGCGAGCTTGGCGGTATAGGTCTTCATAAAGTCGAGGTAGGCCGGCAGATCAAAGTAGAGATTGTCGACTGGGCGCAGCTCGGGCACCTCGCCGGTGAGCTGGCTCTTGGGCGCGATGAGCTCCTCGGGCTCAAACTGGTGACCCAGGTCGCACTCGTCGGCGTACGCCTTCTCGGACTTGCAGCCCTGGATGGGGCAGCGGCCGATCACCTGACGGCCGTTGAGGAACGTGCCGGCCTTGGCGTCGTAGAACTGCAGCGTGGAGCGCTTGGAGATGGTGCCCTGCTCGTGCAGGCGCTTGATAATCTCGGCGGTCACCTCGTTGTGAATCTGCGCAGCCGGCTCAAGGCCCGAGCCGCCGTAGATGTCGCAGCTGATGCTGTAGTTGTTGAGGGTCGCGGCCTGGCGGGAGTGGTTGGACTCGACATACTCGCTAATGGACTTGTCGTAGCCCTCGTTCTCCTTGAGCTTGCGGTAGCTCTCCATGATGGGCGAGCCGTAGCAGTCGGTGCCCGAGGTGAAGATGACGTTCTCGCGGCCCAGGCGGTCGCGCAGGAAGCGGGCGAAGAAGTCGGCCGGGACAAAGACGCCACCGACGTGGCCAAAGTGCAGGCCCTTGTTGCCGTAGGGCTCGCCGGCGGTAACGATGGCGCGGCGCGGCCAGCTGGGACGGTCGTTCATGGAATATTTGGATGCCATGGGACTCCTTCGCATATGGTGGGAGCGCGGCCGGGCACGGGGTTCGGCAGCGCGGTGGTCAATTCGTGCATATCGTTCGACATTATCGCACATGCGGACGGGTACGTGGCAGGGGCGCTATCCTAAGATGCTATGAATGAGATTTCCAACATACATGCGTTTGAGGACGAGGTTTTTCTACACGCTTGCTTCGTGTGGGGGATGGCCGTGGTCGCGGTGTTTGCCGTGTGCCTGGTGCCGATGTTTATGCTGCTGGGCGGGCCTGCGGACTTGGACGCGGCTGAGGCGGGCGGCTGGACCACCGTCGTGGGCTGGATGGTCGGTGTGGCTGCGGTTTCTGCAGCGTCGTTTGCCGTGCACGAGCTGGTGCATGCGGTGTTTTTTAAGCTGCTGGCGCCTGCGGGCGCGCATGTGACCTTTGGCGCGAATCGTGAGACGGCGATGATCTATGCCTGCGCCGAGGGCGTTGTGTATTCGCGTCGGCGGTACATGGCCATTTGCCTGGCGCCCACGGTTGTTTTGACGGTGGCGTTTGCCCTGGGCTTTGCGCTCTCGGGCTATCCGCTGCTGTGTTACCTGGCGGCTGGCTTGCATTTGTCGGGCTGTGTGGGCGACTGGTATTACGTGCGGGCCATTTTGCGCGACCGCCGCATCGCTGCCTGCGAGGACACGTCCTTTGGCGTGCGCTTTTTCGCAAAGTAGTCTTTTTGGGACGGGGCTATTTTAGCTGCCATGATGTCGGGGTGAGTTTTCTGGGACGGGGATGTCGATGAAGTCGTTGTTGCTGCATGCGTGCTGTGCACCATGCTCGCTTGAGCCGGTTCGCCTGCTGCGCGAGGAGGGGTTTGAGCCCACGATTTGCTGGACCAACCCCAATATTCAACCGCGCGATGAATGGCAGCGCCGCTTGGACGAGCTGCGCCGGTGGTGTGCCGATGGCGACATCGAGCTCATCGAGGCAGGGGAGGACCGCGATCGCTGGGAGACCGGCGTGGCACCGCTGGGTGTCGATCGGCCTCGTCGCTGTCGCGCGTGCTATGCCCTGCGCTTGGCCGAGGCGTGCCGCGTGGCCCAGGAGCGCGGGTTTGAGTTTGTGGGCACGACGCTCGCCGTCTCGCCGTACCAGCTGTTCGATACCTGCAATGACGTGCTTGAGCGCTTGGCGGCGGCACACGGGCTCACCCCGGTGATTCGCGATTTTCGCCCGTATTACCCCGAGGCGACACGTCGTTCGCGCGAGCTTGGCATGTATCGGCAGAACTACTGTGGTTGCCGCTTCTCGGCTGTCGAGGCGGCCATGGACCGCGCCCGCATCCGCGACGAGCGCAAAGCCGCCAAAAAGTAGTTCGTTTGGGACGTCAGCCTGCTAGGATGTAGAGCGGACTTTAGCTATATAAGGAGTATCCGACGTGTCTATGCGTACCGATGATTTTGACTACAACCTTCCTGAGGAACTGATTGCCCAGGCTCCTGCCGAGCCGCGCGACTCCTGCCGCCTGCTGGTGGTTGATCGCAAAGGCTCCGAGACAGGAACGCCGCTAGAGCATGGCGGTACCGTTGAGCACCGCATCTTCCGCGACATCATCGACTATATCGAGCCGGGCGATGTGCTCGTCATCAACCAGACGCGCGTGATGCCGGCCCGTCTTATCGGTCGCAAGGCTGGCTCGGGCGGTGTGGTCGAGACGCTGCTGCTCAAGCGCCGCGAGGATGTTGACCCGCTGGGTCACGTTTGGGAGTGCCTGGTCAAGCCGGGCAAGCGCCTGAAGCCCGGTGCTCAGATTGAGTATCGCGCCGGTGGCGCCCATGCGCCCGAGGGGGCTCCCGTGGTGCTGATGGCCGAGGTCATCGACTTTGTCACCGATAGCCGCGGCGGTCGTCTGGTGCGTTTTGAGCCGGCCGGTTGCAATGCCGCCGGTGACCCGCGCACGCTCGACGAGGCCATCCATGCTGCCGGCCACGTGCCGCTGCCGCCTTACATTACCGATTACGAGGGCGATCCCGAGAAGTACCAGACCGTCTACGCCATGAAGGAGGAGCACTCGGCTGCCGCTCCTACGGCGGGTCTGCATTTTACGCCCGAGCTTATGGCCGCTATCGAGGCCAAGGGTGCGAAGTTTGCCGCCGTCGAGCTCGAGGTGGGTATCGATACCTTCCGTCTGGTGGAGGAGGACGACCCCACGCAGCACGTGATGCACACCGAGCGCTACCACGTGTCGCAGGAGGTTGTCGACGCCGTGCATAAGGCGAAGGCCGAGGGGCATCGCGTGATTGCTGTCGGTACCACCGCAGTGCGCTCGCTCGAGAGCGCCTTTGACGCTGAGGCACCGGTGTCCGATCCGGCCGTGACGGCGCGCTATTTTGAGGGCCGCGAGGACGGGGCCGATACACTTGGCCGCGGTGACATCGTGGTGCGCGAGAACGCCACGACGCAGCTCTACCTTATGCCCGGCTCGACCTATCACGTGGTCGACGCGCTGATCACAAACTTCCACGTGCCGCGCTCCACGCTCATGATGCTCGTGAGCGCGCTTGCCACCCGCGACCAGATCATGGATGCCTACGCCGCCGCCATCGAGGAGCGCTACCGCTTCTTCAGCTTTGGTGATGCGATGCTCATTTGTTAGTTACGCGGTTCTACGAACCGCGTAACGGCTCGACGCTGCAAACCCGCCAGAGCGGCAATCTGCCTTTCAACTTCGGCGGCATGACCAGAAGGTCAATGCCGCCTCGTTTCAAGGCACCTTGCTCGCTCTGGCGGGTTTTCGCTGACTTTGCCAAGGCATCGGCGTCGCCTTTGTTGGCACTTGGGGACAGTCCTTATGTCAAGAGATTGGTGCAAGAGGGATAGGTTGCCTTGCGTCGATTTAAATAGGTTGCGGTGAGATAGTTCTTGAATTGGCCTTATTGAGGACTAAACAGGAACTATCTCACCGCAACTGCGTTGAACGTTTTTTGGCAACTGGTTTACTTGCTCGCGAAGAGCCAGACCAGGATGATCGCTAGAATCACGGCGACGATGCAGACGATGGCGCCGGTGAATTTGATGCGTGAGTCGCGGGTGCGCTCTCGTACGTCATCCTCGGTAGCCTCGAGCTGGGCCACTTCGCGCTCGGTTTCGGCGTGTTCGGCTTTGTCTCGGGCCAAGGATCCTGCAAGCGACTCAGTGATCTCTGGGTGGTCGTGCACCTCGGTCGCCTGTTCGATGATCGACTGTGCATGTGCGGCATCTGCTTGGGCGTTGGCGATGGTCTGCTCCTGGTCGCGGCGTGCCTTGTCCTCCGCGGCGATCTTCTCGCGCAGTTCGCGCTGACGAGTCGCGGCGGCAGTCTTCGCCGTCTGCAACTCGTCGCGCGCGGCATCGGCTTCGGTCGTCACGGCTTGGTGCGCGCGTTTTGCGTCGGCGATAGGGGCTTGAGCCTGCTCGACGGCCTGCTCGGCTGCGGCAAGTGAATGCTCAAGGTCGGCGGTGATGCGCGGGACATCTTCTTCGGCTTTACGCAGGGCATCTGCCGTGTCGGAAATCTGCATCGAGAGCTCGCTGGTGCGCACCGTATAGTTGGCGGGATTTGCCGAGGGATTGCGTTGCAGCTCGGCATACTCATGACGCAGTGTCTCGAGCTGGGCGCGCGTGGCGTCGACGGTTTGTTGTGCGGCGGCAATGCCGGTGTCTCGCTCTGCCTTCACCTTGTCGCGGATGCGCTTGGAATCCTCAAGACGTCGAACGAGGCGGTTGCCGGTCTCGCGCGAGCTCGCCTCGCGGGCCTCCACGGCATCGAGCGTGGCCTTCAGACGGAGCTCAGTCGCGTCATCCTCTGTCTTCATTTGTTCGAGCTGACCCTTGAGCTTTGTCGCTTTGGAGGCGTGGGCATCACGGTCAATCTCGGCGGCCGCTGCAGTCTTTTGGGCCGTGGCAATCGCCTGGCGCTGGTCGGCGACGATCTGGTCGTAGCGGCCTGCGATATCCTGGCGCGTCTCGAGTTCCTCGGCCTGATCGGCAATGCGCTGCTCAAGTTCGGCCAGGTGGGCGCGGGCATCGGCAAGTGCCTTTTTCGCGGCGTTCATCTCGCGCATGGCCGAGGCGCCCTGGGCGATAAAGGTGCCCACGGCGTTCGCAGTGTTCGAGACAGCGGTCCCCAGATCGCGGCTCGCGGCGGAGGAGTGCGGGGCGGTCGGGCGAGCGGTGTCGGCAGCGTCCGCATCGGCAGCCTGCGGCACGGCGATATTGCCGGTACCGCCCTCGATCACAGAAAAGCCTGCTGCGTGCGGGTCGACCGCATCGGCGCCAATCGTGGGATGCTCGAGCTGCAGAAACGAGGGCATGGTGCTGCCCTGGTCGGCAACCGGAGTCTCGCCGGGTACGAAGGTCGAGGCTGCCTCGGCGGCCTCCTCTTCCTCGGCGTCAACGTCAGCGTCGGCCACGGCGTCTTTCATCGCTTTGACGGCATCCATCATGGAGTCCATGACGGCGTCGAGCTCTTCTTCCGAAGAAACCTCGATGGGGCCCGCAGCTTGCGGAGCGGCATCCTGTACGGGGTCGTCGTCCTGAGCGGGCGCATCGTCGTTTTGCTCGTCTGCATCTTCGGCGCCAGGGGTTTCCGCCGTAGCGCTTTCGTCCAAGATGGGGTCGTCGAGGTCAATATCATCGCAGGTCACAGCGTCGGCATCTGCAGTGACGTCTGCGGAATCATCAATATGCTGTTGAGTCTGGGGGTCCAGCTCGTCTGTCATAGGTATGTGCTCCTCATCGTTGTTTGTCACCCTATGATAAAGTCTCGCGCCGACTTCCCGCGCGCCGCAGCAAAGTTTCAAAACGTGTTCGATGGCTCGCGTCGATAGCAAAAACTCGCCCACTTTATCCAGTTTTAACTTGACAATCCCTTCGCCGAAAGACGTTGCGCCGTTCGCCTGCCATGGGCTTTATTTTTCACTTGAACCCGCTAAAGTTGCATTTCAGCTTTTGGCGCGTGAAGTTGGATGCGCGCAGTCGACGGGCAGGCCCGTCGCGATTTGAAAGGACTTTATATGGGACTTTTCACTGGTAAGACCGTGATCGTCACCGGCGGTGGCAAGGCCACGCTCAAGGACGGCTCCGCTGGCTCCATCGGCTACGGTATCGATATCGCTTTTGCCAAGGAGGGCGCAAACCTCGTCATTACCGGTCGCAACGTTGCCAAGCTCGAGGCCGCCAAGGAATCCCTCGAGGCCGAGTACGGTGTCAAGGTTCTGCCTGTTCAGGCCGATGTTTCGGCTAGTCAGGACAACGAGGCTGTCGTCCAGAACGTCATCGACAAGGCCATTGAGGAGTTCGGCCGCATCGACGCCGTAGTCAACAACGCTCAGGCCAGCGCCTCGGGCGTGACGATCGCCGATCACACCATGGACCAGTTCAACCTCGCCATTTACTCCGGTCTGTATGCCACCTACCTGTACATGCAGAAGGCCTACCCGCACCTGAAGGAGACCAAGGGCTCCGTGGTCAACTTTGCTTCGGGCGCCGGCCTGTTTGGCAACTATGGCCAGTGCAGCTACGCCGCTGCCAAGGAGGGCATCCGCGGTCTGACCCGCGTTGCCGCCAACGAGTGGGGCAAGGACGGCATCAACGTCAATATCGTTTGCCCGCTTGCTTGGACCGCCGCGCTCGAGAACTTCCAGGATGCCTATCCCGAGGCGTTCAAGGCCAACGTCCACATGCCGCCGGCGGGTCACTACGGCGACGTCGAGAAGGAAATCGGCCGCGTCGTCGTTCAGCTCTGCGGTCCCGACTTTAAGTATATGAACGGCGAGACCGTCACCCTCGAGGGTGGCATGGGCCAGCGTCCTTAGGGGTTCCGCCGTTCTACCGAACGGCGGACCGGCCGACGCTGCGCGGGCCGCATTTGGACAATCTGCCGTTCAATTTCAAGGGCGCGACCAGAAGGTCAGCGCCCTTTCATTTCACGGCACCTTGTCTCAAATGCGACCCGCTCGCTGACGTTGCCAAAATATCGGCGTTGCCGTGGCTGGTAAATAGCTCCACTCATCGGGGACGTACTTAAATGAGTGCCCGCAGAATGAAAGTGGATAATCTCCCGTTTTTGGGCTGTGCTTTGGGCAAAAGTGGGAGATTATCCACGCTCATCCGGTAAGCGTCCAAAAATCCACGCTCATTTGCCGTGTCCCTGCCGTATCCTCCTCGCGCCAGTTTCTGTCGAGTCGGTGCTTCTTGCGGGTTGCCCGTATAATGGTTTGCGTATGAACCGCAACCAAGGAGTTCCAGTTTATGGACCAGAACCTTTTTAAATTCGACCTGATTGCCGAGGATCCGACGACGCACGCGCGCGCCGGCGTACTGCACACCCCGCACGGCGACATCGAGACGCCGATCTTTATGCCCGTGGGCACCAAGGCAAACGTCAAGGGCATTCCTACCGAGACTGTCAAGAAGCTCGGCGCCCAGATCGTGCTCGCCAATACCTATCATCTGTCCATGCGTCCCGGCGAGGACACCATCGCCGAGCTGGGCGGCCTGCACAAGTTCATGAACTGGCACGGCCCCATCCTCACCGACTCGGGCGGTTTCCAGGTCTTCAGCCACAACGATGCCGTCAAACTCACCGACGAGGGCGTGCGCTTTATCGTCAACGATTACGACGGCCGCCACGTGTTTTGGACGCCCGAGGACAACATGGAAATCGCCATGAAGCTCGGCTCCGACATCTGCATGCAGCTGGACCAGTGCCCGGGCTATCCCGCCACGCGCGCTTACGTTGAGCGTGCCGTCGAGCTGTCGAGCATGTGGGCCGAGCGCTGCTATAAGGCGCATACCCGCGACGACCAGGCACTCTTTGGTATCGTTCAGGGCGGCATGCACCTGGATCTGCGCCTGCGCTCGCTGCGCCATCTGGAGGAGTGCGGCGACTTCCCGGGCTATGGTATCGGTGGCTATTCGGTGGGCGAGGATCACGAGACCATGTTCGAGACCCTGGCGCCGCTCGTGAGCGAGTACATGCCCAAGCATAAGCCGCGCTACCTGATGGGTGTCGGTAACCCCACCACGCTCGTGCGCGGCGTGGGCGTGGGCATCGACATGTTCGACTGTGTGCTGCCGACGCGCACCGGCCGTATGGGCACGGCATTCTCCAGCGAGGGTCGCCTCAACTTCCGCAACGCTCGCTTTGCGCACGACGACGGTCCCATCGATCCCACCTGCACCTGCCCGGTGTGCACGGGCGGTTACAGCCGTGCGCTCATCCGTCACATGGTCACGCAGAAGGAGATGCTCGGCGGCATTCTGCTTTCGATGCACAACATCTACTACCTGCTCAACCTTATGCAGCGGGCCCGCCAGGCCATTATCGAGGGCCGCTACGGCGCGTTCGTGAGCGACTGGATGAACAGCCCTGCGGCGGTGGATTACTAAGAGCAGCACGGGCGCTTGCAGAGCGCGGGCAACGGCAAGGGGCGAGCGCCGGCCGGTCATCACGTTTGCTAACACCGCTTGCGCGACCGATGACCGATAGCTTGCAAGCACTTGATGCATCGTGGGTACCATACCGAATAGTTGATGTTCGGGCGGGAGTTTGACGCATGGCGTCGACCCCGCCCGCTTTTCTTTTTCTCGATAGGAGTACCCATGATTAAGAATGAGAACGTCGAGGGCGA
>JAHYYK010000034.1 GCA_019425005.1 Collinsella sp.
TCATAAAAAGGCAGAGCGAACTCGTGAATTGCTCTTGACACTTAGAAGGGCATCCACGGCTCGCAATGCGTGTCGCTGCTTCTGTCCAAGACCATGCGAGAGAACGGCATCCGGCCGTCGATGAGCTCGATATCCTCGCCGTGGGACAACGCGGCCATGGAGTCGCTCATGGGCATCGTGAAGCCGGAATGCGTGCACGCGCGCACCTGCGCCACGCGCGAGGAGGCCGCGCTGGATCTGTTCGAGTACATCGAGGTCGTCTACAACAGGGCCAGGATCCACTCGGCGCTGGGCTACCTCAGCCCGGCGGAGCTCGAGAAGGCCAATTGGCCTGCGGAAGATAGCCGCTCGAAGGCGGCGTAAAGGTTGTCAATGGAATCGGGGTAGATTCAGATTCTATCCCCTTTGTTAACTTTTTGCTTGCCACAAACACCGGTCATAGACGGATAGGCACGTTCGCCGAGCGAGCCTTCGAAAACCCCTCGATGCCCGATGGGAACAGAGACTCCTCAGTGATTCCCTTTGTCGCCAGGTACCTTCTCACGGAAGGTTTCAGCTTTGGGAGAATCCAAATCGGACGAGCTTCGGAGTCGACCGTCTGACACATAAATAGGTTTGGGTCCGCCAACGAGCCGTCGAGCGATGTCATGATGAACGCACCATGCTGCACGACGATTCTCGGCTCATAGCTTCGCGGCTTCACGAGCAGGGGGCGCCCGCCGCGGCAACGATCGGTCAGATCATACCAGTCGGGGTCCTGACCGTTGGGCTGTTCTCCAATCGAGACGCGCATATCGGGGTTAACCCTATAGGAGTACACAACGCCAGCTACTTCGTCATGTCCGGATGACGCGAAGTAAAGCGCGACGTCGAGGCTCGAAGTCACATCAAGCAGACGCGTCGCACCGCCGTAATGCTGCATGCGGGCCATGAACTCCAAAACGGAGCCGCCGCAGCGAAGCGGCCCGTTGGCCCGCGCCTCCTCGACAATCCCCGACTCGACATGCCGAACCAAACCTTCGTTGATCTGCATATCGCTATACCCAGATCCCCTGATTCGCCTGTACAGCGTCGGAAAAGGCGTCCAGTATAAGTTCGCCTGGCCCCTCCACATGCAATCGTCTGCTGTCGAGCCGGTAGGGAAGCGGTCGAGCAGCTCTTCCAAAGTCTTCGGTACGTAGGGCTGATAGACTTCATCAATCGGATGCCCCAGATGATTAACCGAAGCTATAAGCAACACCTCCCCGTCGTGGTTTCTTCAAATTGATTCCAACTTTGCTTCGCCCTTTCAAAGCAGTACCTGCCCCATATTCGATAATACCCCAGTACGATACAACGTCTTCAGGAGCAATACCGTCACACAAATCCAAATCGACCCACTCGTCGAAGGTTATGGAGTCGCGGTTGCGACGGGTTTGCCAATAGCAGGTCATGCCCGGCTTCACCAGCAGCCTTTGGCGCTGGTAGTCGTTGTAGGTTGCAACCTCGTTCGGCAGCGCGGGGCGCGGTCCCACAACGCGCATCCCTTTTGTCAAGACGAAAACGCAAGGCAGGACAGGGATTTTGCGCAGGTGGAGAGGATTGTCAGCAATTTCGATGAAGCATTTCGAGCCGCCTGGGACGCATAGGAGAATCGGAACAATACGTTTTTAAACACACGGAGCATGCCGTTTTCTGCCAACTCCTGGTCCTAGAATCGTCCCATTTGGGCCCGTTTCCCAATGGGACGATTTTTCACAAATGGCCTCAAAATGCATATGAGCAAACAGAGGCCAGCCCTAATTTCCCGAGCCCCGATTGCACGCCCCTACGCAGGGACCGCCAAAAGCCAGAACCTGCTTACGCTCTCTAGACTAGCTTTGCGTATAATTAGACTAGTTTGATTTAATTCTAGTCTAGTTTGGGAGGGTCCATGATACGCTCTGAATCCGAGATGCGGCAGCTGACCAAGAAGATACTCGCGAACGCGGAGACGGAGATAGTCGAGTACAAGGAAGCGAAGCGCAAGTTCGGATTAGACGACCTCGGCAAGTACTTCTCCGCCCTGAGCAACGAGGCGAACCTGAGGAGCGCCGAGTGCGGATGGCTGTTTTTCGGCATCACGGACAACCGGCAGGTCTGCGGAACGTCTTACAGACAGGAACAAGGTCCGCACAGCGCAGGACTGCAGAAGCTGAAGCACGAAATCAGCCAGAAGACCAATGGGGGCATGACCTTCGAGGAGATCTACGAGTATCAGCTCGACGGCCATCGCGTCGTCGCCTTCCAGATTCCAGCCGGAACGTTTGCCACCCCCACGACCTGGCAGGGCGTTCCCTGGTCGAGGGAGAACGAGTCACTGGTGCAGATGCCAAAGTTCAAGCTCGAGGCGATCTACGGGCAGAGCCGCCCAGACTGGTCAAGGCAAATCGCCTACGAAGCAGGGCTCTCGGACCTCGACGACGAGGCCGTCGACTTTGCGTACAGGAAGTTCGTCGACAAGTTCGCAGAGATGCAGCCTGCGATTGCCAGCCTCAGCAGGGACGACTTGCTCGGGAAGATGGGGTTGACCATCCACGGTCGCGTGACGAACTCAGCGCTGGTTCTTTTGGGGAAACCGGAGTCCGTTGTGTTCCTAGGCGGCATCGAGCCGAGGATAACCTGGACCCTATACTCGTCTCGAGGGGACACCGTCGCCTATGAGCACTTCGAGCCTCCGTTCATCCTGCAGGTCGACAAGGTCCTGGGCAAGATACGCAACGAGAAGTACCGATTCTTCGACAAAGACACGACGCTGTTCCCCACCGAGGCGAGGCGCTACACGCCCGAGGTGATTCGCGAGCTCCTCCACAACGCGATCGCTCATCAGGACTACCGCCTCTCCGGTAAGATCAACGTCCTCGAATATGAGGAGAAACTGGTATTCAAGAACGAGGGCTCGTTTATCCCTGGAAGCATCGAGCAGGCGATTCAGAGCGGGTACAAGCCGCCTTACTACAGGAACCCCCTCCTCGCGAACGCAATGAGCAAGACGGGGATGATCGACCAGAACGCCATCGGCATCAGGAACGTATTCGACATCCAACGCGCGCGCCTGCTGCCGATGCCCACGTACGATCTCTCGTCCCCCGACCGCGTGTCCGTGACCATCTACGGCGAAGTGCTGAACGAGAAATACACCCAACTGCTGGCAGCAGAGCCCGACCTCGACCTGGGCGCCGTGTTCCTGCTCGACATGGTCCAGAAAGGACAACCCATTTCAAAGGAGCAGGCCAAAGCGCTTCGCGACAGGGGCCTCGTGGAAGGTCGTTACCCCAAGCTCCTCATCTCGTCCAAGGTTGCCGCCGTAATCGGGAGCCACGAGGAATACGTCCGAGCTAAAGGGCTCGAGACCGATGTCTGCAAGGAGCTGATCGTGAAGCTCCTCGGAACCAGGCCGTGCAGCCGAGCCGAAATCATCGCCGCAATCGACCACGCGCTTCCGGAAGGCATGACGAAGGAGCAGAAGGCCAAGCACGTGAGCTACCTGCTCCAAGAGCTCAGGAAAGAGGGGAAGGCCCGAGCCAGCGCAGCCACGTCGCGTGGGAAATGGGAGCTGCAGGGCTAGGCTGGCAAAAACGACGACTAAACTAGACTAAACTAAACCAGGCTCTAGTCTAGTTTAGTCATGTGCGGCTCCTGGGATGGAACGGGCCAGTTCTTCCTGGCTACCACGAAGTTTCGGGCGGCTACTGCAAAGTTCCTCCCAGTAGCCGCCCCGTACCGAGGCCGTTTTGCCGGAGCCGCGGCAGAATCAAGCCGCCTCGATGAATCTGAATCTGAATTCATAAGGCGCGAGCGGTCGCGCAGCCCGGGGGACTCGCTGCCGTCCGGCAGGCCCGTCTCACTACGGTGGTCATCTGTTGAACGACAAAATGCTATCGCGTCCAAACTGCAGATTATTTAATTCCCAACGTGCGTGTAGGCGGCCCTGCGGGGCCGCCTCCGTTGTCTCCGGGCCGTTCGCCGCTAGGACAGGGCGAGCTCCTCGGCGGCGCATCTGACCATCTCGGCGTCGACCGCGCGGGCGCCCGCCTGGGCGCCTATCGTCAGCGCGTTGCATATCACCGCGTTGAGCTTTCGCACCGATCCGCCGGACGCGCCGTGGGTGTATATGTTAACTAAATAGTGGGCCACGTTTCAGTTGAAAAATGGGCCACCCTTGCCTTTAACGTTCTAGCCCATCATTCTGTTTGCCTTCTCGATCCACTCCTTCGTCTCGATCACCCTGTAGCTTTCGCCGGTCATGTCGACCACGTGGGCCTTATGGGCGATGCGGTCGACGATGGCGCCCGTGAGCACGGGGTCGTCGAACACCTCGTTCCAGCGGTCGAACATGAGGTTCGTCGTTATCACCGTCGAGCCCTTCCCGTTGCGGCTGGACAGCAGGTTGAGCAGCACCTCGCCGCATTCGCGGTTGAACGATCAGTAGCCGAGGTCGTCGAGGATCACCAGGTCGAACCTCTCGAAGCCCTTCTTGTAGGCCGTCAGCTGGTTGAGGCTCATCGCCTCCTTCATCTCGATGACCAGGTTCGGCACGTTGATGAACGCCACCGCGCGCTCCGTCTCGCGGGCCTTGGTGCCCATCGCCACCGACAGCGCGGTCTTGCCCACGCCGGGGTTGCCGACGAGCTCGAGGGTCTCGTGGAGAGAATCGTTCGCGAGCACGCGTGTTTGTGGCAAGCAAAAAGTTAACAAAACGGCACGTTGCATTCGAACACTATGGCAGACACGTCCTTCATTATATTTTTGCCCTTCCGAGCATCAAGGCGGCATCCATGCGGTGGCTTGCCCCGCTGAACTCCACGAGCCTCCCGTGGTGGACTATCCTGTCGATCATGGCGGAGGCGAGCTTGTCGTCGCCGAGGACGGTTCCCCATTTCGAGAACTCGATGTTCGTCGTGAATATCATGCTGCGTCTCTCGTAGCAGCTCGACACCACCTGGAAGAGCAGCCGCGCGCTTTCCGTGTCGAGGGGCACGTATCCGAATTCGTCGAGTATCACCAGGTCGTTCTTCGCTATGTCCCTCATCATCGCCTCGAGGGCGAGCTCGCGCCGGGCCTTCGAGAGCGCCAGTGCGAGCTCGGCGGCGGTGTAGAAGCGCACCGCCTTCCCCGCCATCACGCACGCGTGGCCGACGGCTATCGCGAGGTGGGTCTTCCCTCGGCCCGTCTGCCCGTGGAACACGAAGTCCTGCGCGGCTTCGACGAACGACAGCGATTTCAGGTCGTCCACGCCGTAGCCGTCGGGAAAGGCCACCTGCGAGAAGTCGTACCCCTCGAACGACTTCACCTGGGGGAATCCCGCCCTCCTGAACAGCCTCGCGCGCTTGGACTCCTCCCGAACCGCCATCTCGTGCTCGATGAGCTCGCTCACCGCCCGCAGCTGCGCCGCGTTCGACGACGAGAGGAACCAGTCGATCGTGTCGTTGCTGATGTATAGCCTGCGGGCCAGCGCGCACATCCGCTCGGCGTCGCCCTTGGACCTTATCGCCATCGCTGCACCGCCTTCCGCAGCGCCGCGTCGTAGACGCCGAGGTCGACGGGCTCGTCGTACTCGATGGCGCCGCCCTCGGCCCTGGCGGCGGCCACCGCGACGTTCGCGGCGTCGATCCTGCCGGTCGATTCCAGCGCGCATCGCATCGCGCCGACGGTCGCATCCCAGCCCGAACGCTGGACCTGGTCCCTCATCAGCCTCAGGCCGTCGCCCAATTCGCGCCTGCCGAGGCCGTCCATGTAATCCCGCAGCGAGTTGGGCAACGCCGACCGCACCGAGCTGTTGCGCCACGCGCCCAGCTTGGCGGCGAGAAGCGGCAGCTGGCTCGCCGGGCTCGAGGAATCGGTGGGGGCGGCGCCGTACTGCCGCTCGTGCGAGCAGACGTATTCGCCGGCCGAGGTGTATATCGACAGCATCGTGGCGCCCAGCCCCGCGATGAGGCGCTCGCCCGCGAGGGACGGGTCCGCCGAGTACCAATGGCGGCCGTCTATCTGGACCTTGCCCTGCTTGTCGGCCTTGCAGTCGACGTAGCGGACCACCTCGAACGGCGTTTCCGGCAATCCGGCCAGCGCGGCGCGGTCTTCGCCTAACAGCCCGTCCTCGGTCACGCCTTTCCGGTAATGCTCCTTGGACAGCCCGAGGCATCGGTCCAGGAGCTTTTCGTTGTACGATTCGACGCGGGACAGCCTTGGCACGGGAACAAAGAGGTTCTGCCTGATGAAGTACACCTTCCTCTCCACGTTGCCCTTCTCGTGGCCGGAATTCGGGTTGCAGAAGCCGAATTCGAAGCCGTAATGGGCGGCGAAGGCCGCGAAGGTCTCGGCGGTCCTGATGCCGCCGCAGACCTTGCGCCCGACGCCGGTGGCGTTGTCGAACACGATGCGGGATGGGACCCCTCCTATGTATTCGAACACCTGCTTGAGGGCTTGGCACACGCATTCGGAGTTCTCGGACGGGAACACCTGGGCGAACCCGACGTTCGAATAGGGGAACGAGAGCACGAAGAAGCTCAGCCGCCGCCTCGTCCCCATGACGCAGAAATCCGCCTCCCCGAAATCGGCCTGCGCCTCGCCGGGCCGCCAAACGAGGTCGAGGTACGACTCGGAAGCGTCCTTCCTCAGCGCCTTGAGGTCGTGGACGTAATGGCGGACGGTCGATTCGCAGCACTCGACGCCGTGCTCGTCGCGCAGGCGTTGCCATATGCGGCGGGCGGTGTGGCGCTGCCTGCGCCAGTTCGCGGCGTCCTCATCGAGCCACGACTCTATGACGCCGCGGTACCTGTCGAGCGTCTTGGCCTTGCCCCTCTTCACGGGCATCCGCGGCGACAGGTCCGAGATCGCGAGCTTCGCGTACACCGTGTTGCGCAAGACGCCCGTCTTGCGGGCGATTTCCGATATGGACTCGCCGTTCTTCCTCATTTGCCGTATAGAATAGGTTTGCGACATGCTGATCATACCTTTCCGACCTCCTTGGTTGGTTTCCCTGGCAGGAACCAAGTTAGTCGATTGCGTTGGTCGGCATGTCTGCCGTTCTGCTCAAAATGATCAAGCCGTATTGCGCACTTTTAAGTTAGCACCAACAAGCGCCGACAGCGAATGGGGCTCCCGCCGCTACTTGGACGCGTCCCTGCTCAAAGAGTAGCCATATCGGCGGGTAGCTGAGTTTGCGCATATCGATGACCAACATGCCAACCACCGCAATCCGCCTCCTTGGTCATTGCTACCAGGCATTCATGGTCATTGCCACCAGGCATTCAACCAAGGACGCAAGAAAGGACGATCGACATGTCAAGAATGGTCAGCATGTCGCAGGCGTATCATCCGCCATGCTCCAGCCGAGCCCTTCCAATGAAGTCCTGATCATATGCCGGACAATATTGTTCCCGAGTTGCCTTCGAACGATCTCCAGCTCCCCCTGGTTAATTGGAATCCGGATGGGCATTCGCTCTAAGCGCCTCGCCGTTCTCAAAAGACGCGGCTAGAGAACAGTCGCCCCGATCCTCTCCGAGAGACGCACCGATGCCCCAATCGTCGTGCTAGCCGACGCAGGTGACCAGGTTGCGCTCACGGTAGCCGTTGCGGCTGTTGACGCCTCCCGCGCACAGCTGGTCGGCCTCGGCGTCCATGATCGCGCTCACGGCGTCCTCGGCGATGCGCCTCATGAGCTCCCTCAGGCTCGCCGACCCGTCCTCGAGCCTCGGCATCGCCGGCTGCTCCCGCACGCTTTCTGCTAGACTCTCCATTGCGGTCTTCGTCCTTTCCAAGAATCCGTTATGTCGCAATTCCAGATTCCAGGACGAAGGCCGCTCCCCTCAAAGCCATCCCGATCCGCTTCGCTTACACCAACTTTCCCGGCACGATCCCAGTGACCCCATCTAGGCATCGGAAACTTTTCGAAAGATCCTTGATGGCACCAGGCTGAAGCCGGAAGCGGCCGAGGAGGCCGCCAGGATGGCCGACGACCCGATCATCGACATAGGCCCCTCGGTCTTCTCGGAGGACGAGGAATGGAAAAAACTCCCGGACTTTTCCCATTCCTACGCGATTGATTTTACACTCACGAACCGCCAGCATCCCCGTTAACTGATATTGAATTGGCCAATTTCGAATCCGGTGTAGTCATCTACCTGTTTCGAAAAGCCTTGAAGCCTATCTCCAATTTTAATGTTTCCGTAACTATCAAGACCAATGTCATCAAGCAAATTGCTCTCTTTGAGAATCTTGATAAGCGATAGAGAAACGCCAGCTTGGATCAACTCGACGCTTCTTTTATCGGTCGCACCGTAAATGAACGTATAGTACTGGTCTTGATCAATATGACCTGTCTTGTACAGAACCCGAACGAACCTAGACAACGTGAACCCAAGGTAATCATCTTCCATCTTGTATTTAGCAAGAAAGAGAGCTGGAAGCTCGGCATCTGCTTTTTGCATTACGTTTACGTAGCCTCCGTTACCGTAAACTTGGCCCTGAGAATCGAGCTCCCCGAAACTGGAGCCGACATAAAGCAAATTGCTCTCAGCTTTACTTTTCCTTTTCCAAAACTCAATGTCGGAAGCAAGGCGTTGGCTCAATGACTTTGACGACTTTCTCTCGAGATAATTCCGGTAGAAGTTAATTTGATTACGTAAACTGCCAACTCGACGGTATGACCTGGAGTAGACGAAAGGACCATCATCAATAAAAAACTTGCAGATAAGTTCAAATATGTCATCATCCCGGCTCGCTTTAAGCGTGCTAAGCCTGTGAGCAATTTCGACCTTAGCAGCTCCCCAATTCTCATAGATCGAAGGAAGACCCGAACGATTCAATAAAATGCCGAGATCATCCTCCGTCTGCATGCTTGTTCGAATCAAATCATCCTCGAAATCAAGACGCGCGTTTTCTTCGGCGCTAAGAGTCTTACCATTTGACTTTTTAATCCTGAGGTTGTCTTCGCAGTCCTTGAAACCAACATTGTGTAATTGCTTGATAGCGTTTCCCATCTTGACTTTTGACCCCGTCCACCGCGAATCTGCAAAAATCACCTGAGGACGGAGCTTTTCAAGATGCGGCTCCTCACCGAATACGTAATTAAGACGGGATGCGCGACCAATCAAATTAATCAATGTTGCAGGTTTACTAGTACGTAAATTCAAAATAAACACCGATTCAAATGGAAGGTTGATTCCTTCCATAATTACCGAGTTTGCAAAAATGAATCGTATGGAATCTAGCTTTGCCGCACGATTAAGCAGATAGTTTTTAATCCCATCAGGCATTTGACCATGCAAGTACACCACACCATGGCGAAGGCAAGTTAGCTCATCGTATATGGGGCTTACGTGCTCAGCCAGCGCCGATACCACCCGTTCGTGCTCAAGTGTAGCAGTAACATCCGGAAGACTATTCGCAAAGTCCAATGCCGCCTCGCGTATCTTTTTAGGGCTCGATAAGAAAACGAGGTTTTTTGCAGTAGCCCTACGAATTAGACAGTCCCACGTATTCTTAAAACTCGAGGAAACGCAGAAGGAATCGAAAAACCTATTGTATGCGCGTAAGATACCCTTGTTATCGAGGTGGTAATAACGGGGTTCTTTCATGCTTTTGCTGATTTTATAACCCGCAACATCAAAACCCGAAATCAAAGAAAGATTACCGATGTTATTAATAACCGGACTAAAGAAATAATACTGCGTATGCGGGTTACGAAGCTTAGATTCCCGTATAAGACGAGAAATCAACAGGGACCTATCATCTGTATTGAAGGCATTATGGGCTTCATCAATAAATAGACTCGTAAACGCTAATGTTGGGTGCGCCTCTAGTAGACGAATTGCTCTCTCCTGAGTAAGAATGGCAATAAACTTCTCCTCTTTCTGATACATCTCATCATGAGTTATTACCTTTGTGTGCGGATGTCGTTTAAATACATCTTCGCGCGTTTGCGCGAGCAGCGATTTTGTGGGCACAATCACACAGGGGCGCACCCCACTTTTTTCGCCAAGCACGGCCTCAACAAGACGACTAGTTTTACCAAACGAAGTCGGTGCAATATATGCGAATCCCTCTCCTGAGCACGAAAAGAAGGAGTCATCGGCTAATTTCTGCTCAAGAGTAAGGGTTACTCCCTTGGTAAAGTTCTCTTCAACTTTGCCAAGGGCAATGTAGTCATTTAGGGTATCGAAAGGCTTGTCATCAATTTCCACTATTGACTTAGATAACGGGTATAAGCCGAGCTCAAATGAGAAATCGTATAAAGGTTTTAAGTCGCCTGTATTCAACGAATAGTTCAGAACAATCCAATATGCAAATTCAAGACTTCGAAGTCTTTTCGAATCCGCAAAACCATATCTCAACAATAGAACGGCACCGGACAGGAGAAGACTTGATTCTTCATTTGTGAGACGCTTGCCCAAAAGCAGCTTATCGGCAGCCGACCTAAAAGCGTTGATGTTCTTCAAGTTTGTAATCGAACGAATATCACTCACTTACATACTCCAACCCTAAGTATCGAAGAAATCCGACTAGCGCAGAATGCGAAACGCAAACCATATGGAGAGAAGCGTATTCTTGTTGTTCGAAAAAACGGTATGCGCGAGACGACAACTCTTCGACCTGCTCTTTAGTCAACGTTGCCTCGATAAAAACGGTACCGCAAGGAATCATGTTAAACTCCTCGGCCTTATGAACACGACCAAGAGTAAAATCATCCGACAGCAAACGTATTTGATCCGCAATTGAACCATCAATCCCTGCTGCATAAGCGTGATTTAACGCATTCTGCCACGGATCATTCCCATCAAAAGCAACAATCTTGTTGCAAAGATCCCGGTAAGCTTCCTTGACCTTGGAAAGATGAGTCTTATTGCCCCTTATTGATGACTTACTCTCCATCAGCCAATAACGTTCATCTTTTATATAAAAGCCGTCGAAACCCTTCTTTATGGATTCTTCTTCAAGATTAGAGCAAAGACATGCTTGCTGGTATCCGTTTTGTCCCAAATAAATATGAAGAAAAATTTCAGCACACGACCCACATAGCAAAGGATGATTCGTTAGTTTCGGCTCGAAATACCCGCGAACTTTCCTTTTTGTAACTTCAACGCAACGCTGCTCCCTTGGACCAAACCAAACAGTTGGGAGATGCCGATCTAGGCACTCGGCAAAATCATCATACTCGACGACATCAAAGTAAGTAAGACGAATTCTCTCAGATAATTGCTTTTCGATAATCCCCGATAGAAGCACTCAGTCATCACCTGCCCGCTCATCATTCTAGCCAAACAACGCCCCCAACGGGAGGACTGCGCAGAATACTTCATGCACCTTGAGAACGGTTGAGTCGAAAAGCAATTGCAACACTGTAGGACCAAGCGCAAAGGTTATTGCTCCGTCGGTCTCGACTGTATTCGCCACGATGAAACTCGACACAGGGGATGCTGACGTTTTTCCGTACGAAAGCGCTCATGCCGCTAGATTGAGCGATCGCCTGTACTGCAGCGGGCTCATCCCTCCGAGCGATTCCTTGATCCGCCGCTCGTTGTACCAATGGATGTAGCTATCGACCGCGTCCATGAAGTCGTCGACGCTCCACCCGCTCCAGCACCTGCCGTAGAACAGCTCGACCTTCAAGCGCCCGAAGAAGCCCTCGCAGGCGCTATTGTCCGGGGAGCAGCCCTTCTTCGACATCGACCTCGTGATGCCGTACTTCTCGCACCTCTCGATCCAGCCCGGCCAACGGTAATGGCATCCGCGGTCGGTGTGCCCGACCGGGTGCTCGCCCTCCAACAGCGTCGCGGCGGCTGCATCGAGCATGGCGTTCGCGAGCTCCGCGTTCGGCGAGGTCGACATGGCCCAGCTGACGACCATTCCGTCGAAGCAGTCCACGACGGGGCTGAGATAGACCTTGCCGGCGGGTATCCTGAACTCGGTGATGTCGGTGAGCCACAGCGTGTTGGGCGCATCGGCGTGGAAGTTGCGCTTCACCAGGTTCTCCGGGGCGTCGGATATCTCGCCTTTGTAGGAGCTGTACTTCCGTTTCTTGCCGCGCTTGGCGACCAGGTCGAGCTCGCGCATCAGCCTTGCGACGACCTTCTCCGAGACCCTCACGCCCTCGCTCCTCAGGTCCAGGTGGATTCGGCGATAGCCGTAGCGGCCGTCGCTGGCGGCGAAGATCTCGGATATGCGCCTCCTCAGCCCCGCATGCTTGTCCGGCCTTCTCATCGCCTCGACCTGGTACTGGCAGCTGCTTCTGCTCATGCCGAGCTCGGATAGTATCTCATTGAGCTTGCGCGCCGGCCTCAGGCTGTTCGCGATCAGGGCCTTCTCCCTGTTCGTCAGCATTCCGGGGTCGACGCCCTGGTCTTTTCCCAAGAGCTCGACCGCCCCTTCCAGGATTGCCTTGCGCAGCTCGAGCCTCTTGATCTGCTCCTGCAGCTCCGCCGCCTGCGACCTGAGCGCATCGACGTCGTCTGTCATGTCCTTCGGCACGGCCTCCATCTTGCAGGGCGCCTCCTCCCCGAGAAGCTGGTTCTTCCATTTGTAGAGGACCGCCCTGGTGACGCCCACGGCGTCGGCCACCTCCTGCGCCGACGCCTTCCTCGATGTGAGCGCGATGACGGCCTCCCGCTTCTGGTCGTCGGCGAACGAGCCCGCCTTGGCGCGCCTGCGGCGCCTGCCGGGCTCCAGCTTGTCCACCCAGCTCGCGAGCAGCTCCTTGGATTTCGGGTATCCGAGCTGGCGGACGGTGCGGGCGAGGCATTGCCCGTGATCGAAGAAGCGGTCGACGGCGGCCCTCTTCTGAAGATCATCGTAGCGCCGATGGCGCCCTCGGCTCAAGTCCCCGTTTTCCGCGAACTCCATGTACCACAGCCTGAGGGTATGGCGGTTGGGATACCCGAGCTCGTTTATGGTCACTGCCGCGCTCCGGTCGTATCTAAGGTAGAGCTCAATCGCCCTCATCTTGTCCTCATATGAATACATCTGACGTCCTTTCCGGCACCTAATCGGTACGGATTTTTGTCAGCATCCCCAGTGTCGACTTTCCTATTGCCAAATACAGCGAAACCACCCAGAAGTCGCGGGGGGGGGGCGACCGCGGGCAAGGCCGCGGCAGCCGTAAACGCCAACGCGGGCGCAACCCACGGCATCGCGGGGCACGCCCGCAGGCGAAACCACGACAGCCGATGCGCATATAGCCAAACGAATGCTTGCACCGGATGCACCGCAAACCATCGCGCGAAAGCGCTCATGGAAAACGCCGGTAGAGACCCGTACCCGCCCCCACAAACAGCAACTCTCATCCACCCCCGCCGACCCGCCAAAAAAGTCACCCATAACTACCAAAAATCACCCTGGCGAGCTGTAATCCCTAGGTTCTCTATCGTAAAATGTCGCCAGCAATATCGCACGGTCGCACGGTAACACTGTCCCATGCGTTGCGAAACCGCCACCGGCCATAAGAGAGGTCACGCCACGAAACAGCCCGCGTCCACAATGCTCTCGATCGCCCTTTCGCTCGCACTCGTCACGAGCATGTGCCCGGCAACGGCGCTCGCAACGGGCGTCGCAAACGCCCAAGCAACAACGAACGCGGTCACCGCGGAATCACCTGCCGCCGACGCAACCAACCCGAGCCAAGGCACGGTTGACAACCGCCCTAAAAGCGCAGCAGCCGAGCCTGCCGCCCAATCCTCCGAAAACGCAATAGCCCCCACCGCCATAACCACAACTTACGCGCACACCGAGACCGCCGAGCAGAACGGCGTAACGCTCACCGTCGGCTGAGACGATGCGGCCGCAGGCGAGCCCACCACGTTCCACCTGAGCGCCACGGGCGGCTCGGGTGCGTACAAGTTCCGTATGGATGCTCCCTTCTACATGAACCCGGGCGAAGGCTATTTCGGCGAGATGGTGGCCGACACCTCCCGCGGCCAGTGGATGACGTGGACCAGCTCCGATACAGGCTGCGACTACGAGTTCACCATGACGGCCAGCGGACGCTATTACTACCGGTTCTACCTGCAGGACGCGCAGAGCAGCGTCTGGAGCCTTCACGTAGCCGCCGAAGCCGAGGTCTCAGACGACGCACATCCCTCGGTCGATCAGATAATCACGAAAGCCGTGGCCCAATGCCAGCAGGAAACCACCGGCTCCGAGTACGACATGGCCCTCTGGCTGCACGACTGGACCCTCGACCAGCTGGAATACGACCACGACCTCAACTGGTGCAGCGCGGAAAGCGGCCTCACCCGCCATCAGGGCACGTGCGAAAGCTACCAACGCATTTACGCCAAGCTGCTAGACGCCGCCGGCATCGCCAACGGCCGCATCACCGGCAATGGCCACACTTGGAACGCCGTGAAGATCGACGGCAAGTGGTGCCAGATGGACCTCACCTGGAACGACGCGAACGACAACTGGTACGGCGACCTTGATCAGCGCCATCTCTACTTCGGCCTGACCGACGAGCTAATGGCCATCGCCCACAGCGACCATACGGCAAACTACAAGGCAGAAGGCTACGCCTACCGCTCGACCGATCTGTCCAACGACTACTTCGTGCGCAACGGCAAGGCCGACGAGTGGGCGTCTGCGTACGTCGAGCGCATCCAGCAGCATCTGGACGCCAAGGAGGCGAGCTTCTCCATCGACGCCAACAACGGTTCCTTCCCGCCCAGCATCTCGGGGATACAAAACGCGGTTATTGCTTACGCGACGAATCAGCGGGAGTGGAGCACGACCGACGGCACCGTGACGCTCACGACGACGTCGAACGTCACGACGGTCTCGAGCTACGAGTGGTCGGCGAAGTTCGACTTCACAGCCGAATACCCAGCTCAACCAAAACCAGATAGTAGCACGCAAATCACGGACCACTCCGCCGTCTACGACTGCACCTTCTATCTCGCCCACAACGCCGACGTGGCGTCGGCCTACGGCGGGGACGAGTCCGCGACCTTCCGCCACTTCCAGAAGTACGGCATGGCCGAGGGCAGGCGAGGCTGCGCGTCATTCGACCCCAAGGAGTACCGCACACGCTACTCCGACGTCGCGGCGGCCTGCGGCGACGATTGACCGAGGTACTACGCACGCTACATCAAGTACGGGAAGGTCGAGGGCCGCTCACAAATCCAAATCGACCCACTCGTCGAAGGCAATCGAGTCGCGGTTGCGACAGGTTTGCCAAAAGCAGGTCATGCCGGGCTTCACCAACAGCCTTTGACGCTGGTAGTCGTTGTAGGTTGCCACCTCGTTCGGCAGCGCCGGACGCGGGCCCACGACGCTCATCCCTTTTGTCAAGACGAAAATGCAAGGTCGTGCAGGGATTTTGCGCAGGTGACGGGCATCATCGATGATTCCGGCAGGGCAATTCAGGCTTGATGGGACGCACAAGAGAGCCGAAACGATGCGATGTTTCAAGCATGCAGAGCATGCCGCTCCCCCTATAACTGATGTCAAAATCGTCTCATTGGGACCCGTTTCCCAATGAGACGATTCTTCACAAATACGCTTAGGGCAAAAGAAATCGATGAGATCTAGCCGAGAGACAAGGCGCCTTACCGCCCCATCAGAACGCGACCGTCAAAGTCGCCACAGGCTTGTATAATCTTCCGAACACCGGAGCGAAAGGATGGGGAATGACGGAAAGCGGCAATATCGAGCAGCGCAAGGCCATGCTCACAGTTGACAAGCAGATTGCCCACCTCAAAGCGAAGGGCGTCACGTTCGACCTCTGCTCCGAGGACGAGGCCGCCGCCTACCTCTCCAACCGCACCTACTACTTCAAGCTGGCAGCCTACCGCGTCCTGTTCGACAAGCGCGTCGGCGGCGAGCGCGACGGGCAGTACGTCAACCTCGATTTCGGCCACCTGCGGGCGCTCGCATCGCTTGACCGCGACCTGCGTTACGCGTTGCTGCCGCTGACGCTCGACGTCGAGCACGCCGCGCGCACGAAGCTTGTCCGCATCGCTACCGAGCATGAAGACGAGGACGGCTACTCTATCGCGGCGGACTACATGGCGAGCCTCAACCACAACGAGCGCCGCCGGCGCGAGGGCGACATCAAGTCGCTCGAGAACGACGCGTACTGCGGGGCACTCGTCAGACGATACGGCAGCAGGCCCGACGCCATGCCGACTTGGGTGCTCATGGAACTGTTCTCGTTCGGCAGCTTCGCGAGCCTGTACCTCTTCTGCGCGAACCGATGGGCCGACCCGGCCATGGAAGACGAGCACTACATGCTGCGCCAGGCACAGTTCGTCCGCAACGCGTGCGCGCACTCGTCGAACCTGATAAACGGTTTCGAAATCAAAGGCGGCGCAGTCGAGTCCAACGCCGACGTTGAGAGGGCGCTTGCAAGGACCGGCCTCTCGCACAGGGTCAGAACAGCGAAGATGAGGAACCCGAGGCTCAAGCAGATAGCAACTCTGATGTACCTGCATTCCCGAATCGTGCCCGAGGGCTCCGGGAAGCGGCGCGCAGCCGGGGACATGGCGACGCTCAAAGCCAGGATGGGCGAGACGTCCGAGCTTCTCAACGCCAACGACACCGTCCGCTCGTCCCTGGATTTTCTGGCGAAGCTGATTGACAGCTGGTTCTAATGAGGCATAATGGTCTCAGACAGAAAAACCCACGGGTTTTGTAAGGCGGGGTCGCGAAAGCGGTTCCGCCTAGTTTTTTATATAGGGTGTGTGACACGGCAGGTGTATCGTTCAGCTACCGCCAGGACGTCAGCTCCACCGTGATACGCTTCGAGCGCCCCGGGGCACAGGCGACGGTCGCGGAAGACGGTGCGGATGCCGAGCCCAAGACACCCGCGGTCGCCGACGCCGACGCCGCCTGGGGCGCCTCGCTCGGCAAGCTAGGGAAGAGCAAGCGCAAGGCCATGGAACTCGCTGCGGCCAACGGGACCGTCTCGACGGGCGCGCTCGTCGAGAGCGCCCAAATCACCAGGCGTGCCGCCTCGGCCGCTTTGAAAAGGCTGTCAGAACGGGGGCTGCTCGAGTGGGTCGGCAAGAACGCGCACGACCCCGGCCAGTTCTACCGCCTTCCGAACGACGATCGTTTCATCTCGTAGCTACCGTGAAGTTCTTCCCGGCTACTGCGAAGTTCTTCCCAGTAGCCGCCTCGCACCGAGGCTGTTTTGCCGGAGCCGCAGCAGGGTCAAGCCGCCCCGCGCCTCCACCGTATACCAACCTCCCATTTGGCAAGCTGCAACGAAGATGGGGATGCCCAGCATAGATGCGCCCAATGGCGCTGCATCCTACGCGAGAAAGGCCCGCATTGAGAGAATTCAATCACGAGAGAATCATCTGCTATGACCGCAACGATCTTGCTGCTGGCGCTTTCAGGGAGAGATGCCTCCAAATCATTGAAACAGGGAGCAGTCTTCGAATCAAGACGATCAACGACGCGATAGAGGTCCATCAGCTCAAGCTTACCCTCGAAACAATTCCCGAACCGTTCGAAGGAACCGATATCGCCAACGCCATCGAGGTCGCTTCGAATCTATTCTCGAGCGCTTGCCGCTACGTAAGAGAGAGGCTCTCTTCCTCGAGCATCGTCGAGGTCTACGAGGACATGGAGGTGCAATACGCCGATCAATTCTGGGACCTGTTGTGCTCATGCGGTGCGGAGAAGCTAATCTGCGGCGAGAAGCTCAGCGTCCTCCTTTCGCGGCATGTTGAATGCCTGCCCGGCATCTTGGCGAACAAGAAAATCGTTGGGATGTTCGATGCCGAAATCAGAGAATCCCTGATCGACAACCCGTATTTCTCGGCTGAGCTCCTGATTCGCGAATACGCGACGAAATCCGGTGATCCCGATGGCATCTTCCTCCCAAAGAGCCTTTCCCAAGACGACTTCGACTCCATAATGGCCGATTACCTCGGCGACCAACGAGCCAACCCCAATTACGAGGAAGCCCTCTTCAATTGGCCCTCCGGCTCGAGCAAATGCGAGTTCTCCCCATCGCCTCACGTCAAAGTGCAAGCAAAGCGGGCATACGATGCCGCCATGGAGACGATGTTCGGGCAAGGCGCCGGGCTCGAATACGGAGCCGGGGTCCGAATCGACCCCGAGCAAGTAGCGTGCAAGGGCATAGAGCGCGATGGCTTCACATTGATTTACAGCTTTAGCGAGAGATGGCTCGAAAAGTACACCGACCACGCAACCGTCATGAACAACTGCAGGTATCTGCTGGACATCGTAGACAACGACGGGTTCATGTCCATGCCCGCGCACGCGCACGAGGAAAGCGGGCTGCTTGCCACGCTGGGGTCGCGCGTGCTGGGCGAATACAGGACTAACATGGCTTCGAACATGAGGGAGTCGCTCTCTTATACCGAAGTCGTCGCATACTCGCACTTCCTCGAAAGCCGCGGGGCAAAGCTCGAGCGGGCAATCGAATGGGCGTACAACGTCTATTTTGCCGAAGAGTACTCCATCGACGGGTTCACGCTGGCCTTACCGGCCGACGGAGCATCGTGGCTCGACAAATGCAAGTCGATAGGGCCCGAAATCGAGCGCGCCGCCAAATCCTATTCGATCTATTCGACGGCAGGGCGAATCGACGGGGACTACTTCCCCTACGTAACCTTCAAGTCGTTTGGCGACCTCAAGGCGCTCTCTGAGCGTAAGTACGCGATCGCCGGCTCCGATTTCGATCAATACGCAACGTCCCTGTTCTCCGACCAGTGCATGCTGACATACAGGCGCGGGCACGATGACAAGGCGCGGTGCTTCTACGAGCTGATGCGGAAGACCGAGGTCTTCGTTGGCGACTACAACCCGATATACGCCGACCTAATTCACCGTCTAATCGACAGCAAACTCGTCTGCATGGACGACGAGACCGAAGCCCTCTCCCCTACGCCCCGCGCAGACTGCCTAAAAGCAGCCTGGGACAACGGGGCCGTATCCCTCCAAGGACGCGGAAGCGATGGCCTGGCCATCGTCGAAAGCCTCGTTTCGGATGGGATGCTCTCGTATAGCGAGAAACTCTTCACCCCGGACGAGAGCGCCTATCTCGACTACATGTTCAACGACGCCACGTTTTCCAACTCCCAGGGCCTCCGAAACAGATACGACCACGCGCATTCCCCAATCGTCGACCCGAACTCAGAAGAATTCCGAGCCGACTACTATCGAATGCTGACCTTGCTTATCGCCGTCACGCTCAAGATCAACGACGAGCTGTCGGCGACCACGGGTCGCGGGCACCTCGAAAACTTTGTGGACTGGCCTTATTACGACGAAAGCGTTCTCAATCTTGTCGAAGAGTTGGCCGCGGGAGAAAAGTAGATGCGTTGTCGCGTCGCCTCGAAACGGCGGCGGCAACCATCTCTCTGGCAGCGTCCGAAGGATGCACGTTCGGGAAGAACCTTTTCCCAGACCACGCTTAATGGCTGTCGGGCGCGAGCTATCGCCAACCAACAAGTCCGCTGGAATTATTCTGGAAGAAATCGCTTCGTTTTGCCGCTGCGTTCAGCACCGATTTACATGCGTCGCATAAATCGTGGCGCATGGCTCCTCCTTCTAAGCAGTCGGCGGCTATCGCGCCACTTCTAAACACGTGCGGCTATCGGAGAAAACCGCACGTCTGCTAAAACAGGAGCTCGCCGCAATCCAAGCGCTATGCGACCCCGCTGCCGCAGCTTTACAGGAAACGCGCACTTCAAACACCACCCCACGACATGAATGCTGCAAATGTCCGAAATGATCGCACGAACGCGACATGAGCCGCGCTCTCCACTTCCCCGCCATGCCAGAACCGCCCATACGCGGCGGGATCGACCCATCCAACGCCGGCTCAACAACATGTAAGCAAGAAGCGTGGATATAATCGTCCGCAAAGAACTTCAGCTCGGCGAGATCGACCCATCGGGCAATGCCGGAGATTGGCTCCGTCCGCTATCGATGCGATTGGCCGGTTTGAAGCAATGCGGCAACTCACCTTTATACACCCAGCAAAATCTATGCGCAATCTCCACAACGCCCAGAATGGCGAGCCTTGCCTCCTCTATCTCGCGTTTCTCCTCGTCGCCGCCCACATCAGAATGTTTGATTTTCTGGAGCCTGTTCCGAGCGCAGGTCATGGATTTGGCCAGATAGTAATACAAAGTTGCCAGCATCTCGGACCCCTGCTCGTTGCCCTCGATTCTTTCCGGGACAGTGCCTCCACCGTACAGAAAACAAAGGCATTGCCCCAACTTTGTTGGTCTAATCACCCCATCCTTTCGATATATCGTCGTGTCGTCGGCAAGGCAATTCGTTTCCAACCAGGTCATGGTCTCGTCATCGTTGGCGAAATCACGAAGCAATCGGTCTATCAGCTCGGTCAGGGAATTGGCAGCCTGAGAAACGCCGTCTTCCGAAACCTGCAAAGCCGTTACAGCACCTCGAAGCTTTTTAACCAGCGGCTCATCTATAAGCCTTATCCGATTTTCGGCATCAGAATTCAAGTACTTATCGACGCTCTCACGGTCAGGCATAAACCTGCTTGTGTCAAAGATTGCTACCTGAGAGACCGCCGCATCGACCATGTCGTCCGGCAATTTAGCTAAGACCTTACGGCCGAATTCGTTTTCAAAGTCGATAAGGAGCTGCAGAAGGCCTATCGGAAGGGGTATCGCCTCCGACAGCTCACGCCTGCTCTGGTCATTCAGGACGTAAAGGGTGTCTTCCCATGCCTTAATCACCGGCATAATGCCGCGCAGCATTTGATCCGCAAACACGGTGAGAAACACCAGATCCTCATTGAACGCCATTACGAGCTCAGCTCCATCGGGGCCCAAGACGCGCTGAAGGTATGTCAAGCCTGCCTTTCTCGAGGAAAACCGCTTCAAAACCTTCAGCGGCGCCTCATCTTTGGCCATGTCGCGCAAAGCCTCGGCTGCGTCGTCCAGCGTCCTCTCGTCGAAGCGGGAGAAGTACTCCTCCATCTGGGCGTTGGTTAGTCCATCGCCTGATGACAAAGCGATGAGCTTCACCAATCCGACAACGACGCCGAATAGGTCGACAATCGGTCGAGGGATGGGTACGCGCCCTTGTTTTTTCACGGGAAGAGACGTATAGGCCCTCAGAAAGCTAGATTCATACCCATTCGCCAGTTCGATATCGGTCAAGTGGCACCCCCATTCGATGGCTCCTCATGTCGCTAAACGTATATGCACATCAACTGTCGTCGCCTTGCTAGTAACTCGAATCCTCTTCTTGCCACCTCACGCCCAGCTCGTCGCACAGCTCGCGGCAGCGCTCGTCCGAGGACGAGCCCCTGCGCACCACCTCGAGCACGCGCTCCGCGACGTTGCTCGTCAGGCGGCCCACCGCAACGCGCGGTCCTGGTTGAGGAGGAACTCGGCGCTGGCCGCCACCCCGAAGCGCTCGGACAGGCCGCCGACCGCGCTGTTGCGCTTCACGTTCATGCCCAGCCGCTCCGATGCCAGCGCCTCGACGAACCTGCGCCTGTTCACGTAGCCGTTCGCGACGATCTCCGCCTCGTTCGGCACTATGACGTCGCCGAAGGCGCCGTCGAGGTGGAGCAAGAGGAACAGCTCGAAGCTCGGGTACGTCACGGCGACGTCGGCCACGCCCTCGAAGCGCTCGAGCATGCGCAGGTAGCCCTCCTCGTCGCCCTTGTAGACGTCCGCGTCGAAGAAGACGACCACGCTGTCGGCATCGGGGTCGAAGCCGAACCTGCCCTCCGCGTCCTCCCTGACGGCGAGCGCGTGCTCCAGCAGCTTGACGGGCGCGGACTGCCCCTTCTCGTCGCCGGTGCGCTCGACGGTCCGCAGCTCTATAAGCTCCGGGACGTCCATCCTCGCCAGCCTCTCGGCCAGGCCGCTCAGGTACCAGAACTCGGTGTTGGGGCCCTCCCCTATGAAGAAACACCTCGACTTGGGGCGACGGCGGCCGCCCGACGAGCGCACCGCCCAGGTGCCCAGCGAGTTCAGCGGGGCCATGCTACTCGCCGCCCAGCTCGAGCGCGGCGCGAGCCCTGGACGCGCTGATGACCGGCACCCCGCCGTACCTGCCCTCGAGGTACTTCTTGTTCAGGCGGGCGTCGGAGCGGGCGTCGCCGGCGGCGAAGTCGTCCAGGGGGTAGAGCCTGGAGGTGCCGTCGGCGCCGCGCTCCACGAACCAGATCTCGTCGCGGCGGAAGTAGTCGTAGCTCATGATGTCGTTCTCGTGCGTCGTGAACACCAGCTGGCAGTCGTCGCCCGCGTGCACCTCGTTGAACAGCGACACGAGCTGCTGGGTGAGCATGGGGTGGAAGCTCCTGTTGAGCTCGTCGACGACGAACACCTTGTCCTCGCTGCCGGTGAAGAGGATGTCCATGAAGTCGAACAGGCGCCTCGTGCCGTCGGACTCGTCGCGGAAGTCGAAGTCGAGAAGCGACCCCTCGTGCCTCGTCTTCAGGATGGTGGCGCGGGGCTCGCCCGTCCCCTTGCGCTCGATGCCGAGGAAGAAGCTGTCGTTTCGCACGGTGAGCACGAAGGAGTCGTCGCCGCCCTTGGGCGCGTTGGCCTTCAGGAGCTCCCTTATGGTGAGCAAAAGCTCGAGGGGCACGTACTTCTCCAGCTCGTCCATGGCGACCTCCTCCTTGCGCAGGCCGCTGACGCCCGTGTCGAAGGAGGACAGCACCTCGGCCACCTTCTCAAGAGTGCTCGACTCGGCGTAGTACTCGGTGGAGGAGGCCGGCTTGCCGGCGCCGATCACCTCGACGCCCGAGCCGAACCAAGAGAAGGCCCGCCCGAACACCGCCAGCGGCGACTCGGGGGGAAACGACCTCGCCGTGCACATGTAGGGCAGGAAAAGCCCGGACCCCGTCGACTGCGACTGCGCGTGGAGGAAGTCGTCCACGTAGACGCCGAGCCTCACGCCGTCCTCCGCGGACGCCGCAGCGCTCGCGCCGCCGCAGTCAAGGGCGTCGGCCCCCTCGCGCAGGAAGAGCGCCCTGGGGCCTCCCTCCAGGGAGTAGAGCCACTCGGAGGTGACCCTCAGCTCGGAAAGGACGCACGAGAAGCCGTAGTCGAACACCGCGCCCGCCACCTGGAACTGCACGTCGAAGGTGGTCTCGGCCGAGGCGAAACCCTCGCCGCAGCGACAGTACTCCCTGATGCCGTCCTGGGGCAGGGAGCCCGACAGCACAGCCGCCTTCATGAAGGAGAGGGCCCTGACCAGGTTGCTCTTGCCCGCGGCGTTGCCGCCGTAGACGACGGCGTTGCGCAGGACCTTGGCCTCCCCCGACGAGGGGCACACGTGGCCCTTGAGCCGGCGGACCTTCGCCGACGACACCATCTCGAGCGTGACGGGGTCGGCCCCCACGGACCTGAAGTTCTTGAAAGCGAAACGGATGAGCATCCTGTCCCTCCTCCCGCGCCGCCCTGGCCGGGTGCGCTCTCCCTTCTTTTCCAGACGATGGGATTTTACCATTTGACGACTTTTTCGTCAAATGGTAACATGCGATAAACGACGATTATTTCGTCAGATAGTGTTTTTCCTTTACAGGGCGACCTCGGAGCACGCGCATGGCAAAACCCTGGGCCGCCCGCAACGGCGAGAGGATCAATCCGAATGACCTCGAGAAACCAGCACGTGACCAAGAGGGGCGACGGCTCCTGGCAGGTCAAGGGCGAAGGCGCGAGCAGGGCCTACAGGGTGACACGCACGCAAGCGGAGGCCATCGACATCGCCCGGGGTGTGACCCGCAACCAAGGCAGCGAGCTCTTCATCCACCGCCCCGACGGAAAGATCCGGGCGCGAGACTCCCACGGACGCGATCCGTTCCCTCCCCAAGGCTAACCCGGCATGCATGCAACCGCAATCTACGGAGGAGAAAGCCGTTGTCAGCGCCGGGCTTAATGAGCCACCGTTTGGCCGAATCAAACTAGCCAACCGCAGCCAATTCAAAATCGCTGTTACACCAGCGCGGTTGCATTCCAACGCCGTCTCTACTTCGCGCCCTTCGCCACTGATGCCGCTGCCTCGACCGAGAACACCTCGCACCCCCTCCCGCGGCAGGACGGGCCCTTCATCATGAAGATCGAGCCCGGTCGAACAGCCTGTCCAAGGCGCACAACAGCGCGTCGTCGCCGGTGATGAGGCAGGAAGGCTTCACCATGAAGTTGACCGCCTTCTCGTCAAATCGGCAAGGACGCCTTTGGAGCAACATGCCTGGCCAGAAGCCCATGTCGCGTAAATAACACGCTCAGCAGCGGAGTCGAGGACCTGCCCGCTGACCGTCGTCCGCCTTCGCTACGTCCTGCCAGTCGAGCAACCATCCCGAGCACACGCCCGCCGGTCCCATGGCAAGGGGAGCGCTCCTCGCCTCCTCCCCTTGCAACCCCTCCGGCCGGCAACCGCTCATCCGCTGCGGGGGCTGTTGCGCAGGCCTCGTCGCTGCGGGGCGCACGCGCGACACCTCCACAGATTCCCAGACGGCCTGCGGCCAGATCCGGAAATCGGTGGAGGTGCCGGCCCTGCCGGGCCTTCGCGAATCAACCCCTCCCCCTCGTCGTGCCCGCGCACGGCGGCATCCAAGCCGAGCAAGGGGGCCTTGCATCGGCGGCGAGCCGATCGGAATCGGGAAAGTCCGGAAGACGGCAACATGCCGTTCGCCGGGACCCGGTGTCCAAAAAGCGCCGGGCAGAGCCACAGAATGGGGACGTCGGCGGCCCGGCGACGCACGAGGCCCGGCTGCAACAACGACGACAGGAAGGACGCAGCGATGACGACATACAGGAAGGTGTCCGCGAGGATCGACACCAACCTCAAAGACGAGTTCTCGAAAACCCTCGAGGGCATTGGCCTGGACTACACTTCGGCGGTCAAGAGCTTCGCCTACCAGCTCGTGCGCAAGAGGGCCATCCCCTTCGAAGTCAGGTCGGTCGGTTTCGAGATGTCCGGGAAAACAGCGGTCGCCTCGGTGAGACTGCCGGAGGACGTCGCCGACGGGGCCATGAAGGTGCTCTCGGGCATGGGCATATCGTTTTCCACCGCGGTCAGGATACTGGCCCTCGAGACCGTCGCGAGCGGCATGATCCCCTTCAGGGCCGGGGAGTGACATGCATGCCCGTCTGGATCTTGATGCCCAACTCGTAGGACGTTAGCCGACGCTCGTAGGTCGAGGGCCTACGAGCGTCATCCCTTTTGTCAAGACGAAAAAACAAGATTACCTGCAGAAATGCTCCGACTAGGTAGTTGAACTATTTGTCTTCTGGGGTTTGGGCCTCAAGACTTTTACAGCTCATGCCCACCTTCATTGGCAATGAACCGACTCCGAAAAGCTGCCTCTAAATCGGATAGCAAATCGTCCCATTGGGGCATTTTCCCAATGGGACGATTCTTTGCGAACAGCTTGCAGCTACACAAACCCTAACCAGATCAAGCCAAATGGCGCCGCTCAACCAGGGGTCCTAGCGCTTCGTCATAAATTTCTTCACCTCGGAAAGGATACCGGCCGTCACCTTTCCAACGGGAAACTCCAGCCAATTGTCCTTCGCCCTGGAAAGCTGGCGGACGAAACGCCTGTCCGAGAAGCCCTTTTCAAGACGAGCGAACACATCAGCCCAACCCTCTTCACGCATCGACTCGTCTCCGAAGATGTCCTTGGCCATGCAGGAACCCAGAACCCCGACGTCGATTCCTTTGATTCGAAGGTGGTAATAGACGTCGAATACGTCCCTATGCCGCATCGATCCGACGCCGAAGCGCAGCAGAGACCGCATCTTCTCGACAACCGTCTGCTCATCGCTGTTTGGAACGCCCCTGACCGACCCTTTGAGGCGTTGGAAGCCCGTAGGCCACTCATATGCCTGCTCCGTAGAAATATATAGCTAGTCCGCATTTCTACGGAGCAGGCATATATTCAGCCGAAAAGGAAGCGACGCAAAAGAGAGCCGATGCGCAGCCAAGCCCCTATCCCGGCAATGCCACGAACGCTGCCAAAAGCTTTACGAATGCGTCAAGGTTTTGACATGGCACATTTCGACGACATATACGACATCGCAGCCGACGGGTACGGGATAATCACCGCCGCGCAGGCTCGAGAAGCCGGCGCGGCGTGCACAAGCTCGTGCGCTGGGTGCCCACGCCCTACGCGCCTACGCCGAGGCCGTGGTGCTCGTGGGCGGCGGGGCCTACCTGCATGGCGAGTCCGTGCTCGCCACCAAGTAGACCGCAAACTGGCCGTAGCCAACCGCAAGCTGACCGCCCCCAACCGGCAGCCACGCGAGAAACGAGGGCAATTCATGGAGTCAAAATATGAGGAGATGGCCCGACAGATGAGGGCCGACGGCGTTAGCGAGGCGATGATCGCCAGGTTCGTCGCCGAGGAGGTGGAAGAAGACGAGTTCCGCCGCGGCAAGGGAATCACGGAGATCGAGGCGTTGCGGGAGTGGAGGAAGTTCCCCGAGCACATCCGCAAGCTGCTGCTCGCCAACGCGTTCTGCCATAACTGCAGCACGACGGAGTTCGCGCCCGGCTACACGCTGCGCATGCACTACGGCCGCGCGCTCATCGAGGGTCGGTGCGCGGGATGCGGCGCCGAGGTGGCGAGGCTTTGCGATTAGCCGTCCACGGAATCCTGCCGGGGATAGGTAGCCACTGGACGAGCAGCGCTCCCGGGAACAGAGGCGCCTCAACTGCTGGACCAACCCCTTTAACGAGAAAGTCCGTCATTATCGCAGCGCCAACCATGCCCATGATCAAGAAGAATCCGCATGATTCCTCTTAAGAATGCGCCAGACAGGCTCCAGCCTTGTATCTAGCATAGCCCTCGATAGCCGCAACGCCGCATCCGCGCAAGGGGCTTGGCACGCGATTCCGTCGCCAATAATCCGTCTGAGACCAATGACTTGCTTTCAGGCAAATCGAGCTCACAGTTTATATCTGGCTATCTTCTTCCATTCGGCCGGGAAGCCCATAGCTCCAAGGAGGCGCTCCTCGCCGATGCTCTCGTCCGATGACAGGTACCCGTTAACGCACTTGACGAGCTTCGCCTTGAACGCCTTGAACTCGTCGTCGCGCAGAAGGTATCGAAGGGCGATCACCGCCGAGAAGACATCCACCTTGCCGCAAGCGTAATCCGGCCCGATCTTCTCGATGCCGAGCTTGGCGTGCAAGGCCGTATCGGGGATCTCGACGTGGCACCTGTGGGAGAAGAGGCGCTCGCCGTGCGCGCAGACGTTCCTGTAGA